>NZ_SJPV01000004.1:0-300000 GCF_007860135.1 Novipirellula artificiosorum
CCCCGACGAGAGAATTAAACTTAAGTTCTAGTCCTTCAATAATATGTGCGTCTTGCATCAACGCATTATCGACGAAATAGGTGTTTTTCTCCTATAGCAGTTCGATACTTTATTTGCGGACGGTCCCTAACATGGCAATCTCCAAAGGTGTCATGGTTTGTATCGCGGCGGTGAACAACACTGCCCGGCGAGTGAACCCTTGCAAACGCGATTGCCGTGCCAAACGCGTTTTCGATTTCGTTTTGCAGCAAAAACTTGGAAACGGCCCACCGACCTGTATGCCTACGAAGCAACCTGGTCGCGAAACGAACATCATTCCTTTGGCTCGCGCGCTAGGGTTCTCCACAACCACGATGCTGATGTCAGTGGCGATTCCTTCGGATTCCCGTCATCGAGAATAGCGTGCGCGAGCAGTGTCTCAGTGGTTCACTAGCTGGACAGCGCCACTTGATGAGCGGCAAGACGCTAGCGGGCCGTTTAGGACCATGAAATACCGGCGAGCTAGCGTCTAGCCGCTCAATCCGAGATTGATTCGGCAGTTTACGTTAAATTGCCCGCAACGCGGCGCTGTCCAGCTACTCTTCGACGCGACCTGGTCGAGTGTATTTGTCTTTGTAGTTCATGCACTTTTCTCGTCGTCTGCCGAGCATCGCTTTGTATTCGGGATCGACCGCCACATCGACCAGTTGCGTCGGATCGACTTCGCGGTCGGGCAATAGCTCGACGCCATTCACGAAGGGCGTTAGCGCTGCGCCTTGGTACTTCGATGGAATCGGATGGTTAACGAGGTCGAGAATCGTCGCGGGATTGTCAAGGCTTGGCCGGTTGGGTTCGATATTCTCGAACAATCCATCCTCCGCATTCCCATTGTTTTTTCCGCCAGCATTCCTCGCAAAACCGCCAGCCAGGTTTCGATGACCCACCCATTCTGTGGAAGAGCCGGTTATAAAAGTCACTGTGTGGTGCAAATTCCTGGCGACATAAACGAAAGTGGAGCCTGGTGATAAGCTTGCTAAGCTCGACTTTTTCCTTTTGGCCCTCCCACGGAATGGGTGGGTGATCGTATCCAGGCTGGCGGTTTTCTTAGGATCGAGCGGAAACTAAGTGTCTGTTTTTGTCGTGTCCGTGGCTTCCAGATTAGCCTATCTTCATGCGGTTGCTACCAACCGATTCCTACCCCGACAGGGGTTAGATTCCGAAGCCCAGGGTCGCGATAGCGCACCCTGGGTCACCGACCGCATTTGGCAGCATACCTCGAAGAGGTTTTACAATTGACGGCATCGACGCCCCAATCGGAAGCCCATTGGCAGTGGCCTCCCCATCTGTCGTTGATGTCACTGTACAACGCTTGCAGCGTATGAGAACGACGTCGACACCGTGGCCCTAGGGTGCGCCGCTTCGCGTCGACCCTAGGCTATGGAATCTAACCGCTTCGCGGTAATGCCTCCTGCCGCAGCAATGCGGCGATTTGGAATCAAATCGCTCGGGACGTGCGGAAGAAATGGTGGAAGCCTATCTCAATGTTCAAGTCCGAAAGTAATTTCCCGATCGATCCTAAGCAGCGTGCGGGAAATAACTGGGTCAGGGAGGGAAGAGTTTCTCGCTGGGCCCCGGTCGAACGAGCGTGTTTTTCTGGGGTTTCTTTTTGGACTTCGAGATAGAATCACGCGGAACATACTCTTCTTGCCCTACTTTTTCTTCGCAACGACCTCCTGCAGAAACGGAAAAAGTCGAGCTTAGAACCCATCCGAAAAGGGGTCTGACCCTCTCTTGGGCTGAGCGTATCGGTAGCGATTCCATTGGAAAACAACGAGTTTCTGAGCAATCGAAACGTTGGTCGACAAAGGGTCAGACCCCTTTTCGGATAGGTTCTAAATGGCTACGTAGAACGTGTGTTCTGTATTCAACGCGACAACACGATCTGTAATAACGGAATGCTCGTTGTCGAAGGTCGCAGAGAAGTCAAACCGAATCCGAGCTGCAAAACGGGTAGTGGGAACTGGAAGGAGAAAAGAGAAAACATCCAATACACTTCGTCGTGTCTCATCACCAAGGGACTTCACAGTTGGAAGTACGGACGTTTCGAGGTCAAAGCGAGGATCAAAACTCAAGAAGGATTGTGGCCAGCGATTTGGTTTCTGGGTGTCAATGGACGATGGCCCAGCAACGGTGAGATCGACCTGATGGAGTTCTATGGTGGGTGTCTACTTGCCAATGCTTGCTGGGGCGGTAACACACGAGGAAGAGTGAAGTGGGATGAAAGCAAGAAACCGGTCATGTCGTTCGCAGACCCAAAGTGGGACGAGAAGTTCCACGTTTGGCGAATGGATTGGGACAGCAGCAGCATCGAGCTTTATGTTGACGACATGCTGCTCAATACGATCGACCTGACGGAGACCATCAACGTAACGGATCGCGGTCCGACCAACCCCTTCCAACAACCCCATTACCTATTGCTGAATCTCGCCATCGGCGGCAAGTCTGGCGGTGACCCGTCGAAAACCACTTTCCCAACACGGTATGAAATCGACTATGTGCGTGTCTTTCAGAAGGAAGCGGACACGCGAAAATCGAATGCAAACTAACTAAATGAAAAGGAAATGATTGTGATGAAGAGCTTGCGGTGTGGTGCTGTTTGTATGCTGTATGGAACCATCAGCTTGGCGGTATTGGCGGCAAACGCGAGAGCTGAGGACCTTTTTATCGATTCAGGCAGTTTATGGCCAGACAACAACGGCGTGCATGTGAATGCTCATGGCGGCGGTGTGTTATTCCATCAAGGCACCTATTTCTGGTACGGCGAGCATAAGGTGGCCGGACCCTCCGGAAACCGCGCGCAGGTCGGCGTGCACGTCTATTCGTCAAAGGATTTGAAACGCTGGAAAGACGAGGGGATTGCTCTGCAGGTTTCGGACAATCCGAAGAGCGATATCTTCAAAGGGTGCGTGTTGGAGCGCCCAAAGGTGATTTACAACCGCAAGACCGGAAAGTATGTGATGTGGTTTCATCTGGAACTGATCGGATGTGGCTACAGTTCGGCGCGTGCCGGAGTGGCGGTCGCCGATTCGCCGACCGGGCCGTTCACCTTCCTTCATAGTCTGCGTCCCAATGCGGGGACGTGGCCGCTGAACGCAACCCAGGAGGTGACCGATGCCAAAGCGATGGCCCGTTTCGAGCAAGAGCATAAGGGCTTGATGGGGCAAGAATTCGCGCCGGGTGAGCAGGACTCCAACACCTACAAGACTTTCATGACGCACTGGCATGATGAGGATAACCGACTGGAAATTTACCGCAGAGACTTCTCGACGGGTCAGTTCTGTCGCGACATGACGTTGTTTGTGGATGATGATGCAACGGCCTATCATCTTTTCGCATCCGAAGAAAATCAGACACTGCATATCAGCCGATTGTCGGACGACTACCTGAGCCACAGCGGCCAATGGGCTCGCGTACAACCCGGTGGCAAAAACGAGGCCCCCGCGATTTTTAATCGCGACGGGAAGTACTATCTGTTGTCTTCTGGATGCACCGGCTGGGCTCCCAATGAGGCTCGATCATTTGTTGCCGATACCATTTTCGGTCCTTATGAACCGCTGGGGAATCCATGCCGAGGAACCAATCCGCAGAACAATCTTGGACCGGAGAAAACTTTCGGAGGACAGAGCACTTTTGTCTTGCCCATGCCGGGCAAGAAGGATGCATTCGTAGCGATGTTTGATGAGTGGCGACCTAAGAACCCGATTGATGGACGATACTACTGGCTGCCGATTGTTTTCACCGAAAACGGATTTGCCATGGAGTGGTCTGACGCCTGGTCGCCCGATGAATCATTTTGACGGAGACGCCTCAATGCGTCCGCACGGCTTGTTCACCGCTATCAGCGGGTGCCTGACGACTCGCTGCTGCGGGCTGTTCGCTCAATCGATTCTCCGCAGATGTGGGTCAGTCAAGTGGAACTCGCCCGTGGCATCGGCTGGTAGACTCCATCGAAGGCGTGTCTCGTTTTCAAAACCGACCTCAACGTCAAAATCAAACTGATGCTGACGCCACTGCGTTGACAGCGGCAACTTGACTCCGTCGATGACACCTCGCCAGCCGTCGGCGACATCGAACCGCACAGTCAACCCGCTGGTCCCCTTGATGCGACACGCAAACCGATAGCGGCCGGGGTCGAGCGTCCCGCGGTCGAAAAACGTATAGCTGAGATTGCTTCCGTTCCCGAACTGGCCCTCCACGCTGATGACCCGTCGTCCGGCGGGCCCATCTGTCGGACCGTCCGCGCTGCCGCGCTTGTCGAGGGTGTCCGATCGCTTGGTTAGCACCCAATAGCGCCACGGATTGATCAGTTCCACCTCGGGATCGGGCGACCAGCGTGGGACGGGAGTGACCTTTGGTGCTGGTGGCGGCTGAATGGACAGCAACGCGTCCGAGACTTGGTAGGAAAGCGTGTGGTCAAAGGCGGGGCTGTCGAACGAAAAGCCCTTGATCGCCGTGTCCTTTGGTGTGACACCGATGCCGATCAACCCGATCGGATGCCAACCTCCGGTAACGTAGTTCTCAATAGCGAAGCGGACGCTGGGCACCATGCCGCCTTCACGGTCAAGGATCGCGATGGCGAGAATGAACTCCCCAGTGGGTATTTCCTCTGGAAGCTTTGCGCTGCCGGACGCATGGGACTGTTTCGCCGGAATTTGGTAGGCAAAGGCGTCGCTGTCCCAGTCTTCGCCAGGCAGCCAACGACGAACATCGATCCCGTTGAGCGGGCCGGACCATACCGGTTGCCTGTTTTTTGGATTGAGAAGGGCCACGGCCAAGGGCCAGTCCAAGTAGAACGGGGCGCTTCCGGTGTTCCGGACGGTGATCTGAACAGGCAGGTCCCCACCCGGTTGTCTCGCCACGGGGTAACTCACCGAGTCGATCACAAACCGATACCCGAATGCCTTCTGCAATTCGGCCGCGCCCTCAAGCACAGCCGGATCGGATGGCATATAGTTCGATATCCACCCCAGATAGGTCGTGTGATAACGGCGAATCTTGTCGATCATATAGCGGCGGTAGGCAGGCACCGTCATCGTATCCTCAGGCGTGCGTCCGAATGTGCCCTCAGGATCAGCGTCCTTTCGCTCCTTCTGCCAGTTGTACTCGACCTCGCCCTCGATGGGCGCGTGTTTCCAAAGGTTCGGGTAGACATGCGTCGCTTGCCAGGGAAGCTGATGCGGATCCCCGTGTGGCGGCTCACGGCTCAAGTTGGCGAAGGTATCGTAATAGATTCCGAACCCCGCTTCCACGAACTCTGCGTCGGTGTGCCTTACGAGGATCGGCTTGTTCTTGAACGCCTTTTTGAAGGCAGCGACCAACAGCCGGCGCTGTGACTGGGTCGGGGCCGGGGTGTGATGTTCACCCCAGTAGCCGATCAGTCCCATCTGGATAGCGAAGATGCGCGGATCGTTGTCCCATGCCTCTCCCAGCTTCGCGATCAAACGCTCTAGGCGTGCTTGAAAAGCCGCGCTGTCGTAGTCAAACTCAGCCATGTCCGCAGGCCAGTGCTGCTTGGGGCGGTCCGCCGCGCCCAATGTGCCGTCCCAGTCGAGGTAGACGCGTGGCACCAATTTGACATTCAATTCGCCGAAACTCTTACCTCCAAGACGAGTGATTTCGTTGGTACGAGCGATGATGCGCTCAACGGAATCATCGGCACTCAGCTCAAGGGCGTTCCAGCCGATGTATTGTCGGTGCAGCAGACCGTACCCGTCGACGTGATAGCTACGGAACCCTTTGAGCGGATTGTTGATCGCGCCCGCAAACTCCTTTGGCTTGACCGTTACCCAGTCGTCGCCGCGCGCCGTAGCCGTCACCAGGGCCGATGCCAATCCAATCCACAGAAACGCGTATCTCATCTTCATGACTCCGAAACTTGGTGATTGAGCAGTTACCGCCCCCAGGATACTTTGTTTCCCTATCCATCTGGATTCTCTGGTGATTTGGGCTCATCGGTTTTCGGCATGAGAGCCTTCATTCGCGACTTGATCCCGGCGAATTCGGAGTTGCTGGCGAGGTTGGTCCATTCCATCGGATCCCTCTCGTGGTCGTAGAGTTCCTCGGCGCCGCGCTGTCGATTGCTGATGTAGCTGTACCGCCCATCGTACACGCGGTAGAAACCGGGCGAGCATCCGTTGGTCAAAGAGGGGTGATTCCACTCCATGTCCGGGTTTTGAAGTAGCGGTGCGAAACTACGCCCGTCAATCACCGGGTTCTCTGGCAGGTCGCAAAGCTCGATCAGGGTCGGATACAGATCGATCAGGTTCACCACACCCGTGCATTGCTTGTCCTTAGGAGTGACCCCAGGCACCTTGACCATCAGCGGAACGCGGCACGATTCCTGCCAAAGCTGGGTCTTCCCGTAACGTAATTTTTCGCCCAGGAACCAACCATGGTCGCCCCACAGCATCACAATGGTGTTGTCCGCATACCTGCTCTGAGCAAGGCCACGGAGCAGGACGCCGATGCAATCATCCACGAAAGTGATCGTAGCCAGGTACGCCTGTACGGCCTCCTTGTGTCTTCCATTCTTTTCTGCCCGCAGCCATGCCGTGCTTGGTTCATAGACGCGTTTCCCATTGTGGTCGAGGATGTCATCCAGATCGGTTGCTAATGTTTTCGGCAACACGATCTTGTCCAAGGGATACATGTCGAAGTACTTTTGCGGCACGTACCACGTCAGGTGCGGCTTGCTGATCCCGATCGCCATGAAGAAGGGCTTGCCGTCGAAGTCACGCGTCTGCAACTGTTCCGCGGCCCAACTGGCCGTCTTGTAGTCCAGCATCTCGGCCGCGTCGTTCAGGGCTGTCGGTCCCCAGTCGAATGCGTGATAGTGGTACGAGGGCTTCTCGCTGGGCAGATTCGGTAGGCCATTGACGGGTCGCTCCTTGCTCGCCGGACCGATGCCGCCAAGTGTGTTGTGGTACTCGTCAAACGCCCACTGGCCTGCGTCGGACTTGTGGCTTCCATTTTCTCCAGGAAGCGGATGCCGATGAAAGATCTTTCCCATCGAAAGTGTGTGGTAGCCGTGTTGGCTGAAGTACTCTGGCAAGGTCACTAGGTCCCTTGCCTTGGGGGCATTCTTCAGGTTGTTCTTGTTGCCGTAGACACCCGTTCTATGTGCATGCACCCCGGTCAATAGCGCCGACCGCGACGGGCAGCAGACTGTGGCGGGTGCGTACGCATTTGTCATCACCATCCCCCCTTCGGAGGCCAGTTTGTCGAGATTCGGCGTCTTGACCTGCGTATTGCCGCCGAAACAGCCGACCCAGTCGTTCAGGTCGTCGATCGCGACAAAGAGCACGTTGTAGCGTTTGCTTGTCGAATGACTCGATGGCCCTTCCGTCGCATCCGAAACGGGAATCGTCCACATTAGGATGATTGAGGCCAATACGGCTCGATACATTTTCTTGTCTCCACGGACTCTCTGCCGGTTTTCTCGTGTAAGTGGGTGGGGGGAGAATGTGATCTCGTGCTTCCGCTTTCCAAGCCGACGATGACTGGTCTTGTTGTGTCGCCACCAGGACAATCTACACCGCGATGCTCTGAATTTCATCTCCTTTCCAATTTTCATTCGGTCCTCTCTACCGCGATCATATGGAAGACGGTGTCGTCTCCTGCTTCATGCTTCAGTACAAGTTCCGCGACATCGGTCAGCTCGATTGTTTGGGTTTTCCAGACACCGCCGTCGGTATTCTGGACATGGGTTCTTCCGGACTGACCCGGAAGCCCAATCGACCAGGATCCAGTCCCCCTGTCGAGATAGGTGACGTTCACCTTGACGGTCGTGGCCAGGAACGCCTCATCGAGTTTGAATCGCAATTGCGTCTTGCCGGATGCGTGATCAAATGAACGGGCGAAACGCCCATAGATGGAATCATCAATATTCCACAGGCCGATGTCGCCGGACCCTGGATCGATCTGCGTCAAAAACCGGCAATAGTTACTCGGCCAGATGCCCCAACCCACGTCATTCGATCCGTTGCGTTTTCGGTTGAGCATCCCGCCACCGATCGCCTTTTCGGGATCGTCCATTCGCGCGCCTTGTGGAGCATAGACTTTGGCAATGCGAAGGTAACGCTGCATATCCCGTTTCTTTCCCGGCTTGCCGCCAAACGTATCGGCGGGGAACCGTTGAAAGTCGGAAGCGTCGAGACCGTCACGAAGGGCGCAGAAGGCTCGCGGCGAAGTGGCGGGATCGAGATGTCCCGCATAGCGGTTGAAAAATCTGAAGGCAGGTAGGTTGGCTTCGTCCTTGAGCGCCATAGAGGGAATGTTCCAAATGTCGAGTCGGCAGTGCGTGGCAAACAGCCCCGACCAATAGAGTGCTTGCGGTATGTTGCGGGTTGACCAGCCGTAGACGAACATCTCGCCGTCCATTTCCCCTCGGGTTAGAACGGGGATGCCACGCTTCTTGGCCGCAGCTTCGATCGTTTCGAAATTCTTCAGTCGCTGGTTGTTGTCACTGACGTGGTAGCCGTGGCTGAACATACCTTGCTTCAGCGCGATGGTCTCCATGTTCTCCAGCAGCCACGACGTCTCCTCCGCGGTGTTTGCATCGGAGTTGACCAAAACGGGAATATCGGGAAGAGATTTCTGATAGCGGATCCACGTTTCCTTACGGTAGGCGTTCCAGGCATCCTTCGAGATGACGTATTGTTCCTCCAGCGGGTTGCCCTTGTAGGGTTGGCCGTCACCGGTAGAACCTTCCGCACTTTGCACGAAAACGATTCGCTTGCGATACTCCGGCGCTAAGTCCTTGATATAGGCCCCGAATGCGTCGACGAGCGAGAAGAACCGTTTCTTGTATTCCGGATTAAGATAGTAGGGATGAAGGTTGTCCTCCCTATCCATCTTTTGGCCAAGCGGATCGACATCACGATCGGTGTAGACCTTTGGAACGCCCCTGTCGAAAACCCATTCTGGTGTCCCGGGTCTGACCCAGATCATTAACGTGACGTACAGATCATCGTCATGCGCCGCTTTGAGTGGCTCACCGAGATACTTATCGAACGCGTAGTTCCCGGGCGCCGGCTCAATCTGGCTCCATCTGAGAATAAGGGGTACGCTGCGCAGCTCCGGACACTCTGCTCGCGATACCTGTCCGGGCTTCCATCCTGCCCAGCTCGATATGCCGTAACCCTGTCTTGCCCCCTCCATCGCAACGGCATCGACACCCAGTAATGCGACAATCAACAAACCGATCTGTGCGGTTCTTTTCATTTCAAACTCCAGAATTCGGAAGGCAATACGAGCCCCATGACTATACACGAAAAGGAACGGTAACGGTTTGCGGTTGAAAGCCGTGAACAGTTACGGAATGTTCATTCTGGTGACCATTCTGTTTGTTCATTCACAATCGCGTCGAGCACAGAATGGGTTGGGTATCGGGGCTCATCGAACGGGGTGGTCTGAATGCGTATTGTGAATATCAACGATCACAATTGGCCTTCGGCTCATTCATCCTCGCTAGGTGTCTTCGATTCGGTGTCGCGAAGGACTCGCTTCACTCGGCGTTCAACAAACTCGACGTGCAACCGTAGGTTGTAGAACTCTTGCATGTAGGCCAGCGGTACGCTGCGCAGCTCGTCAAGTTCACCCTCCATGGCGGAGAGTGTGGTCGCGTGTTTTTGTAACGTATCGTCGTCCGCCTGAGATCGCAGGTCGGACTCGATTCCTCGCAAGATTTCGTACCAGCGATAAATGCGAGAGCGAATCCGCCAACGGTACAGGGGCGGCGCGACACGAAACAGGGGAAGTAGCAACGTCAAGGCCGGCAATAACAAAATCTTGCCACGGTCAACGGCTGAGGCGATCCAAAAGGGCAAGTACTTTTGCAGAAAGGGAGGACCGTCATCGAAGTACATGCGTGCCGACTCATTCAACGGGAACTCGACAAACTCGGTCGAAGGCAACCGTCCCCGTTGGAGCAAGCTGCCATCGCGGCGATGCGTCTCGTTCGCTGCGCGAAGTAGAAGCGGGATCAAGGCATCGTGTAGCGCGCTCGTTGCCACCAGATTCGCAGCCGGTGCGATCAGGAGCACATCGGAGCGTGGGAAATCTCGTTGTAGGTCGATGACGCCACGCTCTAATGTCACCGATGTCAAGAAGGGATGGCGTCTGGCATAGGCCGCATGTCGATCGAAGCTCAGCAAACGAACATTCTCCATGCCGATCAACTCGCGAATCAGTTTCGAGTGTGGGGAGGTGACAAAAAAAGCCGCGTCGACCTGACCGAGCTTCAGTTGCCGCATTGCGTCGAGACCGCCCACATGCACAAATGTCGCACCCGAAGAAGCATCGATGCCGTTTTCGCCAAGCAATAGCATTGCCATCGAGTCGGTTCCGCTATCGACGCGTCCGATGGCGATTCTCTTATCGCGCAGCCCACGCAGGTCGGAATAGGTTTCGTCACCCCGGTAAAAGACCCAAACCGGTTCGAAGTACAAGCTCGCCAGCGATTCGATATCACTCGCGCCACGCACGTCGTCGGGCGCAGTCCCACCTTGCACGATGGCCAAATCCACTTGGGGATCCGATTGCAATAACTGATAGTTCTGGAGCGATCCAGCAGTCGGACGCAGTTCGAGCTCAATGCCTTGATTCCGCAGAAAGTCCGCATAATCTTTGGCGAATTGGAAATACGCACCCTCCTGCGAACCGGTCGCCATCACGATCGTCCGCGGTGGCGCTGGCTGGATGAAGAACCACGCCAGTGCGAACCCGATCAGCACGACAAGGAAGCCGCCTCCCCAAATCTTCAGCAGCAGGCCTCGGACTTGACCTCGCGTCTCGCGAAAATGCTTGTTTAACAGGCTGTCGTGGCGAAGGCTCATCGTTCCAGACCGGAGTGTTGCTTGATCGAGAATTGGCGGCCAAGGGACTTGAAAATGGCACGCTCCCATTTGGCGTCGCGGCATTTCGTCGATTGCGACGCTCTTTCTCGGCATCGTGGACATCGACCAACATATCAGAAATGGCGGCGGCGCTCCAAATCACTTCCGTTGATTGTGAATCGACGATGTCCAGCATCGGAGAACCGTGACCAAGTGAGGTTGCTTCCAGGTCACTCCCGTATGCCAACGCCGTACGAATCGCTTCTCGCCAATTCGATTTGGCTCGGGCGCCGGGCCGTGTTGAGTCACGGTTCGAGCGGGCCATACTTTCGCAGGATGATGGGCCAGCTTTTGCTGGGTATCGTTATTCTCTAGTTCTTCAGTTTATCAATCTTGCTTATCGGGAAGGTCTGGTCGAAGTAGGCTTGCTCTGAGACATTGAGCCTTAGGTTGACATATTCGCTGCGCCCGCTTCCCCCGCCAAGATCCCCACGCCCGCGAACAAGACGCCGAATGCGGCGCCTACCAGATGAGACTCAATCAACGGCTTGAAACCGTCGGCGTCGACAAACAGCACGTCGCCTGTAACGAATTCAAACAGAAGCTTCCCGACCAACAACGTTGCCGCCGTCGTCCAAAAGCCCGCAAACATTCGATCGCAATCGCTAAGGCTTTGTCGAATCTGATCGCCGATAAACCAAACAAAGAGTCCCGTGTCGATCCCGCTCAGACCCCGGTAACCGGAGACATCTTTGCACGCGAAGGTGACCGCCACCGATATCCCCAGCGCCATCACGATCAACGAGACTGGAAATAGCCTTGGATGTTGTCGTTCACAGGCGGCGCCCAACACCACAAACATCAACAGGTCCCAAAACAAATGCTGGCTGCCAAAGTGTGTGAGGTGACCGGAAAGAAGACGCCACCATTGACCGTCAGCGACGCGTGCAAAGTCCAACTGCAACCCATCGGCCAGGCTCGGGAAGAGGGACGCCAGGATGGCAATTGCCGAAACGATCGTCGTCACAAGATAAGGGTTGAACCTACTGCTTCCCCTGTGGCACATTCTTGGAAGAGATGCATCGTTCTGTTGGGGAAGCGTTGCAAACAGGGATTCGCCAGCACTCATCGTGTGCGCTCCGTCGTGTTTCGAGCGTTTCGGCGCCGCATCATCGCGGCAGCACCCGCTCCGCCTAGCGAGAAGATCGCGGTGATTGGGCCGATTGGGCCACCGCCACCGGAACCGCCCGAACCACTTCGCGATGTACCTCCACTCGCAGGCGCGCTTCCCCCGGACGGAGTGTGCGACGTCGACGATTTCGCGGACGGCCTTGACGATGTGGGCATCGCGGGCGGCGAGTTGGCATCAGCCGACGGTCGCGGTGCTGCCTCCGTAGCGACTCGTAAATCAGCTTGCTGAGCGATCCGGACCGGCTTCGCGACGGCGCGGGAGCGACCGACCGATTGCTCCGTCATCCCTTCAGGCATCATCACCGGCACGGTCTCGCGGACGAGTTGACCCTGAGGAGTGTCGGCGAGCTCTTTTTCGACGGCGATGAATGACGTGTATTGCGTCATCAGTTGATGCTTCAGCCCCAACTCGGTGATCTCAGCACGCCCTTGCGGAGTTTCATGTCCAACGTCGCGATTCCAAATCTGTCGAATCCGTTGGCGTGCCCAAACCGGACCGATCGAGTCGTGAGCTGCCGCTTGCTGCGGAAGGTCCAAGTCGAGTCCCATTTGGACAGCTTGCCCCAGCACATTGCCTTTCAATGTGATCGTGCCTGACGCTGGCGTGTCGTAACGGCCCAAAACGATCAGTGGTTTTCCGGCATACAGATCCGGAAGTCGCGAAGGAACTTGGTCTTTGACGACAAGTCCTCCCCAGTCGATTTGCAGATCCGTCATGTAGGGTTGGTTGGTAAGTTCGTTGAAACGCCGAGCGATCTCTGGCGAATTGTCTTGGTTGGTGACTTGCATCGAAAATCCTCGCCCCATCTCGGCCGCCCGGCGGATCAGGTAATCATTCGGTGCAGCCCCAAATGCGATGGGAAACACGCGAGCATCTTGAAACTCTGGTTGCTGAAGGTAACGAAGAATCGAATGATCGTTGCCAACAAGCGCATCCGTCATCAGAACCATGTAGCGAGGGCGAACCGATTCGTCACCGTTGCCCTCGAGCGCCACTTGCAGTGCCGACAGCAATCTTGTTCCGCCGCTCGCACGCAGACCGCGTACGAATTGCTTTCCGGCCTGGACATTGGCGTCACTTGCCACGATCGGATTCGGCCGAAAAGCAGTCGCGTGATTACTAAACGCGATGATTCGAAACTCATCTTGTGGGTTCAGATGATCCAGCACATGGTCGGCAAACAAACGCAATTGGCTGATCGCCGGCCCGTTCATCGATCCGCTCGTATCCAGAACCAGGATCACCTCGCGAGGCGTGATTTCCACCGGCTTGATGGACCACTTTGGTTGCAAAGCCAGCATCACGTAGCCATCGTCTGCATCGGATTGGCGGTGAACTAACGACGCTAAGGTGCTCTCCTCACCGGCCAAACGGTATTCGATGATAAAGTCCTTGTCGGCGATCGTCGACTGATTCTTCAACGTGGCGACCGCATGGGTTTCCGACGTCTGTTGAATGTCTAATTCGTGTGTGACCGGAACGATCTCCTGAATCGGCATCGCCGCGTCAACCTTCACCGAGACAAACACGTCATTGCCGTTTCGCATTCCTTCAGGAAGAAAGTCGGGCGTGATTCGCGACGCGTCGGGGACTTGATCGGTATCGCTTGCCCAACCGCGACCGACATTCGGCCGACTCAACGAAGTTCCAGGGATATAGCGGGGACCGACGACCATCGGAAATCGAAAGACGTAACGATCTTCGTCGATCTCCAGCGGATGCACGTACTCGATGTTTACAATTACTTCGCTATCAGGAGGGATATTGGCCACCGACTGAGAAAACACGTTGGCCCGTTCCTGCTCCAATAACGCCGCCTTTCGCCCCTCGTCTCGGGCTTGTTCATATTCGCGTCGTGCTTCGTCTTTCCGTTTTACCTCCCCGACAATCAAACGCTCTCCGATCTGAAAGGAATAGGCGTCGACCGCGCAGTTTTCAGGCAGCGGAAACACGTACAACGCTTCCAGGCGGTCGGAATGGGGATTCTTAAACACCTGAGAAACGCGAACTCGGGCCAGCACCCCCGAGATGTCGGCTTCCACGCGAGTCTCTTTCAAAGTAAAGCATGGACTGGGGGCCGGCAGCTTAGCTTTAAGTTGATCAAAATCATCTTCCGCAACCCGCATTTGCCCCTGTGTGACCGGGGCCCCGCTGAGCACGGTGTAACCTGCGCGAGCGACGGCGGAGAAGATGAAGATCGACGCCAGGACGGCGAGGGGCTTGATTCGAGGCAACAACATCGATTGGCTGCGAGGACCCGAGGATTGAGTGATCATGGGAAGAGGTGCTCCAGGACTTGAGATTCGAAGTGTCTCTTTAGATAGATCCCGTACCGCCGGCGGCGAAGCGCGGATTCGCTTTTTTCCCTTAACCGTCACACCGCCAGACATGCAAACCCTGACCCGCGGCAGTTTACCGGAATCCGATTCGCTGTTGAGATCCGTTTTGAATAGAACGATCTAGATGCGATTTCGTTTGATGAAATGGAAGCCATCGATCCGGTGACGCGATCCTTTACCATCGATGGTGGTGTGAATCAGCTTCAATTCGCGCTGGGAGTTGATCGCAGCGGTTGAATGGTAGATCGTTCGGTAGGGAAGCCGCTGGATCCGTAAGGTCGCTTGGCGGCCTTGCGTGGTAGACGCGTCAAGCTGAGCAAAGACGACGGGGGAATCCCCAAACGCGATCGTGAAGACCGTGATCGCAAAAACAAATTCGCCACTTCAACGGTTGATTTTCATGGTCCCTGGGATTCATGAGGCTTCTGAATCCGTTTCATCAGGGCGTTTCCTTTTCAGCGTTGATGCAATCGTGCGTTGAATAGAATTTGCGTTCCTTCTTTCCCGGCTACGACGATGTCGACATCCCCATCATCATCCAGGTCGGCCGTTCGTATCTGCAATCCGATGCCTACGGTGCTTTCGACGATCGGGAACACTTCAAACGACTTGGATTCCTGATCCCAGACGTAGTACTTCATAACGGGAGGCTCCAAACCACCGGGGTCCTTGCCATTGTGAGCACGAACGCGTTTGCCGGTGATCAATTCCTGGGTGCCATCGCCGTCGAAATCGGCAAGGGCCAAGCAGTGCGGCTGAGAGAACGAATCGTCGATCAAGTGTTCTTCAAACTGCAACTTGCCGTCGTCACCGGGCCCCAAGCCACGCCACCAGTGGATTCCATAGCCATGAGCGACGCTGTTGATGACATCGGTCACACCATCGCCATCAACGTCGAACACCAGCATCGGACACGCGGCGTGTTTCTTTTCCCAATCAGGATGGTATTTCCAAACGCCGGCCAATCGATCGCCTTCGGGGCACTCGTACCAACCGTTTCCGAACACGATGTCATCGCGACCGTCGTCGTTAACATCACCAAAACCGATTCCGTGTCCATTGACTTCGCCGATTTTGTTTTTGATCAACGTGGGTATCTCCTTCTCAACCCATTCTGTTTTGCGTCCTTCGGTGACCTCAATCTGTCGAGTCTCCTTGGTGAAACTGAACGCAAGCATCGGGTTCTTATTCACCCACTGGTTCGAAATGAACTCGGGCTTGCCGTCCTGGTTCAGGTCGATCAGGTAGCTGACTTCGTTGTTGGCCCACTCGGTATCCCCGAGCAAGTGCTTTGGCCAAAGGTAACCCTGCATCAAGGGTTCGCCGCCTGGATTTTCGTACCAGTAGACTTCGCTGCCGAGAAAGTCAATCGAAACGACATCAGGACGTCCGTCGGCGTTCACGTCATAGATCGAATCGCCGTTGCTTCGAACATAGCCATTGTTGTCTTCGATGATTCGCATCGCCCGGGGGGTCCACTCGCCATTGCGGTACCAATTGCGACCCGCAACGATGTCGAGTTTTCCATCGCCGTCAATGTCTGCGACGTCACAACCTTCGTTGCCGTCGTGAGCCAGAACCCGAACATAGAAGCGGACGGGATGGTCTGCGAGGAGAGCTTGGCAGAGGCAAACAAGACTGCACGAAAAAAGAGTGCAACGGAGAATAATCGTCTTCATGGCAAGTCCATTGTTGAGGCGGAACGGCAACCGTTTCGCGGGGGTGGTATAAACGCTTGAAAACCTTCATTGTCGGACGCATGCAGCAGTTCCACCATCGCACTTCGTGGTAGTCCGAGAATCACACGGGGAAACGTGTAGCCACTCATCTTTGCTGATTTTCTTGCTGATGCCAAGATCGACCCAAGGCCGGACGACGCGGAATCCCCAGATCGTCTTGGACAAATACCAGGCGAACGGGTCGAAAGTCCGCTCGTCATCGCCATCGTCAAAGGAAAGGTCTGGCAGAGCATCGGCTGTTCCGTTCATGATTCGTTCGGCCCATCACTCGCAATCAGCAATCCAGTCCATCGATTTCGCTTCTTTCCACCCGCAGTGTATGCTACGCCATCACAAAAAATATAGGTGAGGCCCCCCATGAAACAGATCTACACAAACGTCGCACTGGCAGCGCTACTGATCTTGGTTACGTCGCTTCAGGCAGGGGAGATACCGGTTGAACCGGTAAACGGGTCGCCCCTCCCTGACGCTGTGGACTGGCCCGATTTTATGGCCGCGCAGGAGATGCGATGGGAGAAGCTTCCCGGCACGTGGTTCGAGGGCCCCTTCCTGGGCAACGGGGAGCAGGGCACGCTGATGTATCAATTGGATGATCGAACGCTGCGATGGGATGTCGGTTGCTCGGCCGCCCACGACCACCGACCAATGGATGAGGATGACCTTGCCGAAAAAAACGTAGTGGTTCTCAACCGCGGGCGGCACTTCATTGGCCATCTGCGGCTGGAGCTGCCGGTCGATCTGACCGGAGGGACATCACGTCTTTCGTTATGGGATGCCGAAGCAACGGGCACGCTCACTTCCAAGGGCGGCACGGCCGAGTGGGCAGCGCTGGTACACGCCACCGAACCGGTCATGCGCTTCGATCTGACCGCCACGGAGAAACTCAAGGGAGCAAAGTTCGTCTATGTCGCGGAACAGGCACGCAACCCCCGCGCGGTACGCGGCACAACGTTACGCGTTCCTCGCAATGAGTTGCGAGTTCCAGCCAATCCGTCGCCCGTGCTTTCAATGCTTGACAACGGTGTGCAAACCGCGGTGCAGCACCTGTATGCGGGAGGACAGACCGCAGTGGCTTGGCTGCAGAAAGAGGTGGGCGGCTCCACGCGTCTGTGGTTGAGCGTTCAGCACAGCTTCCCCGGCAATGAAGCCTTGGATGAAGCCGTCGCGGCGGTGAATGCCGCCGCAGAAGCCGACCAAAACGTTTGGCTGCAGGCCCACCGCAATTGGTGGCACAACTATTATCCGCAAAGCTTCGTTTCGGTTGGCGATGCCTATTGGGATTCGTTCTATTGGATCCAGCAATACAAGCTTGCTTGTGCCACTCGCGACAAAGGGTGGATCATCGATAACCAAGGTCCCTGGCTACAGCCCACCGCTTGGGCCGCAATCTGGTGGAATCTCAATGCCCAACTATCGCATAGCGGCGGATACGTGGCTAACCGTCGCGGCATGGTGTCGGCGATGAGCCATCGGCTCGATATCAACCGTGAAAACCTGTCCCTGAATGTGGCCGAGCCCTATCGCGCCGATTCCTACGCCATCGGCCGTAGCAGTTCCGGTTGGGATCTTCTGGGGCAGGCAGGCCAACCCGACGGACGCGAGCCGATGGATGGCAACATAGGTAGAGAATGCGGTAACCTGCTGTGGGCGCTGCATAACGTTGACCTGGAGTACCGCTATTGGCAGGATATGCAACTCCGGGACCACGTGCTTTTCCCGCTGCTGGCACGGGCCGTCAACTACTATCGTCACTTCCTGGTGGAAAACGATGAAGGTCAGTTGAGTCTGCCGGAAACTTACAGCCCCGAATACCGAAGAGCGACGGACTGCACCTACGATATTGACCTCTTGCATTGGGGCGTCGGACGGTTGATCGAACTGGCTGATGAAAGGGACCTTGCCGAGAAGGATGAACCGTTGATTCCCGCCTGGAAAGAAATCCAACGTAAGCTCGTCCCGGTGCATGTTGATGAAGCGACCGGGCGCATGATTGGCCGTGATGTCAAGTTGACCGGCAGACACCGCCATTGGTCGCATCTGCTGGCGATCTATCCATTGCGCACTCTCGCACCCGACATCCCAGCCGATCGAGAGCTCATTGATCGCAGCCTGACCCACTGGCACAGCTTCGGACGGGCCATGGGCTATTCCTTCACAGCAGGAGCGTGCATGGCCGCGCTGCTCGGCGACGGCGACCAGGCACTGGAATTCCTGAATGGACTCAAGTCCTTCTTGCAGCCCAATACCTTCTATTCGGAAATCGGCCTGCCCGTAATGGAAACGCCGCTGCACGGTGCCACCGCAATGCAGGAGATGCTATTGCAGAGTTGGGGCGGGCGGCTACGTGTCTTTCCCGCTGTGCCCACCGAATGGCCGGACGTCCAATTCCATCAACTCCGAGGAGAGGGTGCCTTTCTGGTCAGCGCCCGTCGTGAGCGAGGCAAAACGCAATGGGTTTTGATCCGGTCCGAAGCCGGAGGTCGCGTGGAGGTGGAACCGGAAATCGCCGATGCCCAATGGATCGCCTCGAAAGGGGCTCAAGTTAGCAAAGACGGGAAGGGCGTCTACGGCATCGAGACGGGGCCCGGCAATTCGGTTCTATTCTGGCCGCGAGGTAAGACGCGGCCCAAACCGACCGTCACTCCGGTCGAGCCCCACGGTGCGCAGCACAACTTTGGAATGTAGATCGTGCCCCATGAGTCAACAAGGAGGTAGGGATTCGCATTATGGATGTTCGCCTTCAAACGAATGGCAACTCGCGCAGTTCATTTTTACCATGGCGTTGCCCATCTCCTGCTTGCCATGGCAATCAATGCATGACTGCACCTTCGGAGTCAGCTCGCCCAATATTGGAACGCCATCAAAGTCATGGTTGAGCAACTCGACAAGTTTGCTTGCTCCATCGGCAGCAAGACGTCGGCAACGCTCCTTCTTTTCCATACTGAACGCTTCACATCCGCTCGCTTCACACCACTTGCCTGTCGAAAGATGACACAAAATGGAACCCGATATGCTGGGTATCGCGTCGTTTGCCCATTCCGGTTTCGCCGGTTTGTAATGTGGCAGCGGTGTTGTCTCGTACCAGACAACCAACTCGGCAATCATGGCTTCTCGCTGTTCCTTTGGCTTCTCGTTGTGAAACATTCCGATCAACGCCGATCCACCATTGATCACACCACAAAGCGAACCACAGCCTCCAACACCCCCATCGCCGTATCGCATCATCTCGATTGGGAAGGATCGAAACGGTTCGCCGACCTTGTCTGCCAATGCACCTAGGACTCCTCCAACAACGCTGTACATGCACCCGCCTTCTGGATACATGCGATACGTGCGGTCGGCAACCTCACCCGAATTAAGCTTAACATAGTTCCAAAGTGGAACCGCGGGGGATTGTGCGGTCGCAACCCCGAGACCGGCTTCTTTGCATCCCGCGAATAGGGTAGCACCGCCGATCATTCCAAGCGACGTGAACGCTCTGCGTCGATTGATCTGTGACATGATTGAAGTGTCCTAAGCAAAAGTGAAAGAGACCTCGAAGACATATGAGAGCGAGAAATAGACACCAAGTAAGATAAACACCCATCCGGTAGTCATTCTCGCCCACCACTCGATTTGGGTGAGCACCTTAAACGTTTGGCCCAGCGATTTGGCGCTGTAGGCCAAAAGAAACGCGACGACCAAGACAGGCAGCGCCGTGCCAATGCCGTACACCAACGGAAGTACAAACGAACCGCCTGGAACCGACGCGGATGGCAGTGTGAGTCCGATTCTGCTTAGCACACTCGTGATTGCACCTGAGTCCGCACCGAGGGTCAATGCCAAGAGACCAAAGAACCAAGTGGCTGATGTCGGGCAAAACGAAACGGCGAATAAGATACCCAGAAGTAGTGCTCCCCAGATCCCCATCGAATCGACTCGCTTTTGAAGCTTCTCGTTCATCATGCCGCCACCAAACGTTACCGAGACTAAACCAGCCAGGAACATTCCGAGTATCAGAAAGATCGGTCCCAGAATCAGGTGCATGTACTTTTGCAAGAAAAGAGACACCGCTGGGATGGAGAGACTGGTTAAAGTAAGTAGCCCAGCGAGTGAGATGTAGAGCACGCAGCGTCCGAGCGTGTAAAGCAGCCCAGCGTGAATGACCAAACGACCATTCTCAACCTTGCTTCCGATGTACGAAATCGCAGCGATGTTCGTCGCGAGAGGACATGGACTGATCGACGTCAGGATGCCTAAATACAACGCCGCGATTAAGTAAAGTAGGTAAGTGAGCATTGCCAATCCTTTGGGTGGCGTACCTTGATCGTAAATGATGTAGGGCCAGTTCCTACCGGCCATCGCGAGCAAACGGTTTGTCAGGTATGGCCGGTAGGAACTGGCCCACCTTTCGCTAATCTTCAGTTACTGCGTGAAAGCTTTGACGTTCTCTTGCACGTATTTGATGAACTCAGGTTTTTCGCGAACCTTGGTCCAGATGTCTTTCAAGTCCTTGTACTTGGCAACTTTTTTGTCTTCAATTTTCGCGACAATTAGGGCAGGCCCAGCGACCTTGTAGGCTTTTGCTAACTCCGCGTTTTCTTTCTTTTCATAATCAATGTAGCGATACTCAACCGTGCCATCCTTCAGCTTATCGGCAAAGCCCGTTTTGACGGCTTCTTCTGAGTAAGCCCCCATCATCTTGCAGGTTGGGCAGCGCTCGGTGCGATGGAAGTACATTGCCAAAACTCGATCCGCTGGTGGATCAGCCGCATTCGCAATGGAACCCAGCATGGCGGAAAACGTTACGATCGTCATGAAAGCAAAACGGTACATGATATTGCTCCTGGTAGGTCCTGGAAAGTAAAGCTAACTCCGCGTTCACGGGGTCGGCAACGGAATTCCATTGCTGTCGGGCAATGGAATGGAATCAAGGTCTTGTGACTCCTTGGTTTCTGATTCAGCAGTTTCTGAATCGCTGTTTTGCGACTCAGAAAGCATCTTGTTCACTGCGTCGCGAATCATCTCGGCAAAGGCTGGTTTGTCACTGACCAGTCCCCAAACTTGGTCCAGCCGACTCCAATCGACCATCGCTCCATTTTCAAACCGAGCGAGTACGACGACGGGCATGATGATTTCAAATTGGCTCGCCAGATCTGCGTTTCTGTCTTGTTCGTAGTTGAGCGTCTTCCAAGTTACCTTTCCACTTCGTAGCTCTTCAGCGAAATCCGAACGAACGGTTTCTTCCGTTTGTGCTTCGATGGCTCGGCACGTTGTGCAGCGTGTGTTGCTGTAGAAGTAATAGACGACGAGGCCGTCCCTTACCGCAACCTTGTCGACACCGTCGACTGGAATACTTGCGAATCCACCGGAGGCCCGGATCGCCTCAAGCTCGTCAGCAATCCGAGTCAATTGGGGCTCTAAGCGACTTGCCGCTTGTGAGTCGAACGCTCGCGCGATTAAGACCACGACAGTCGCTGCAAAGAACGAGATCAGACAGATACTTAGAGTTTTTTGCAAATCCATCGGTTTGTTTCCCCTAAGCAAGCAGTTTGGCGATCTCGTCGGGCGATGGAACTTTTCCAACCACTTTCACCTCACCATCGACCGCCAGTGCCGGTGTCATCATCACACCAAAGCTGGTGATCTTGACGATGTCCGTCACTTTTTCGATCCTGGCTTCAACGCCAGATTGCTGAACCGCCTGCTCGACATTCGATTTCAAGTTCTCGCACTTAGTGCAACCCGTTCCCAAAATTTGAATCAACTTCATCACATACCTTTCTTTGTTGTTAATAAACGGCCGGTTGTCCTTAAACGAAGAACCAACCAAAGATCATTCCCACTGCCGTGCTCATCACAATGGTCAAAGCCACGAAGGTGAGCGTTTTCTTAAATCCAATGACGCTGTAGATCACTGCGATACTGGGCAGCGAAAGTGCTGGCCCTGCAAGCAACAGCGAAAGCGCTGGCCCTCGCCCCATTCCAAGGCCAAGCAGTGCTTCGAGGATCGGAATCTCCGTCAGCGTTGCGAAGTACCACATTCCACCGATCATGGACGCAACCAAGTTTGCTCGAAAACTGTCGCCGCCAACCCAGCTTGCCACAATCTCTTCAGGAATCAAAGCACCCACAAAACCTGTTAGCAGAACACCGCCGAATAGCAGCGGAATGATCGACTTAGAAAAACTCCACGTTTCTGCCATCCAATCGGCAAGCTCCTGGCGATCGAACCATCCCCAAGACATCGCCAGCACCGCTAAGAACAACGCACCCGCAAAATACCAACGATGGTGATAGATCCAGGCAACCCACTTGTAATTCTCAGGCGTTAGGTCTTTTTCGGATGAAATTTCCTTCACGTCGAGTAATAGCTTCGCGCCCTTGGGCAAATCTCCGAGTGGCTCTTGAAGCTGAACTCGATAGATTTGTGCGGTACGAATCAGTACCGAGGCGTTTATTTTCGTGCCGTCAGTCTTGACGATTTCGGTTTGGCTAGGGTTTGCCCAATCGCTAAATACGAGAAACAGGATCATGCAGACAAAGAACAGCGAGGTCTGCCAAAACTTTCGTTTTGCTGGCGGCGGGTCAGGTAATTGCATCACCGCTGCGGTTCGCTCTTCTTCATCCGAGCGAAACAGGAACGACATGATCAAACCAATGATCACCGCAAACACGATCGAGCCAATGATGCGGGCAATACCGAGATCAAAGCCGAGCACCCTAGCGGTTAGGAAAATCGCCATCACGTTGATGGCTGGTCCGGCATAAAGAAAAGCCGATGCCGGACCCAGCCCGGCGCCGACGCGATAGATACCCGCAAACATTGGCAGGACGCTGCACGAACAAACGGCTAACACGGTGCCCGAGATCGAAGCCACTCCGTAGGCTTCGGCCTTGTTCGCGTTTGGCCCTAAATGCCGTAGGACCGCTTCCTTTGAAAAGAAGACGGAAATGGCACCGGCAATGAACATGGCTGGAACAACGCAGGCGAGCGTGTGGTAGCGAACGTACCACTGCAACAGATAGAACGCTTCGTGGATTGCGTTTTGAATCTCTGGGCTGGTGAAATTGACGTAATAGGCGAACAGGAACACGCCTACGAGTGAGGCAAGGATCGACAACTGTTTCGTATTCATCCGATGAATCCTGGGTCTGAGCCAATGGCTCACAGTGGGTTACTTGGCGTAATGGCCAAGGAAGGGGCGAAAAAAACACGGGTCTGACTGAGGCCGCTAGTTCAGCACCGCCCGTTGTTCAGCCGCGTTGCTTGCCAGTATCTTTTCGACGCACTCGGAGAATCCGGCAAGGCAACAGACGGTCGAACGATAAAAAACCATTTGTCCACGTTTTTCGACGCCAACCAAACCAGCGTTCTTGAGTACGGACAAGTGCCGTGACACGGTTGACATGTCCGATCCGATGATCGCAGTCAAATCGCAAACGCAGCGTTCTTGATGCAGGGCAAGCTCATCCATGATCCGCAATCGAGCGGGATGGGCGAGCGCCTTGAAGATTTGGGCGCGGGCTTCGTATTTGGCAAATTCTTTTTTGTTCATGGTCTTCTCGGTATCGGCAATGCGTATTTGGCAGTTTAGCCAAAGATGCATAATCGGTCAAGTCGGGTTGGCACCTCGTGCTTTCAACAATTCAGGCGACCGGTACGTCCCCCACCGGAACGTGTCAACAAGTTTGAGACAACATATTCTGGAATTATAGAGCGTTCTCAAAGATCACGAATCCTAACCCACGCAACGCGGAAGCGAGTGTGTCGTGACGCAAATGACTCACTCGCTTGCGCGTCGTGCTTGTATGTCGAGTCTTTTTCGATCCTGGGCTTCG
This sequence comes from Novipirellula artificiosorum, assembly GCF_007860135.1. Lineage (NCBI taxonomy): Bacteria > Pseudomonadati > Planctomycetota > Planctomycetia > Pirellulales > Pirellulaceae > Novipirellula > Novipirellula artificiosorum. The sequence goes on from NZ_SJPV01000004.1 coordinate 23,966, forward strand.
ATGACGTAAACGATTGCTGCTTCTAGATCCTTCTCGTGATTGATCCAACGCCGACTGCCGCCCTCGGTCCAGAACCTCGCTCGCCCGGAGTGCTTAGGCTTGAGTTTGCGAGTGCACCATGTCTTTAATTGGTCTCGAACCGTTTCAGGTTTGTAGCCTGGTGCGGTGGTGACAACGTGGACGTGATTCGTTCTGACGCTAACGGCGTGAAGTGACCAATCGCGGATTTCACAATGCTTCGCGATCGTTTGCTCAACAATGTCGCGGTCATTGGGTGATCATGCAAACGCTGGCTCTTTCATTTCAGAGGCAGCCATCTCGCGGAATAACTCACTCGCTTGATGCCACTCACCTTCATGCCAGCAGCCGAGTTCGTCTCCGGGGAGCCACGTTCCGTAGCTCGTCCACGTAAGGAAATAGGCGAGCGGTTCGCCAGTTATGAATTCACGGTCGTTCATTTGCATCTCCTACTTACAAGCACGCAGCGCAAGCAAGTGTGTTTGTCGTGTCGGAAGCGACTCACTCGCTTGCGCTTCGTGCTTGTATTATAAGTCTTTCATTTTCCGCCACTCGCATTTCCTCGCTTCGAGTAACCGCTGCCGGGCAGACCTGCGTCCGGTGGCGGCAACTCGACATCGAGATGATCGCCTCGGCAAACGTCATTTCCGATGCCGTCATGCCCCAGCCTTTGCTGCGGATCGGATGCCGGCCCGTCAGTAGCGCCGATCGCGACGGTCCAAACACCGCTTGCGAATAGAAGGACGTAAAACATGTTCCCTCTTTTGCCCCAGCTGATCGAGTCGTGGCGTCTTATTGTTCTCGTTCCGAATCATTGACGGGGAGCGGTTGGCCGGCCAGATTTCACAATGTCCATATACTCTTTGAACATGCGATCAACCACGGTTTTGAATTCCGGGTTGTTTAATTGATTGTGATCTTCGTGCGGATCATCCTTCAAGTTGTAGAGTGCCAATGGCTCAAAACGGGTCCGTTTGAAGTTGCTCTGGATAATCAGCTTCCAAGGCATCCTCCGCAGCATCAACTCCTGATTGGCACCGGCTTGATTGATGAAAAAGTCACGCTGCCGGAAGGTTCCTGTTCCGGTCAGCAGCGGTAGCAGGTTGTTCGAATCTCGGGCCTGTCCCTTTGGAATCTCGGTGCCAACGAGCGCGGCGAAGGTCGCGACCATATCTTGGTTAACGGCCAATTCGTCCGTGATGCCCGGCTTGATGTGCCCCGGCCAAACCGCAAAGGTCGGGACGCGGTGCCCGCCTTCCAAAGGCGTGTTTTTGGAACCGTTCCACCCGCCTCCGGGCTGGTATCCGATTTCCTTGGTTGCCTTCCCGTCCGTCAGCCCCCCGTTGTCGGAAGAGAAAACGATAAGCGTGTTTTCATATTCACCGGCGGCCTTCAGAGCATCCACGATTCGTTTCACCTGCATATCGAGATCTGCGGTCATGTCCAGATGCGAGGAGACCGTGCTGCCTTTGATTTTCCGGCCGTCGAATTCATCGGTCGGACAGTGCGGCAGGTGCACCATCGGGCTGCAGTAGTAGAGGAAGAACGGTTTGTCGTTCTCTGCGCCGGACTTAATGAAGTCCACTGCTTTGGCCGACAGGATTTTACCCACCTCGCGTGTGTCCCAGTTGGAATCTCCCGGCCCAGGTCCTTTGTCACTGACATCCTTCGGATTCTTCGCGTTCTGCTTGTTGAAAAAAACAATCTCGGAATCCTCAGCCCATGGATGCCACCGCTGGTTTTCATAGAACAGATACATGGGGCCCTGAATGCCGCATGGTGTCGTGAAGTCATAGTCAAATCCGCAATACTTTGGGCCACTGTCGATCCAGCGGGTCACATCCACTTTGCCAGTCAGGTCGCCGGCTTTTGGTCCGCGGTAAATCTCCTTTGTGCCGGGGATGTAGAAGTCACCGCCCAGGTGCCACTTGCCGATAAAGCCCGTGCTGTAGCCGGCGTCACGAACGATCTTTCCCAGCGTCACCTCGCCAGGTTGAAACGCGGTCGGCGCAAACGTGCTCCAGACACCAGCAGGCGCATAGGAACGATAGTTGTTGTTTCCACTCATCACCGCGTAGCGCGTCGGTGCGCACAGTGCGGTGGCCGAATGCCCGTCGGTAAACCAGAGCCCCTGCGCTGCCAGCGCATCCATATTTGGCGTTTCGAACAGCGGTTCCTTCTTCTCAATGTTGCGAGCATGATAGCTGATGTCCCCGAGGCCGAGATCATCGGCGAGGATGAATACGATGTTCGGCCTTTCGTCTGCGACCACCACCGAACAAGCTGTCGCGGCAATTAACGCTATCGTGAGTGCTTTGATCAATTCGATTCACCTTTGAAAACTGAAATTGAAATTGGAAACGTTTAAGTAGGTCGAGGACTCACTTGCTGGCGCCGCGTGCTGGTATTCGAGTACCAGCGCTAACTGGCCAGCACCACTTTGTGGGCGATTTTCAGTGATTTTCCCAAACATTATCAGGCTGAGCGGCGCTGTCCAGCTAATCCAAGTACCGGTTTATGGCGGTTACTTTGTTCTGATAGTCTCGGGCAATTCGATTCGACCATCGTTGGCACCCGAAGCATAGTTGCTGAGATGTGCCGTGTCTCTGCCTTGCTTGGTCCAGGCAACTTCGACTCGACCATCGCCAAGCACAATGTCTTGTAGTTTTGTGCGTAGCACATCGAGCACGGGCCGATAACGCTCATCAAAGGCGACGTTGTTCACTTCACCGGGATCTTTGCTTAGATCGAAGAGCGTGGGTTCGATGTCCTTCAGTTCCGCTGTGATCGCCCACTTGAAATCTTTGCCCGCCGTCGCCGTCGTCATCGTGTGGCCCGTGCGAGGGCGAATCTTCATTGCAAACTTGTAGTCTTTCGTGCGGATGACCGCTCGCGGGCCAATCACCCACGTGGGCTCGGCGATGATGTAGTCGCGGGGCTGTACGGTTCCGGCCGCTGTTTTCGCCAGGTCGCGGCCATCGAGGTATTGGTAATCGGGCGATGAGATATCGATGCCTGCCGCCGCCAGAAATGTTGGGGCCATGTCGACGAAGCACGTGAAGTCCTTCACAACCTTGCCCGCTGGAAATTGCCGCTTGTCCGAAGAGACCACAATGATCGGGTTGTGCAGGTCGGTATCGTAGTGCGAGAACTTGCTGACCATGCCATGCTCGTTCAGCCGCCAGCCGTGATCGCCACAGACATAAAGGACCATCCAGGGTCGTTTCTGGTTCTTGGAAAACTCGATGAAGCCATCCACCGCTTGACCGACTAGCGAGTCACCGAAGGCGCAGAAGGCATAGTAGTCCGCGATCATCTGATGTTTCTCGTCGTCGGTGAAGTGATTGCTCTGCGAATTCTTATAGAGCTTCACCAGTTGCGGCGGAAACGACGCCAGTTCTTCGTCGGTGAAAGTTGGGATCTCATATTTGAGTTCCTGAAACTTCTCGCGAAACTCCGCCGGCGGAAGCACCGGTGTGTGCGGAAATTCATAACCAACATAGGCGAACAAAGGCTTGTCGTTATCCGGACCGCGCTGTTTGCGGCCAAGCATGTCGGTGTATTGCGACCCCGGGTGAGCGAGATGATCGAGCAATGCGCCGGTGAAGCTGCCGTCGCGGGTGCGATCTCCCGTTTGAGGGTTCACGCCGCCCAGGATGCCACCATTTTGATGCTCATCGCCCGGAGCGTACTCGCGGAGAAGATCAAGTCGCCTCAGGATTTCCGTTCGATCGTTCGGTGTCGCATCAGGGATTTCCGGCCAGATCAACTGCGTGCCATCGGCGAAATAGAACATCTCGTTCTTTGGACCCGGCCCTGCTTTGGTCCATTTCGTTTCCGGGTTCCAGTCCACCAGCCCCTTTGCTGCGAACTCTTTTCGGTATCCAAGATTCGTTTGGTACAGCGGCGGTATCGAGCCTCCCTTGGTCGCGAAATGCTGCGCCCGAATTCCAAGCTTGCCGACCGCTAGAGTCTGGTAACCCACCTTGTCTCGCAGAATCTCAGGCACCATCGGTCGCCAATGATCCTGACCGACAGGATTGTAGTATTCGAATCCATAAACGCCGGTGCGGTGCGAGTAGCGCCCGGTGTGCATCAACGTCCGCGACGGTGCACAACCAGGATTCTGGTTGAAGGTGTTGATGAACGTCGTTCCCATCTTCGCCAGTCGATCAACGTTCGGCGAAAGGACATGCCCCAAGGGACTGTCCGACGTGCCATGACGCATTTGATTGAACGCCACAATCGAATCCACTCTTTGATCGTCCGTGACGATCCAGAGAACATTGGGAAGTTCGTCGGCGAACGACCTGGCCGAAACCAAAAGCATGATCAGGACCGAAACGAATAACCGGATCCTATGCAGGTAGCAACTATTGTTCATGAGTGCTCAGTTCCTTGGCGGTCCTCTTCGTGGTTGAAAACCCTGCAGTCGGACGTCCGCTGCGCGGGGGGGAAGCTCAACTCGACAAAACTTCGCTTCCTGGAAAGGTAATCGCAGTTGCGTCACCTATTTGGAGATTATTCCTCAAAAAAGTTTCCTGCTGGATTGTGTTCGATAGGCACACCCCGGTCGTCGACGCAGTTCGATTCCCGCTGTGCGGAATCTCATGGCTTTATTTCACGTTCCCGGTCGAATAGGGGGCCTCTTACCTCTGCGTCGCGTTCTGATTCATGAACTTGGGCCAGCAGCATCCGTCGGTGCTGTGAATCTGGGGCGCCAGCGGCATGGCGGATTGAGTCTGCGAATCCTTTTGCGGGCGAGCGACAGGCGTATCTGCGACCAGGTCGCCGACAAGTTTCGTCACATTGACGTTGTGCTCAGACCAAGCGGTCCGCTTCATGATCTGACGTTGATTGTCCGTGAGCGGCATTCGCCAACGATCAGCAAAGATTGGCGTCAAATCTTTTCCCGCTGCAAAGGATGCACACACTCGCCAGTTCAAGACTTGGGATTTAGCCGATTCAACATCTGTTGCTCGCGCGGGCTTGCATCGTCGAAGCGCGTGACAGAACTTCGTGACCCATTTATCGCCCCCATAGTCCCGCCGAAGCTCTAGCATGGCTGTGGCGTACATGCCCGGCTGGTCACTCGGGCTAATGGCCTGTCCCGTGGTGTCTTCCAGTCGATTGGCCTTTTCGCCGGAACCCAAATTCGTGAAACTGACACCCGCCTTTCTCCAGCGATCCGGGTAGAAAGCCAGTTGGCTGTAGTCGGCAGTGGATGGCTGAAGCGTGCTGGTCGTGTTGATGTCTTGATAGTCCTGTCCGTTGATGCTGCGGACCACGGAGCGCATCCAGTCGTCCAGTTCCTTCTGCATGCGTGTCAGTCGAACTTGCTGATCTGGGTCGGTGGATCGATCGGTTGTTTCCATCGGATCGTCCGCCAGGTTGTACAGTTCATACTTCTTGCCGTTGATGCGATGCAGCTTCCACGGCCATTCATTCCACGCCGCGTGCCCGGTTGTCGTCTCTTCGGGGAACTGCGGAAACTCGTCGACATCCTTGCGGATCCGGTCCTCGTTGTGCGGCAACGGTGCTCCGGCCTGTTGCTTTTCCATGATGGCTTTCTGGATGCGATCGCTCCACGTTGCCTGGCCCTGTTGGAAGTTGTGCCAGAAACCCATCGGCTTGCTGCGTTTGCCAGCCTTGCCTGCGATGATGTTGCTGATGTCCGTCCCATCAAGCGGGTGCGGAGCGTCCGACTGAATTCCGGCCATCGCCAAGAGTGTCGGATAGATGTCACATGTCCACGTTGGCACAGCGGATCGCCCATTGAGTTTTCGTGCAGGCCACTCGATGATCCCGGGGATTCGCAGCCCCCCTTCATAGATGCTTCCTTTCCGTTCGCGACCGCCGGAAGTCGACTCATTGAGGCCTCCATTGTCACTGCAATACCAAAGAATGGTGTTGTCAGCGATTTCCATGTCGCGAAGTCGGCGACGGAGTCGTCCCAGTTGTAGGTCAAGCAGCGTAATCTCACGATAGTATCCGGCCTTGTCTTCGCCGTCGTAAAGCGAAGGACCCTCGGGGACTTCCTGATGCGGGTCGTGTGGCGAAGGGAACCAGACAACCATAAACAGCGGCTGATCGTGGTCTTGATGCGTGTTGAGGAACTCGAGCGCGTCGTCCATCGCCAGGACGGACCCCTTGCCCTTACGATGTTCGATCTTGCCGATGCGGCTGAGGTAGGGATCGTTATCAAAAAAGTTCAGCCCCACAACCCATTCGTCGAAACCCATTCCGCTTGGGTTACAAGGCGAATCAGGTTGACCGGAACCCAAATGGACTTTGCCAAAGATACCGGTTACGTACCCGGCGTCTTTCAAAGTCTCGGCGATGGTTTGCTCATGCGGTCTCATGTAACGGCCGTGGTTCGACACCTTGCTTCGTATCGGGTTACGGCCCGTCATGACACTCGCTCGGGTCGGTGAACAAACCGGCGCGGCGGCATAGAAGCGATCAAGCACAAAGCCATCGCCTGCCATTGCGTCGAGCTCAGGCGTTTGCACAAATGGATGGCCGTTGTAGCCGACATCGCCCCAACCCTGGTCGTCCGCCATGACAAGAATGATGTTTGGCTTCTGCCCGGTAGGAAGGTCCAGGGCGTTGTTGTCATCAAGTGTCTGGGCAACCAGTCCCTGGTGGGCAAAAAAGGATGCCAGCAGCGCCAGTACCGCAGTTTGTTTCAACTTCATCTCTCTCCTCATTTGCTCGGCGCTCCAGTTGTGATTCCGCCTCGTTAACCAATCGTTCATTGACATGCACGCCGGGGTTAGCACGGTTGACCAGCATGTTCACTTTAATATAGCGTGCTTCAACCGGAGTGATGTAATGCACAACGACTTCAAACCCAAGAGCTAGGAAAGGGATGCGGTTCGCCACATTATAAGCGTGAGTTGTGAATCACCCGAGCCTCCGATGACGGTATCCAACACTTGCGGCCATCCGCTAACTCAACCAGCAGCCAGTCAGACCGTCGTTTTGTGATGTGGAATTCAAGCCCATTATGTAGCGGCTCATGAAAAGCAGTGCTGTAGTGATACGAAGGGCCTTTTCGCCCGTAGATTTCGCTGACGATCACCACGCCCTCTTTACCAGCGTGATGATTCGCGATGAACCAGACAAGAAGCAAGGTCCATGTTGCGACCAGCGAAAGGAGCGATGCAGCCAAACTCAGCCGATTCCGGTAGCGAAGATGAGCCAGCAGTAGCCCCCAGAACAACAGCGAAGTGATGGCGATGGCGGCACAGATCCAGCGAATCGGTAGCGAGGAAATGTGAAGTGAACTGTCTGGCTCTACCACATCGAGAGTTAACGCACGAGCCGCCCGCAGATTCTGTTCGATCTCGCCGTCAAACGGTCGGTAGATTTCCGCTTGGCGGTAGCAACGGATGGCTCGCCCAAGCTCGCCGGATTGGAACCATGCGTTCCCGGCGTTGTACCAGGATTCACCGATACGATGTCGTTGCTGAGCGGACGCCTCAAACTTCAATGCGGACTGACGATACAACGATTCTGTCTCCGGAAACCCCGCTGGCGACTCGATAGCGGTGTCGAACAGCGATTGAGCGTCCGACCAATCCGATGCCCGTAATTCCGCTGGCGATAGAGCAAGCGCCATCACAAGGAGCGGAGTCGTGCGGCGAAGACGGTCGAACAAGCGTCGCGAGACCGAATCGAGGTTCGGGAATTTGGGTGCAGGTTTCTCCGATGAATAGCGAGCGGCATCGCTGAGCATGTGTGTGTCGAGAATCAGCCGGATCTCGTCCTCGGGTATCCCCAGTGAATGAAGGCACCTCTCGGCATCACCTGATGTCCAAGCGTCGGGTGGAACGGAAAAACTGATCGCCAGGAAATGCTGAAACGCGTTCCACTTGTCACGCGTTCCATCAGGCTGTTTCCGAAGTTGGTAATACGCATCAGCACAGGCACGGTAGCGATCGTCGACCGATCGCTTTCGTCGCTCCTTTACCCATGGCAGTAATGACGCAAACAGAATAGGGCCGGACAATATTAGTGCCCAGAAATACTCTGCAAGCAATCCAATTAACATGTTGAAGGTATCGTTCATCCAATTGGGTTCTCGGTTATGCCAGATCCCCGTTGGCTGATCCGTTAGCGTCGCTTCGGAGTGCAAGGATCGAATGTCAAAGTATTGGCGACCATCGCGAGGGCGGACGTGAAGCGGAATGGTCGATGTCTGCAAAAAACGGTAACTGCGCAGGTCGGGGTCAAACAACTGAATCTGCAGCGATGGAAACGCCGTTACCTTTGTCGTCAACGGTCTCACCCGAGCACGAAAACCGGTCCCATCAGGATACCACCTGCGTCCCAGTTCACTCGCCCCCGAGAACCGCCCGCGCAGACTCTGCTGCCGGTTCATTGCAGGAAGTTCCAACATACCGTGTGGAGCATTCGAACGCATCCTCAAGTCAACTTCCATCACTTGGCCCACTTCGATGTCATTGGTGCGGAGTGTCACATCAATGTCACACGGAGCGAACAGACCACTGAAATTCTCTGAGCGTCCCTCGGTCGGCAGAGGCAGGACGTCCAGCGTTAGCGGTTGCGATTCGGTGAAGATCCGATCATAGGCCGTCAGCGAAGACATCGGTTCAAACAAACCGTTGTTGAAATAGGCCGCATACGGCGAGAAATCGCTGCCGTCGCCCTTGAGGTACGCACACTCCAAACGGGTCGCCGACAGCGACACGGTGCCCGCTTTGGAGAATCGCAGGAACAGCGAAAAGTTGACAACGCCAAGCTGTTCCGGCGAATCCGTCGGAGCAACGCGTTTCGCGATGATTCGGCGTCCTCCAAACGGCAGACCCATCTGTTCCTTTTCCGGTGCCGTAGCGCGAGGTACGAGCGTTTCGATCGACGAGTCATTGAAGAACTCTGGCAAACAACGCAACGAACGTATCTGGTTGGTCGACAGCTGACTTGCCCAAGTCACATCCACTCGCAGCGGCTGTGCCACATACACAACCGACTTCTCTGGAGTCAGCTCAAAGGTCATCTCCGAGCTTCGCTGCGGTTGACTTACCATGATCTGAGTGGCCGAAGTCTGGAAGCGATTCGAGCCCGATACAAACACCAGCGACGGAAAAACAACAAGGCCTGTATGTCGAGGGATGAAACGGATTGCCGCCACCGAACCATTGGTCGTGGCTCCCTTGTCGCTTGCGACTTCAACGCTTAGCAGAGAAATGTCATCACCTCCATCCAGCAGTTCGTTGGGTAGCTCATCGGGTTGCTCAACCCGTTCAGGGAATCGCACCCATGCAGTTGCCACGATGTCCGTGAACCAAGAATGCTGACCCCATTCCAGTTCCACAGGCGTTGCGGCATCCGAGTCGGTTTCGTTGGCCTGTGCGAGACTCGCAATCACCAAGGCAAGCAGTAGAGCGATGAAGATGCGAGATTTCACCAGTCCTTCTCCACGCTTTTCTGGTTGCCTTGGGCACGTTGTTGTTGACGGAACTGCAGGTTGCCACGTTCTTGTTGCAAAATGTCGTCGACGGAGTAGTTCGGTACTGGCAACGGCTGCATCGCGGCGTCACTCGAAAAGTCTCCTTGGCCCTGCATCGATTCCGACATAGACGGATCGGAATCACTCGGTTCCATCATGTCCCAATCTTCCTCCTCTTCATCCCATTCACTCTCATCCGACTCCTCTGAATCATCACTAGCCAATAAATCCAGGATCTCTTGGATCTTTTGTACCGCAAGCTGTTGTTGATTTCGTGCGTCGTGCCAACTGCCCCACTGAGCAAGCATCGTCGTTGCCAACTCTTGAGTCGCAATCACTTCCTTCATGAAACGAAGTGGCTCCGCCAGGATGCTGGTCGGTGCCTCTCGATTCTCAGTTCCGGGCGGCAGCATCGCTTGGTCGAGCGTTTGCATTTGCTTCTCGATTTCGACGCCTTCTTGTCGTATCGCTCGCTGGCGGTCGGCAAACCGTTTTGAGTCGACGCCGGCTGTTTCCGGCTCGCGCACGGTTGGAGCGGGATTCGAAGCGGACTGGTCACGTCGTCGCCTCGCAGGCGGATTTGGACGCGACGGGACATCATTTTGCAGTTCGCTCTGTTTGCGTTGTAACTCTCGCAGTCGCTCAACAAGTTGTTGCATCTGATCCTGGAACTGCCGATTACGGGCTTCCTCTTCTTGAATGCGGGCTTGATAGTCCGCAATGAGTCGAGCCGTGGAATCCAGTCTCATCGCAGGCCGGCGAAACGACGGGCTCATACGTCGAGCGGCTAGGAATGCAGCTTGAGCTTGATGTGCCATCGAGAGTGCCGTTCGAGGTTCCAACGTTGCGTTTGCTTCCGCTTCGGCTAGTCGACAAAGCCCTTGATTGAATTTCAACACTGCGATTTCGGAAAGCGTCCAATTGCGAAATGGCAATTCCTTTTCGAGCAGCTCATATTCTGCAAACGCATCGGTATGCCGTCCTTGTTGGTGTAATTGCATTGCTTCGGCAAATCGCTGCGCAGTCTGAGGATCAGCGGCTTTCGCCACAGTGCCGCTCACCGCACAGTATGCGATGAGGGTTGCTATCGCAAGAGAATGTGGCTTGGCGATCATCCGTTCAGCCAGCAACAACAAAACTAACGCAAGAGCGATCAAACCAAATGCGGCTTCGTGGTACACGATGTAAGTATCAGAACCGGACGTCCCAGAAACAGGTTTGTTGATGACGTAGCTTGTGTAGATCGTGCCAAGATCGTAACCAGCCGTTCCTATCGGGCGATAGGCCGCGTCGACGGCAAGAGAAGCCAACTCTCGCAAGCCTTCGTCGTTGAGACGAGTGGTGACCATGCGACCGTCGTGCTCCAAGTAAACCCTCTTCCCCTGTTCATCCTCGATCGGGATCCGAGAACCCGAGCTTGCATCGCCGATTCCGATAACAATCAGCCCCAATTCGTGGTCGCGGAGCAATTGAGCAACGCGACGATTGTTGGTGTCATGGTCCTCGCCATCGGTGAGAACAATCAAATCCTGCATCCCTTTTCGATCATCCGAAAGCATGCTGCCGGTGCATTTTTCGACGGCTGATAATAGCGTCGTGCCACCAAAATCGACCGCACGAGGCATGGCTTGGTCTAACATGAAACGAACGAAGTCATGGTCATAGGTCAGGGGGCAAAGGATGTTTGCACTTCCTGCATAAATGACCAACCCGGCTCGTTCTGTTTGAAAGTGGTCGAGTGCGTCGCGAATGCCATTCTTGGCTGCTTCTAGCCGAGACGGATATGCATCCTCGGCCAACATGCTGCGTGAAACGTCCAGGACAAACACAACGTCCCGTCCCCGTTTCGAAATCGAGTGCCGCTGTGGACTGTACCCTGGGCGAGCAACCGCAACGATCAGTAGTGTAACCGCGAAGATCCGAAGACGATCGGGCCACACACTGCGCCGCAGCGACTCGTCTGCCCCCATTTCCGACAAAACCACATTGCGACGACATCTCGCACGTCTCAGCAACACAGCGAGTGGAACGAGTAGCAGAAGCAGCAATGTCAAAGCTGGGTTGTGGAACGTGATTGGCGTCATGGTACTGCCCTCAACCAGGTCGCTTCGACCAATAGGGCGGAGAAGAAAACAAAAATTGCAGCGGCCAGTGGGAGCCAAAACCATTCAGCAATTTGAGTGAAGCCGCGAGTCGCAACCCGGGAACGTTCGAGTTGATCGATTTCAGCATAGACCGCCAGCAGTGAATCAAAATCGAAGGCGGTTCGAAACACTCCGCCCGTTTCGAGACTAATATGCTTGAGCACTCGTTCCGCTTCCGTTAATTGCGTGGATTCGATGACCTGGCCCGAAAACTCGCGTGGACGATCACCAAGGCTGATGCAATAGACACGGCATCCCCACTCTTTCGCGAGTCCCGCCGCTTCGACAGGCATGTGTTGGCCCGAATTGTTTTCGCCATCGGTCAGCAGGATGATCACGCGGCTCGTTATCTCGCCCTCCAACGACTGCATTTGCCGAATCTCGGGGTCATCGAGTTGTTTCAGCCGAGCAGCGGCGATCGCCAAGGCGTCACCGTAACCGGTGCCATCTTCATTCGGACGCTCCTGGATTTCAAGGTTTCGGACTAGCTCTAACAACGCATCATGCCCCAAGGTGAGTGGGCTTCGCGTATCGGCATAGCGTGCGAACGTGATCAACCCTAACAGGTCCCCGTCACGCCCATGCAAATGTCGGCCATCGCCGGCGATGAACCGCTCAACGAGTTTCTTGGCAACATCAATGCGACTGTGCGACTCACCCTCGGCCAGTTTCATGTCCATGCTCATGCTGCTCGATACATCGACCAGCAACTCAATGGCGATCCCTTCGGAGACATGAGTCGAATGCGTCGAATCCGCCTGGGGACGTGCAAGTGCAAGAATCAGCAGTGTCAAGCCAACCACGCGAAGTGTTGGCGGAACCCAAAGGTAACGTGCTCGACCCTGGCCATTATCGTCCCATTGTCTGAGCGATGGCACCGATAGACTTCTAGGTTGTTGACGCCATCGTAGAGTCAATGCAATCGGAACCGACGTGAGCAGCAGCAGCCAAGGATAGGCGAAATTCAATGCACCGTCTCCTTGCGTAATAGCGCTACAAGTGCGGCTGGCTCGCGTCGCTTCCCATAGACCGTATGCTCGATTTCGCGGCGCAGTTCCGGTGACAAGTCGTAGCCGTCCTGGACCAAAATGCGTTCCAGCAGCCGGATTGGAATCTCTCCTGATTGCAATCGCTCGATCGCGTCGAGTGTGGGTTCCCAATTTGGATTTGCGTCTGTGATCGAAGTTTGCATCCGCATCCGGTAAGCGATTACCACCGCGATGATTAGAATGCAGACGAGGAGGACCGCGCCATAGACAATCGGCATGGTTGTTGAAACCACGTCGTGACCCGCTGCCGGCAACGACTGCGGTACATCGCTGAGGTCGGCCGAATTAAACGGAAGCACGTCAAGTGTCGCTGCAGGCAGCAAGATTGACTGGGGCCCATTGGAATCGGTGAATTCGACTTGGGCTTCGTTGATCGTCACTTTCCCCGACGACAGAGGTTGTAATATTAGGATTTGGCGTTGTCGATATCGACCGTCCTCAAACGACACTGGAGCTCGTTGCATCGATACGAGGTGGAGTTGCGGATGCGACGGAACATGCAACTCAAATTCGCCAAACGTTTGGCGATCCATCTGGACAATCAGTTCAGACACGTCTCCGGGTTGAACCGCCGACGGATAGAATCTTATCGAGATCCCTGAGTGATCCGTTGCCGTGGCCGATACCGGTGCCAAACAAAGGAACACTCCGATTGCGAACGAAAACGTAAGGGCTGTCTTTTCTTGTCCATTGCAAGCCGACGGAGAACGCAACACGCATCACCCTCCTGTCTCGTCCGCCACACGTCGTTGGCGGGATCGAAAGAAACTCGTCAGCGCGGTCACACAATCTTCTCCCACTGCAATCTCCATCAAGTCCACTCCGCTCTGCAACATTTCCTCCTGAAGTGTCAGATGGTGACTCTGGTCCCGACAATGATGTTTCCGCAAGTCAATATGCCGATTCTCGCCCGATTCGGCATCTTGCAGAAAGACGAGTTCCGTGCTCGATGACGCTTGGCTTGGAGGGTCGAGCACGTTCACAGCGTTCATGTCGTGTCGGTGCGCCAAGGCTCGTAGCTCTTCGAGATAGTCAGCAGCAAAGAAATCGGACAAAACGAACGCAATCGAACGCTTACGAGCAAGATGTCCGAAGTGGGACAACACATTTGAAAACCGTGTTTCGTGTCCTTGCGGGCGAAAATTCAGCAGCGCGTCCATGATCCGCAATCCCTGTGATGTGCCTTTGCCAGGCGGGATCATCAACTCGACGCAATCCGTAAAGAGAATCAAGCTGACCCGGTCGTTGTTTCTTAGCGCAGCCATGGTCAATAGCGAACCAAGTTCCGCGATCAGGGCTCGTTTTCGACCATTCGATGCCGTCAGGATCGAAGATGAAAGGTCGACCAGCAGATAGAGGAATTGCTCGCGTTGCTCGATGTACCTGCGGATGTGAGGCTCGCCCGTGCGCGCGGTCACCTTCCAATCCATCGCACGAACATCGTCGCCCGGTTGATATTGCCGCACATCTTCAAACTCGATCCCCTGACCGCGAAACACACTGCGGTATTCACCAGAGAGCAAGTGCTCGACGGGTCGACGACACCGCAGTTCGAGTAGCGAAAGTTGTGTAACCGCGTCTTGGATCATGACGTCGCCACCGGGACGGTCGATAACATTTGTTCGAGTAAGTCGTCCGACGTGATCGACTCCGCCTCGGCGCGATAGGAAATTGCCAACCGATGGCGAAGCACATCGTGTGCGACATCCTTCACATCTTGAGGGACGGTGTAGTCGCGTTTCTGCATCAGCGCGTTGCCTCGTGCCGCCAGAGAAAGATAAATCGAAGCTCGTGGGGACGCACCGAAACGCAGGTACCGATCAATGTCCATGCCATAGTGATTGGGGTGTCGTGTACAGTCGACCAAGCGAACGATATACCGCTCGATCTTCTCGTCCAGAAACGTCGACTCCAACGCTTCACGCATCTGCATCAATTCATCGAGCGTAAGGACCGGATTGATCTCGTAAGCCGCCTTGGTCGTCGCCATCCGCTGCATGATTTGCAGTTCGTCATCCATCGACGGATAACCGATCTTTAATTTGAACATGAACCGATCGACCTGCGCTTCGGGTAGCGCGTAGGTGCCTTCCTGTTCAATCGGATTCTGTGTGGCAAGCACAAGGAACGGCAAGGGAAGATTGAAGGTCTCCTTGCCAAGTGTAACCTGTTTTTCTTGCATCGCCTCCAACAGAGCCGACTGGACTTTTGCCGGAGAGCGATTCACTTCGTCGGCCAACAGCAAGTTAGCGAACACAGGCCCCTTTTCAGGGCTGAAGGAGTGATTGCGAGGATCATAGACCAAGGTGCCAGTGAGATCACTCGGCAAGAGGTCAGGCGTAAACTGGATGCGACTAAAGTCGGCATGAATTGCCTTGGCGAGACTATTCACGGTCAGTGTCTTGGCGATTCCGGGGACGCCTTCCAAGAGCACATGGCCATCGCAAAGGAGGGCCAGCAGCAAACGGTCAATCAGCGTCGTTTGACCGACGACCAACTGCCCGATCTCGCCTCGCACCTGATCCAGTTTTTCACCGCAGTTGATCACTTGCGTTCCCATCGGTTGTCTTAGACGTGCATCCCAATTCTTATCAGTGTACTGGTTCAGGATGACTTAGAGAATCCTCCACGTCACGTCCGATACGGCCTGCCGTGTCGCGAATGGCTCGCTTCAAGGTCACCTTCAACGACAAGATCGCTCAGCGGAAGCTTGAAAGGCAGCAATCAGGTGATTCCGATGAAAACGGGATAATTGACCCAACTGGGAAAGCATGAAAGGTGGCCAGGCGATATCCTAGCCGGTGTGCAGCCAGACTTTCTGGCGGCACACGATGACTTCATGGTAACGCCCGCAAATCTCGGCTGCACCGATGTTCCGAAACCAAGTGTTGTGTTTGTTGCCTGCCAAACATGCCGAGAGTCGCATATTTCAAGAACTAAATACATTCATTTCGTAAATCAACAACCTGCATATACGGGAAATCACAATTGAAAGCCAAAAGACAACTCGCGATTTTCACCATGATGCTGATCCGCTTTGCGGGAATCGCCAATGCTGAATACGTAGAGACCATGGACCCCAATGGGCTGACGAAGAATGCCGGCGCTGATTATGGACTGGTCGATGACAACGCGATAGCCAATCAAAGCGATGTTATTCAGAAAGCAATCGACGACATTGCCGCTACGGGTGGTGGGCGACTGATTGTTCCCAAGGGAACCTATCGTTTCGCACGTGTCCGTCTCCAATCAAACGTGCATCTGCTGATCGAAAAGGACACCGTCATCAAACCGTATTGGCCTGCGGGCGAAAAGACGGTCGTCTTTGACCTGGACTCCGAACGTCCCACCCAAAGGAAGCAGGTAACGATAGAGCATGAGAAGGTGTTTATCGAGAACGTCAGTATCCGTGGGCTTGGTGGTCGGTGGATCATTGACTATTCCGACCGACAGCGAGCGAAGGGTGAAGGTGTCCGCGGTATTCTTGCAAAAATGGTGCGAAACTTCCTGATCGCGGATCTCGACATCAAGGACAACTACAGCGTCTATTGCGGCATCACGCTGACGCCAATCCAGACGATGAGCGAGACAAGCGACTGGCCGGTCTCGCGGGCAACCGACGGAACGGTTCGCAACTGTCGCATCTTCAACGCCAGCCCGGGTTATGGGCTGACGCAACTGCACGGCGCACAGTCGGTCCACTTCGAGGATCTGTATGCCGAGGGTGGTGTGACGCTTCGCCTGGAAACCGGAGCGGTGGGAGACAAAACAGCGGTCTATGACATCACCGGCAAGAATATCGTCAATGAGAATGGACGTTGTGCTGTCATGCTTGGCCCGCACAGCGCGATGAACGGTGTCGTTAAGATTGATGGGGTTAAATCCATCAGCAGTGCTTTTGCGGTCACCATCGGGAAGGGCGGAGTGAAGGAAGCCGAGCTGAAGAACAATCCTGATGCGACGGATGGGATTTTCGCGAAAGGTAGCTATGTAAAAGACATTCACGCAGTTTTTGGAAAACATGCGCAAGTGAAGACCCACGTCTTCCTGTGTATTCCAGAAGAATACCGCAACGAACTCGATCTGAGATGGGAGAACAAGTTCTTTGAGGGGCCCTCGATTGGCGCAGTGAGGGACACTACCGAAGGTCATTACAAAGTCATCGTTGAGGATGTAACGATGGAGGATTTCAAGTACAACGCGGACAAGCCGATCATGACCGAGAGAGACTCGCCGTCTGGGAAATGGGGGGCTGCCGTGGCTAAATGGAAGTCCGAGCACGGCGTTTCGAATCGGAGTGACAAGTAGTCGACAAAGAAGAGGTGCCTGTGCTACGCATCCGACACTTATTGACCGCTCGTTGCCTATCGTGATTTCAAACCCCTTTTTCCCAACGAAGAGATTTAAACCGAGTAACCCTATGAAGAAACTGTTATCCTTCGCGCTGCTTGTTTGTGGCCTTTGTGGCACGACGCAGGCGCTAGAAAATCCAAATATCGTCTTGTTCTTTGTTGACGACCTAGGATGGAACAATCTCGGCTATCGCAATCCGAACCTGTTTGAAACGCCGAATGTCGATCAGCTTGCCAACGATGGGATTGATTTCCAACAATGTTATGTCGCAAGTCCGACCTGTAGTCCGAGTCGTTCCACGCTACTTACCGGTAAGCATCCCGCACGACTAAATCTGGTTCGGCATATCTCGGGCAACGCAAAGAACGTGAAGATGGTCTACGACGAACAGGGTCGCGCCTCGCACCATCTGTTGCTGAGTGATCCCGCACAATTTCCCAGCAAGAACTGGGTGGATCTCGAAAACGTCACTTACGCCGAAGCGTTGAAATCGCACGGTTACTACAACTTGTTTGTCGGTAAGTGGCATCTGGGGCCGAAGGAATTTCATCCGATCCATCAAGGCTTTGACCGTCAAATCGGCACGACGGATCATGGCTCGCCTTCGAGTTACTATCCCGACTACTTCCAAGACGAGGACGTGCTCGAGGAACAGACCGAGGCCTATCTGACAGACAAACTCACCGACGAAACGATCCATTTCATTGATGGTTACGACGAAGACCAGCCGTTCATGGTTTCGATGTGGTACTACAATGTTCACACGCCAAACATTGGTCGGAAGGACTTGGTTCCTCGTTTCAAGGGCCGGGCCGGTCTCGAGGGCAAGCGAGCACAGTACGCCGCACAAGTCGCGGCAGTCGATGAATCGGTTGGTCGCATTCGTACAGCACTCAAAGATAAAGGCATCGACAAGAACACGCTTGTCATCTTTACGTCGGACCAGGGGAGCTTGTACGAGTGGGAACCCTACCGCGGCGGCAAACGGGTAGACACTCTATGCGAAGGGGGTGCGAGAGTACCGTTCATTGTGAGCTGGCCGGGTGTTACCGAGCGTGGCGTGACCAACAACAGCATCATCCAAACGACCGATGTTCTTCCGACGCTGGTTGAGTTAGTCGGAGGAAATCCGGCCGACTACGGAGACCTGGATGGCGTATCGCTGTTTTCTACCCTTCGAGACAACACCGAACTTCAGCGAGACAAGCCAATCTACGGCTACCGCGCCTATGAAGATCTCTACGTTTCGGTACGCGAGGGCGACTGGAAATTGCTTGGTTACCGCGACGGGCGAGTCAGTCTTTACAACGTTGTTGACGATCGATCCGAACAGGATGATTTGGCCAACACGAATCCCGAGAAGGTTCAACTGTTACTGGAAAAACTGAAGGCATGGGAAGTTGAAATGGACGTTCAGCAGTACTCTGGTTTCCAATGAGAAAACGGCATCAAGAGTAACGAAAACGGATACCGAGAAAACACGACGTGAAACGACCGTTATCGATTTGGTTTATTCTTACCTTGAACGCCTCTCTCTGTGTCGTTGTCCGAGTGTTCCAATCCCGGGCCTGCGATTTCGCTGATGAAACGAGAGGTGCTCGCTGAGCCAGGGCTCAACCTCATTTTTTTGGAGTTCGGCGACTACGATCACCCACCCATTCCGCGGAAGAGCCAAAGGCAAAGGCCGCCCCCCTCACGGACGGCGGCCAAAACCACGTTCAGCTGTTCGCCACGATTAGCGGCCGCCCATGGAGGCTTCGATCTTCTTTTGGATTCCTTCCAGGTTGAAAGACCCGGGGGCCTGGCTCGGCGGATACTCCTTCATCGTCATCAGAAACTGGCCAGCGACTCGCTGCATCGGTCCGAGGATGTAGACTCGGTCGAGGAACCAGTCGTTGTAAGTGTTCGAGTTGTGCTGTGACTTTTCGAACGGGTCGCGGCGCAGGTTGAACAATAGCGGCACACGAAGCTCGGTGAACGGCTCACGCCAGACCTCGAACGCTTGGCCTCGATTTTCAAGGAAGACAGCTTTCCAATCCTGATAGCGCATGGCAACGATTTGGCCATCGTCGTTAACGTACATGAACTGTTTGCGGGGCGACTGATCGGTCTTACCGCTGATATAGTCGATCTGATTCGCACCATCAATAAAGTTCCTGTAAGGGCGACCGTTCAATTCAACTCCTTTCTTCAACTGCTCTACGATGTCAGCGTTGCCCCCCGCAGCGGCGAAGGTAGGTAGCCAGTCTTCGTGAGAGACAATGCCGTTGCGGACCTCACCAGCTGGGAAATGGCCGGGCCATTTGATGAAACATGGAACCCGGTAGGCCCCCTCCCAGTTCGAATTCTTCTCGCTGCGGAAAGGAGTGGTCCCAGCATCGGGCCAAGTGTTGTAGTGCGGGCCGTTGTCGGTTGAGTACTGAACGATGGTGTTGTCAGCGATACCGAGTTCATCAAGTAGCGTTAGAAGCTGGCCGACTTGCATATCGTGCTCAATCATGCCGTCGGTGTATTCGTCATTGCCCTTGTGACGGTGCTCGGCTTTGACGTGGGTGCGGAAATGCATGCGGGTACCATTCCACCAGCAGAAGAATGGCTTGCCGGCCTTGGTTTGACGGGTGATAAATTCTTTGGCGGCAGCGATGGTTTCTTCGTCGATGGTTTCCATTCGTTTTTTGGTCAGCGGGCCGGTGTCTTCAATCGTCTGGCCGCCCTTGCCGTCCGCTTTGCAACGCAGCACACCGCGCGGTCCGAAGACTTGTTTAAAGGTCTTACCGCTGGGCAAAACCAAGTCGCTGGGGTAGTCCTCGTTCTCGGGCTCTTCCTCGGCGTTAAGGTGATACAGGTTTCCCAGGAACTCGTCGAATCCGTGCATGGTGGGCAGGTGCTCGTCGCGGTCGCCCTGATGGTTTTTTCCAAACTGGCCAGTGGCGTAGCCGAGGCTCTTCATTACCGTGGCCATCGTGACGTCGGTTTCTTGCCAGCCCTCGGGCGCGCCGGGGATGCCGACTTTGGTCATGCCGGTGCGGACCGGGACGGAGCCGTTGATGAAGGCGGCGCGGCCGGCGGTGCAAGATTGCTGGCCGTAATAGTCGGTAAAGAAAACACCTTCCTGAGCGATGCGGTCAATGTTGGGCGTCTGGTAGCCCATCATGCCGCGGTTGTAGTAGCTGATGTTCTCCGTACCGATGTCGTCCCCCCAGATGACGAGGATGTTGGGATTCTTCGTGGTTTGGGCTTGAGCCGCCTGGAACACTGCCAAGCCGGCGAGGATGCCAGCCGTCAGCACGAGAAAGGTCGAGATTCTGTTCGTCTTCATTTCGGTTCACTAATGTTGCGGAAGAAGTAGATAAGATTGGCCGAGGTTTACCAATGCGCGCTCTCACTTTGAGCGTGTTGCGCAGCAAATCGTAGAACATAGTTGGGCAATTTACAACTATCGTATAAGGGAGGGAAACTGTCGGATCCTTCGAAGCGATTCGTGGAAGCCGGCCTAAATGCAAACCCGCCTAGGCAATGACAGCTCCCCCTGAAGTTTGGAGATGAATCTGACTTCGCTCACTTCGCCGACTGGCCAACTCGTTGAGGGTGTATTGCCGGTCTTCGTAGCGTCGCATGCTTAGGCGCTCTTTTTCCAAGTGTTGGCGAAAGCCGTGTCACTTTCTGAAGAGGGAACTTTGTTGACTTGTTCGCCGTTCCATTCTCGTTCGTCTTTCAGCCACCGCCGCCAAGGATGCGGACGCATCGCGGCTTGGCCGAAGAATAGATCCCAATCGAGGCCCCTGAGGACAGGTTCTTCCGGCAACAACACATCGGCAAGCGGGCCGAGCCAATTCTGCACCTCAACACTTGCCACTTTGCCAATGTCAGCGTTAATGGCTTTTCGCAATACACATCCAGCCCTGCGTCGCACGCAAGCATCGCAGCCAACCCGCTTTTCAGCATCAACCGTCGCGAACTCATTTTCTCGGAGGATTTATTCATCATCGGTGCCCGTGAAAGTTCGAGCAGCCCCTACCGTGACTCACTTCCGCTCGATGAGCTTCATCATGTCGTCGGTGATGGGCATGACCTCGAAGTCTTTGAAGAACATTTCGCAGTCGGTCCCGCCGTGCATTTGCAGACCGAGCTTGCCCGTCTTCTCGCACGCTTCGTCGACGAGATCCGAAGTGCAGAACCCGTTGAGTGTTTGGACCAGACGGTCGCCGTACGCGGCCGTGCAGGTCGTGTTCCACTGGCCATCCTTGTTGCGGACCTTTTCGACGAACTCGTCGTTCGTGACGACCCATCCGCGCCCCGGAATCGTCTTGCCGTCAACAATTCCAGCGGTGTGCCAGAGGGCGGAGTCCTTGCCATTGTTGGCGATCTCGTTTTGAAACCCGCGCAGCACCCACGGGGCGCTCGTTTCCTCGGCGCGGAAATACAAGGCGCTATTGCCGCCCTGCATCCGATACGTGACGCGAGCGATGAAGTTGTCATAATTCTTGCTGGAAATGACAAGTCCGTCCTTGCCTTGACTTTTGGAGTGGACGCCGCACAGTACGCCGTCCTCGGTGAAGGACCATTCCTCGGGGAGGACAAACTTGGCATTGGCGAGCTGGTAGTTGCCATCGTCGCCCTTGACGAAGAAGGGATCCCACTTGCTCTCGCCTAGATCCTTGACACGGATATTCCTCCAAGCGACCGAGCCGGACTCTCCGGCGTGAATCTGCAGGCCGAAAAAGCCCTTCATCGAGAAGCTATCGAACAGATCGACAACCAGATTGCCGTTCAGCCAAGTCTTGATGGACGGTCCGACGCATTGAATTTCCACGTCGTTCCACTCACCTTCCCGGTAGCTTGCCTGAGCGGCGTCTATGCGATCCTGTGGGGTGTAGGCATCGAGCCAAACGATGCCGAATTTATGGCCACGACGTCCTTCGTCGTAGATGCGGCCGGTCGCGTCACCACCAGGACCCATTTCGTACTGATAGCCGTAGACACGCTGGCCATCGCCTTCAGCACGTGCGGCGGAGCGGAACTGGATGCCCGAATTCCCGGCTTCAAGGAACTTGTATTGCAGCTTCAGGACGAAGTTGCCAAATTTCTTTTCCGAACACAAGAACGTGTTGCCCGGCGTATTTGGAATGCAGTTCCCGACGATCGAGCCGTTCTCGACTTCGTACTCCGCCGACCCGCCACGCTTGACCCAGCCGGCTAGGTCGATGCCGTTGAATAGGGAGGTGTAGCCCTCCTCGATGTCCGCCGCCGACGCGGTCAGATCGAAGGGTGCCAAAAGCCAGATCACCATAGCCGCTAAAAGAACTTTTCTCATCGCTGTCTCTCCTTGAAGTGGTACTCGTGGATGGGATGCGATTGCAATTCTCAGGCCAGATAGTCGGCAATCAAGATCGGCGAGAGGTTGTTTGCAATGCCCATGACGTTATCTTATCTTCGATCAAGGCCCTCGGTAACAAAAATCGCCAAGTACTTTGTTTCGGGGCGATCATTGCCGTGGCATGCCTGGAAACGGTCAGCCAAAACGCCGGTTTCAGTTTTTTCACCAGACGGGTTGGTTGATCGAGACCCATCGGAATCTCGCGCGATCATCAGGGGAGTTGCAGGAACGGATTTGTCGCTGGCAATGATTCGTATCAACAGCGTACTTTACCGGATGTTTGGTGGTCAATGTTAGGCGTACTCAGCGCTGGAATGCTGGACGCGTTTCCGCTAAAACTTTTTTGTCACTTGACCTCGACTCTCGCAGCCGCGGTGGATTGGTCGTTGGTGTGCACGTTATCGTTTGGCTGACATGCTCAGTTCAGCGTGGCTCGTTCGATGATGTGGCAAAAGCCGAAACGCCGAACATGGATCCGCTCGCCAACCAAGGCGTGATATTCCGCAACTTTTTTTGCACATCCGACGGAAGCACGCGGAACCCAGACTCGAGGTTTTTTGGAGGTATGGCTGCGGTGTCCAATGATCTCTTAGAAAAGAGTCCCCGACGGTCGGTCGTCCGCCGGGAACCGGTAGCACCCTTGGCGCACCGTCGACCGGGATATCCCTTGTCAAGTTGCAACTCTGCAGAGCTCGACTCCGTTTCTACCGGCAACTGCACGATAACAAGTGAAAATAGCTCCTGCCAGCAATGATGGGACACCGGAGAGATGCCTCGAAAACCTCCTGCGCACGCTTCCGCCGGATGAGCCAGTTTTTTTGCACGACGCCGGTTTGCAGCCCCGCTCGCGCCGCATTCATGACCGGACGCTATGCCAGTCAATTCGGAATCACGGACTTCATTCCAAAGCCGGGCCACAAGTTGTACGATCCAGACAATCAAATGGCTCTCGATCCCGACAAGAGCGTTACGTTCGCAGAAGTTCTGCAGCAAAACGGCTACCAAACCGGATTGGTTGGCAAGTGGCATTTGGGTGATTGGACGGCAAAGGGCAGCGAACGTTTTCATCCGACCCATCACGGTTTCGATTACTTCATGGGGCTGACCGGAGGTGGAACGACGCCAAGCAATCCGGAGCTCGAAGAAAAGGGTGAAGTTCGGAAATTCACCGGACTGACGATCGACATCCTGACTGACCACGCGTTGAAGTTCATCGAACGCCAAAGTTCAAACTCGTCGTCGATTCTCTCAATGAGGGACGAAACGAGTTCTTCGATCTGGTGGAAGACCCCGGCGAGACTCACAACCTGTTTGCCGACCGCCGTCCGGAAATCCATGCTGCCATTGAGGAACTCACTCAATGGCTGCAGTCGACTCGATCGGAAATTGAAAACGCACCGAAGCCGTGAGTGACGCAAGACGGCACCTCGACTACATCGAGAGGGTAAATGACCAGCCCCAGTAGCATCAGGGTGACGACGTACAGCAAGATGAGACGCAACCATCCCGAGAAGTTGGGGAACTCTTTCGATTCGTTTGCGCGGCAAGGGATGCGATCGACACTTCGTTTCTTGACCATGATCAATCCGCCTCCTCGGAGTCCATTGCCGTCTTGAGCCAGGCGCGTGCGTAAGCCCAATGGCGATCGGAAGTTGCGGACGAGATCCCCATCGCCTGTGCAGCCTGCTCGCCGGTGAGTCCAGCGTAGAACCGGAGCTTGACAAGTTGCGCTTTCTGAGGATCGCTCTGTTCGAGTTTGACCAGAGCCTCATCCAGTTGCAGCAAGCGCTCGGGACGTTTGGCCGCCGGATGCTCAATCGCATCGAACTCGATCCGTTGTCGGTCACCGCCTCGTTTCACTGCCGCCTTGGCCCGAGCCCGATCAATCAAGATTCGCCGCATCGCTTCGGCTGCCGCGGCAAAGAAGTGCCCAACACTGTTCCACTTCGCATCGTCTCCACCCGTGACATCCACCAGTCGCTGATAGGCTTCGTGGACCAGATCGGTGGCCTGCAGAGTCTGGCCGGGTTTTTCATGCGAGAGCCGAGCCTTGGCCAATCGCCGCAGCTCCTGATATACCAGTGGCAATAGGTCTTCGGCGGCCTTCTGGTCGCCTGATTCAGCCGCCTGAAGCAATCTTGTAATCTCAGACATTCGTTAAGCCTCTGTGTTTTTTGGCTTAGCCGATAGTATTCGCATCGCGGGATCAATAACGAACGTAGTGGCCGAGGGAATGTGAGTCAAGCTACTGGGCCGCTGGCACGTTTCGTATCGGTCAATCGATTGTCTCAAGATACGCTTTTGCCCAGTGGAAGTCACCAGTGTGAAATGCACAGGTTTTTCACGGCTTACTCATTCTGTTCTTTGACGAACTAACCATCCAAGGATCGCGCGTGACCAGTGGTACTCGTTAACCCAGGGCGCAAAGACATTTTCCGCAGCAGATAGGTGCTCTTTTGTTTTGGGGAAATCCCTCTCTGAGAATCGTTTCATCGCGATCAAAAAGTTTGCTTCGACCAATGCATTTCGTTCGTTTTTTGTTTGCGATAGCAACCAATCGTCGCTTTTGCCTTCCGCCAGATAACGCAGGCTTGTCTTCACGATCCTCTTCATCTGGCTTGTTTGATAGTTCGTGTCGTCAAGGCTCTGCAGCGTCTCTTGCGCTGCGCGTTTGATTTCTTCTTGGGATGCTCCCTCCACAAACGCCACATAGAGAGCATTCAATGCCAATTTTGGATCGTCCTGTTGTTCATGGATCTCTTGCCATCTGGATTCATATTCTTGCTGTCCAACACTCTCAACAGCAAGAAGCAGATCGAACGTTGCTTGAGATCTGTTGACGTCGGATGCTTTTTTAAGTGGCGATACCCAATCCGCCTGGCCATGGGCAAATCGAATGCAGGCGACTGGGTCTGGTGTGCCGAGTGCTATCGAAGCCACTGTTCGCCTCGAGTTCGTGTTTCAAAACCGCTTCCATTAGATCAGAGAGTAATCGAAAAATAGTTTACCTCAAAACTCATTTTAGAATTCGATGGAAACCGAGTTCCGCGACCTATTCCGAATGCGATCGTGCATCATAGGGAATCACCGAATTGGTCACTCACGGCATCCTTTGCGCATCGCCTGAAGCACTCGCCAGTAGTCGGCTTGAGTATCGATGTCATCGAGGATCGAAGCGCAAGCAACGGGCAACTCAACGACGTCTTGAGCATGCTTGACCAGCAACCCGCGTAGTCCCAGCCCCTCGAACTCGGTGAGAATCTCGTCTCGATATCGGATCGAAATCAGTAGTGGATGGCCTCTTCTACCTTCGAACACGGGAGCGATGATTCCAGCACCCGTATCCAGGAAGCAGCGAATCATTTGCGTCACAACATCCACCTGAATCGCTGGCTGATCCCCCAAAGCCACAATCACCGCGGTCGTTGGTTCGGTCAAGGCATGTAGCCCCGTGCGAACGGACGTCAGCATTTCTTCATTCGCATCCGGGCTAACAACACATTGCACATTGCGATCACGTAGCGTATCCACGATAAGCTGCTTGTCTCGCCCCACAACCACCAACACCTGTTCCACCTGGGTTTGCAGCAGCGTATCGACGGTGTGCGCGATCATCGGTTTGCCGTGCATCGGCAAGACCATTTTCTGCGTTCCCATGCGTCGTGAGCGACCGGCGGCAAGGACAATGGCGGATATCATCTTTTTAGTCTCTAAAGCCGCGACGCGTGACTGGTGCGGCGAACCTGAATCAGTTGTGCCACGATGCTCGCCGCAATTTCCGGTACGGTCTCCGCCCCGATATCCAACCCTATCGGAGCGTAGATCCGATCGAACTGTTCGACAGTGCAGCATCCCGTCGCGGTCAGTTCCTTGCGCAACATGGCCACTTTGCGGCGACTGCCGATCATACCGATGTAGGCCACGGCCTGCTTCATGCAGGCGGCGAGTGCTGCCGCATCCTGTTGATGTCCGCGAGTTGCGATGACGATGTAACAATCCGAGTCGCAGGGGAAAGTCTTTAATTGCTGTACGACATTGCCACCGTAGAGAGCCGTGCTGTTGGGAAACAGCTCCGGCTGAGTGAACTCTGGGCGGTCGTCGAACACTGCTAAGTCGAATCCGACCCCATCGGCCTGCATCGCGAGGGCTTGGCCAATGTGCCCGCCACCGACAATCAGCAGAAGTGGTTTGGGAAGTACCGGTTCCACCAGCGCAAAGGCATCGCAACCCTTCGGGTCCGGGGGACAGTGGAAAAGCCGATTTTGTTCCGACGTCACGACTTGACGTAGCATATCCAAGTCAGGAAATCCATCGTGCGATGCGAGAGCGGATTGCAGAAAGAACTCGGTTTCCACGGTCACTTCGCCTCCGCATCGAATGTGGGTCACAAGCACGCCGCGTTGCCGCTCGGCAGCGGCGTTCGCGGCCGCGCGGCAGGCGTTGCACAAGGCATGATTCAGCGGAGTCAGTAACACACGCAACGAGCCTCCACAAATCGGGTGACCTTCGGTCGCAGCGTGCCCCGCCAGGTTAAATTCAAGAACCAATGGATGCCCCGTTTCGAGTGCCTCGGCAACCCGTTGCAGAGTTGCCGCTTCTACCCAACCTCCTCCGATCGTACCGGAAAGAACATGCTTCGAAGTCAACACCGCTTTTGAGCCCAGCTTTGCCGGTACAGGTCCCTCTGCTGCCATCACGACTGCCAAGGCGCAAAGGTGTTGGTCGTCGCCGATGGTCGCAATTGTCCGGTGAAGATCGTCGATGGAATAGCTGTTATGCATTGCGGATCGCGAGAGTTAGGTAGCTGTGACAAACCACGAGGCTACATGTTACAACCAAGCCGTCTTTAGCTGCTTGGCAAACGGATTGGCATCGATCGTACGGGGGTTCCCGTCGCGGCAAAGATGGCATTCGCGATCGCCGGTGCGATGGCGATAATCGGCGTTTCGCCGGCACCCGCCGACGGAATCTCTGTGTTGTCTACCAGATGCACATCGATCTTCGGCAAGTCTCGAAACCGAGGTACACGGTAGTCGGAAAAGGCTGCGTTCGTAATTTTGCCATCCTTGAATTCAATCGCCTCCCGTGACGCCGCGCCCATCCCCATCATGATGCAACCTTGAACCTGCGACGTCAGATTGGCTGGGTTCTGAATGGGACCGCACTCAAAGGCCTCGCAGACCTCGCTGACATGAAACTCGCCTTTGCGCCGATCGACACGAACTTCCACACACGCAGCGACCACCGAGTTCTTCTCCGTTCCGCAGGCCAAACCCACACCGATCTCCGGCGTCACCTTGGCGCGGCGTGTTGCCCAATCGAATCGTTGGGCGGCAACCTCCAGCACGGTGCGAATCCGACTATCCTGGAGATGTTGAAGCCGAAACTGAAGCGGATCGACCGCAGCCATCTGCGCTAACTCGTCGATAAACGACTCACGGGCAAAGTTGTTTGCCGTGGCAGCCAGGCCACGATAGGCACCTTGCCGGAGCGGTGACTCTGAATTCGACGACAAAACACGAGTGCAGGGTATTTGATACGGCGGATCGATCGCCGAACCGCCTGCGTTAATGTTCGTGAAGTCCCAGGCGGTCAACCGGCCGTTCTGATCCAACGCCGCTTGACTTTCGATCAATGCAGCGGGCCGGAAGTAAGCCCAAGTGAATTCCTCAGCACGCGTCCAATGCACGGCGACCGGGCACCGCGCAGCTCTTGCCAACCGTGCCGCTTCTTCTGCGGCTTCCCCCGTATGTTTGCCTCCGAAACCACCCCCCATGTCCGGAACGATGACCCGGACTCGTTCGGTGGGTATCCCCAACGAACGTGCAAGGTCGCCTTGCACTCGCTGAGGGCCGTCCACGCCAGTCCACACCGTTAGCTTACCGTCTTGCCACCGCGCCGTGGCTGCTCTCGGTTCCATCGGTGCGTGCTGCACATAGGCCACTTCATAGCGGGCCTCGAGAACCTGGTGCGCATCGGCAACAGCCTTCGCAATGTCACCGCGCGTCTGAGCTCTGCCGGGTCGAACATGTTGTTTAAGGTAATCAAACAGTTCATCGCTGGAGGGATGAGAGACCGTTTCCCAACGAGCGGTTGAGGCCACCGCATCGAGTGCTTGTGCGGCGCGATAAGTTGTCGGAGCCGCGAATCCGATGAACGCTCCATCACGGACAACGACGACATCCGGCATCGCCTCTGCAGGCGAAAAATCGATCGACTTGAGTGTCGCGCCATAGGACGGTGGCCGCAGAATCTTCCCATAAAGCATCTCAGGTAGGGTGATGTCCGAAGGATATCGATGCGTACTGGTAACCAAGTCGCGGAGATTGGGACGGACCACCGACGATCCGATGACCGTCCAATCCATTCGTGGTGTTAACTCGATATCAGGTGCAACATTTTGCTGGAATGCATCTGCGATTTCAGCCGATTGGGAAAGGTCGGCGTAACGAAGTGTCCGTTCACTCGTCCTGTGGGTGATGATTCCCTTTGCTACGCTGAGGCTGTCCGTTTCGACATTCCAGTGCTGGGCGGCCATTTCCACCAGTAAACGTCGTGCCGTCGCAGCACCCTGGCGTACAACCGGTACCGTGCTGGGAGTCGTTCGGCTACCTGCGGTAACCATCCCGAGCGATCTCCTGCATCAAGTCATCCACCACAATTTCGTCATAGCCTTCCAGCCTTCGGCATAAGGCATAGGCTAACATTTTCTCTACCAGATTTCGAGAAAAAACATCGAGACGCCCGGCGATCATCCCCTTCAATTCTTGGGGGCTCGAAAAGCGACTTCCATCGGGAAGTTCACCCGAGGCGTCAATCGGCTGACCGTTGTCGTCCTGTTCACGCCAGCGACCGATGGCATCGAAATTCTCCAGACCAAACCCGATCGGGTCGAGTAACCTATGGCAATTGGCGCAGACAGGATCCGTACGGTGCAGTTCGGTGCGCTGGCGCAGGGTTAGATTGGCAACCGACTGCTGGTCCTGTTTCTCCAATGCCGGAACGTCGGGCGGGGCAGAGGGCACATGCTCCCCGAGCACTTGTTCAAGCACCCACACGCCTCGGATGACGGGACTGGTGCGATTGGGAAAGGACGTCGCCGCAAGAATCCCAGGCATGCCTAAAATCCCTCCTCGATTATCGTCGGTCAGCGTCTCGTCACCTGCGGACTGAGCCGTGCATGTGCCGGGGCTCGACCACAGGATGCCCAGGACCATCACGGCAATTCCGCCACGGAGAAAACGTGGTTCCGTCGATGTCACTCGAAACCTCATCCGATAACCATCTTCGCATCCACTCATTGTAGCCAATTCTCGTTAGCGTCGCCCATCCATCTTGCTTACGGATGAGTTCTTGCGGCCGACGCCGCTTAATGAAAGCGGACGAGAGTTAACGATTGATCAGACGCCAGCTACGCATTACCCTTACGCCAACTCGTAGTATGCTTCCCATCCCGGGCGCGGAGCATGGCCTTTCAAGAGTTCGTTGGCTCTGACGCTGTTCGTGATTTGCTTTGTCTCGGTGTCGAATTCCAGGTCCTCTCCCAACCGTTGTGCGATGCAGCCCAGCATGAAGACCTGCGTCAGCGGACCGGTTATTGCGAACGAGGAATTGCAATACGGATCCAGACCAGCTGCTGCACGCAAGAAGTTGTCCATGTGGTTGGTGGATGTCTCGCTGGCAGACGACTTCGGCAGGCTGTCTTTCACATCGTCTTGCCTTTCACCGCCGACAATGCTCAGCGACGCGCTGTGTGTTCCTCCGACGAAGGTTAGGTCATCGCTGAAGATGGCTTTGCCGCAACTTGGGATTTTCACATCGTGCGAGCTCGGTGGTCGGTTGTGCGTCCCGTCATACCAGTTGATGGTCATCTCGGGCATATCCGGACCGCGCTGTGCAAAATCGAACGCAATGGTTGTTCCGTGCGGATAGATCAAATCGTTTGGCTTCTCAATCTTTTCGGCTCGAATCTCGTGAGGCAGGCCAAGCTTCAGGAAGCGATGAACCGTGTCCAATGTGTGCGGGCCCCAGTCGCCAAAGGCACCGTTGCCGTAGTCGTACCAGCCTCGCCAGTTGCCTGGATCGTACTTGCTGTTGTAGGGGTGCTTGGGTGCGGTCCCGGCCCAGACGTCCCAGTTCATTCCCTCAGGCATTTTTTCAGCAGGCGGAAATTCCTTGATATCGCCCCACGGATGCCAACGTCGCCCCTTGTTCATGCAGGCATCGACTCGGCGAACGTTCTTGATGATTCCGGCTTCTACCCAAGATTGGAACTGCAGCCTTTGTCCGCTGGAATGTCCTTGGTTGCCCATCTGACATTTGACCTTGTATTTCTTTTCGGCCGCCATCAGCAGTTCGCATTCCTCGAACGTGTGCGCGAGTGGCTTTTCAACGTAGACGTGGATGCCCATCGACATCGCAAGCATCGCGATGGGGAAGTGCGCATGATCGGGAACACCGATCGTGCACGCGTCGATCTTGTCGCCCATCTTTGAGAGCATTTCTCGAAAGTCTTCAAAGACGATCGCATCATCGCACCTGCCGCCCATCTTCTTCTTCAATCCCTCGGCTCGCGAGGGAACCACGTCGCAGAGCGCGACGCAGTGGGTCAAGCTGTTCTTGATCGCTTCGGAGCCGATGTTCCCACCACGATTCGTGCAACCGATGACCGCTAGATTCAGTTTCTCACTCGGTGAACTCTGGCCAACGGCATAACGGGGAAGAATCGTGGCGGCTGTAGAAACTGCTGCCGATTGCGTCAAGAATTGGCGACGATTGATATTTTGCATTGAGGTTTCCGGGAAAGGTTCGAGTTGATTATCTGCATGCCAGAACCGTCGAAAAGAACGACTGCGTTTGGTAGCGAGGCGAGTCCAAGGGTTGTTTAGCGAAGTCGCGTGTCTCCTCCACTGCGACAATCAATGGCCCGAAAGGAGGAATACACCTGCCAATCCTCATTCTCATCCCTGACAAAGCACAGTTATATGTCGGAAGTAATCGAAATGGAATGCAGGGAAGCATTCATGATAGTCGGTTCCTCGCGCCATGGGATCCTGAGGAGGAATCGTATCTTCGCATCGCAACGGGAAACAATCCACAAGTACAGGGCCGATCGGTCTGAGAATCGGTCAGTGAAGGCAACCGCGAGAGGGTGATCCGCATGGCCTTCCGCCGCATTTCTCGCCACTTGTCAGTTTTTGCTCTGCGTCGCTTTCCCGACCACCGCGCCGCTGATGATCGAGTCGGCATTGCGAGCCTGGCCGTAGAGGTCCGTGGGCAGACGATACTCGGCGACAGCATGATGAAAGGGAGCTTCCGCAACTGGGGTTGCATCGCAATCATCGGCATTCCAAGTTAGCTGTTTGAAGTCCTGAAGGCCGCGACCAAGCGTACAACCCCGTTTCGGTCCATCTCCGAGGACCACGTTTCCCGCAATCGTTACTCCTTGATGGCCATTGGCGAAGTGCAATGCGTTTTGCTCACGCGAGTAAATGACGTTGTTCGCCAGGACCATCTTACGGCGCGCATTCCATGACCCACCTCGAAACGCGTGAGTCGTATTCACCAACGTATTGTGAATGACCTGCAAATTGACCGTCTTTCCCTGGTGATCCGTGCTCGCGAACGCTGCGTTCCTGCCATCAATGAGAAGGTTGTTGCGAACGATCGCTTCTCCCTGTACCTGCATGACGCTGTCAAGACTGCGATAGCAGACATTGCGCTCGATCACATTCGGTTGCTTGCCGCCCGTGCCGTAAACGGTGATACAGGGATAGTTGCAATCGTGGACCCTGTTCTCGGCAATCCGATTTCCCCACGAACCTTGTTTCACTTCGATGCCATCTCCCTGAGTTCCACGGCAGTTGTAGACATGATTGAGAGCGATGACGCTCTCGCTCATAATCACTCCGCCGTTGTTTCCTCCGAGATACATTCCTTCCGCGGTCCCATTTCCATCGTGAATCGTGTTACGCGTCAGGTAAAGCTGATGCGTGTCGGCTGAGTTCGCGCTTAAACAGACTTCCTGTGTGTGATGGATATGGCATTGGTCAATCCACACGTTGCGGCATTGACCGAGACGAATCCCATGACTGCCGCCCGTGAACTCCAAACCACGCAGACAAAGATACCCCACCGGTTTACCCTGGCCGACATTTAGGATGTTCTGTCGAGCATCCGGACGAGTGATGCTGACGTTGGCGTCTCGGTCGGCGACGATCCAAATGGGCGCTGCGGCGGTTCCTGAGACGGACAAATCCCAAAGCCGACTGACGCTGTAGGTCCCCGTGCCAATCTCCAGTCGATCGCCGGGACGAAGGCCTTCGATTGCCTCAAGCAGGGCGTCGCCGTTCTGCCGGTCACTCGTGTTTGGCAATGCGGTAACCTTGATCGTTCGCTTGGGTTGGATCAATGCCCAGGGCGGGTCGTAGTCGCCAGCAACGAGGCTAGCGGTCGAAAGGCTAAGGGACCGTCCGCAAATAAAGTATCGAACTGCTATAGGAGAAAAACACCTATTTCGTCGATAATGCGTTGATGCAAGACGCACATATTATTGAAGGACTAGAACTTAAGTTTAATTCTCTCGTCGGGGAGTGGCGGAAGCAATGGCCACCGAAATCGTTTGTGGAAGTTTGAGTTACAGCGATTGGCTGACGAGACCGGCATGATCATCGAAGTGTGCCACTATCCACCAGGCACGAGCAAATGGAATAAAATAGAACACCGACTATTTTGCCATATCACCTGCAACTGGCGAGGCGTTCCATTGGAAAGTCATCAAGTTGTTGTCAGTCTTGTCAGTTCCACTCGCACAGAACAGGGCTTGGAAGTTCACTGTCACCTCGATGAGAACGAGTACCTCAAGGGTCGCAAGATTACAGATTTCGAAATGTCAGAAATCAAACTCAAGCGTAACGCATTCCATGGCGATTGGAATTATGAAATCGCACCACGCAAGCGATGCAAACCTCGATAGTTTATTTGCGGACGGTCCCTAACGAGCAAAAGGCAAATCGCTTTCATGATGCAGGACTGTCGTCATTATTACGTTGGATGCGTTCCGCCAGACGTGTCATTCACTGGTCATCCATGCCGATCCGTGATTTGCTGATTGCCACGTCGTCGATGTAGACGTGGTAGTCGGACTTGGCAGTCCAGGTGCCGCCGTAGTAGAGGTTCAGCCAGACCGTTTCGATCTTGAGACTGTCCACGTCTCGCATTCGCACGTCGCTCTTCTCGAAGACGAGCTGATCATCGACCCAGCCTCGTAGGATCCCATCGTTCGTCCCTGGCGTATTCAGTCGCGCTTGTTGCTCGATGCAGTACCAGCGGTTGTTTTCCAGTCCTTTAAAGCCGCTTCGATCCCACACCCAGTTGTCGCCGTATTTCCCCCTCATGTCCGCATGATAACAATAGAAGCCAACAGGCGTATGACCGTCCTTCTGACCATTGAACAACCCCCGTGCCGACCAACCATCTCGGCCGTTGACCGGTCGCCCGCCCCAACCTGCTCGGCCATAGGTGCCGCCGATCCCCGGCAGTTTACCGCCGCGTTCCGGCTTCCAGTCGTTGGCGAACCTCACATAGTAGCGGAAGAAGATCTCTTCCGGCTCTGAGCCGGTTCGCTTCTTGAAATGATATTCGAGACTCGTGCCATAGTGTCCCCCTTCGTCTACTCGAATGCGGAGCGCCTTGCCGTGATGCGCTTCGAACTTTCGCGTTGTGTCTGACTCGACCGTCTTGGTATGCGGGTCGCGCCGTTGAGCGGACCACTCGGTCCACCAAGTGTCAGATTCAAAGTCGCAAACGAACAAGACGTTGGGCGACTGTGCCACGGCCTTGGGTGCCAGAGTCGACAACGCCGCGAGCAAAAGTGTGACAAACGTGAGCAGACGAATAACTCGTGGCATGATTTCCTCGAGGACCGAAGACAAGTGATTGATCGCGGAATGTCCGCCCTCGCAATTGTATCAGACTGGCGCACGCATTTTGTTTTTCGCATCTCCCATGGACTTGATCAATGCCGCGGCATCTATTTAGAGGTCTACGGAAACCACCTTACCCGAGTGGATTGTCACCCATGGGTCGCATTCTCTTGTCCATCGCCCTGATCATTCTTCTGAGCCTGCGTGCAGTCGAATCGACGCTCTTCGCGGTAGGCCCCCATCCGTCTTTGCCGTCGCCCGGGGTAACGGATGGACTCGGCGTGAACATTCACTTCACCAATGCGCAGCCCGGCGAGATGGAGATGTTGGCCGAAGCCGGGTTTCGATGGATTCGCATGGACGTGACTTGGGGCCGCACCGAGCGTGAACGAGGACGCTATGACTTCTCCGCTTACGATCGACTGCTCGACGACCTCGACCAGCATGGCATCGGCACTTTGTTGATTCTCGACTACAGCAACACGCTTTACGAGAAAGATCGATCCGTCGCCACGGAGGAAGGCCGCTTGGCGTACGCGCGTTGGGCTGCGGCTGCCACCAATCACTTCAAGGGACGCGGCATCATCTGGGAAATTTGGAACGAGCCGAACATCCGCGGATTCTGGAGGCCGGAGCCCAACCTTGATGACTACACGGCGATGGCGATCGCGGCGTGTGAAGCGATTCATGACGTTGCCCCCAATGAGGCGATTGTAGGGCCGGCGACTTCGCAGATCGATCTAGAGTTTCTGGAAGGTTGTTTTAGAGCAGGCTTGCTGGAACATTGGGCCGCCGTGTCCGTGCACCCGTACCGCCAAAACGCACCGGAGACGGTCGCCGCCGAATACCGCAAGTTGCGACAGCTGATTTCACGCTATACTCCGGAAGGCAAACGCATCCCGATTCTCGCGGCGGAGTGGGGCTATTCGGCTGCCTGGCACAGCTGCGATGAAGTGCAACAGGGCAAGCTCCTTCCTCGCCAGTGGTTGACGAACATGGCCGCCGGCGTGCCGATCTCGATTTGGTATGACTGGCACGACGACGGAGGCAATCCCGACGAGGCCGAGCACAACTTCGGGACCGTCGCCTTCGCGTATCATACCGATCGACAGCCGGTCTACGACCCCAAGCCGGCATACCACGCAGCAAAAACACTGACTTCATCTTTGGCCGGATTTCACTTTATCAAACGCATCGGTGTCGGCTCGCCTAACGACTATGCAATGCTGTTCGGCAAAGACCAACAACTGCGAGTGGCCGTTTGGACAACGGACGACCAGCCGCGGCGGATCACTCTACCATCCGACGCGACTGTGTTCCAAGTCGTCACGCATACGGGCGAGCGCGAAGCCGACATTCATGTCACTGACGGTAAGTTAGAGATCATGATCGACGATGCGCCGCACTACTTGGCCGTCGATCTTCCGAATCCGAAGTTGGTGTCGGCACCGGTAGCCTATCCGATGTACGTCAAGATGGAGCCCGCCCTCGATTCAACGCTGACCGTTCGCGTTGAGAATACATCGGGCAAAGCGTTTCGTGGTAAGGCGAAACTTACTCATGTTGAGGGCGTCAATCCAGTTGAAACGACGAGGTTGTTACGATTCGACACTGATCAGATGGAAACCACATTGACGTTCCCAATCTCGCAAGAGCCAAGCGGTCTGTATCAAGTGGGGCTTCATATCGCGGACGCCGAGGGACGTGTGATCTTGAACTCGCCACCGCAGCGCGTGGCACCACTGCCCATGCGAATGCTGCTCGATACAAAAGTCATCGAAGATGGTGATCACGACGTCGCGTGCGAGTATTCGCGGATCGAGGCGCCCCCGCCCGAACCGCTCCCAGGTTTCAACGGCCCCGTTGCGAAGTTGACGTATCGGTTCGCCGAGGGTTGGAAGTTCCTGCGTCTGGCCATCGATGGCCAGACGGAGATTGAGGGCATTCCGAAGACGCTGGGTCTATGGATTTACGGCGACGGCCGGCTTGGCAGTCCGCGGCTACGAATAAGAGACGTTTCCGGCGAAACGTGGCAGCCGTCTGGCCCACAAATCAGTTGGACCGGATGGCGATATGTCGAGATTCCGTTGAACGGTTCAGCCGGGTGCTGGGGAGGCGACGAGAACCGCCAACTCGATCCGCCTTTGCGTTGGGACACGATCTTCTTGCTTGATAGCCCGGCCCGCAAGTCGATGGAAGGTGAGATCTACCTGGCCGCGCCCCACCTGATGTACTGAGTCTCCTGCTTTGCTGAACCAGCCGCCGCATCGTCGATCGGCAGCACCACGTCCATCGACAGGATCTCACCCAACTCGGCAAGCATCCGTCGGCGCTCGTCACCAACACACGACCGGGTGCGAGCAGGCTACCGCGGGCCACGCGGTAGATTCTCAATGAGATAGCGTAGTATTTTCATTCGAACATGAACCACGGTTCCCTGACCTTCACGCAGACCGTGGTCTCGATTTGGATAAACCATATAGTCAAACGGTTTGCCGAGTTCGATCAGGCGATCAACAAGCCCTTCAATGATTTGAATGTGCGTGTTGGTTTCACCGGACCCAGTGATGATCAACAGCTTGCCTTTTAGGCCTTCGGCGAAATTGATTGGCGCCGAACGCTGATAGCCGTCCGCATTCACTTCGCGTGTCCGCATGTAGATCTCTTGAAACCACGCGTTGTACAACCAAGGTTGTGGTTTCGGAACAACCGCGATGCCAACGTGATACACATCGGGCTTGCGAAACATGGCGTTCAATGTGTTGGAACCACCACCGCTCCAGCCCCAAATTGCCACCCGCGACAGATCAACATATGGCTCCAGTTTCGCAAGCTTTTTCAATGCGGCGGCTTGGTCTTCGGTCGAAAGCGGGCCGAGACTGCCGAAGATACTGCGCCGCCACGCGGCGCCTTTCGGGCACGCGGTTCCTCGATTGTCGATCGACACGACGACGTATCCCGTGTCTGCGACAACACGATGAAAGTCGGTTTGGGCGGCTCCCCAATCATCGAGTACGGTTTGCAGGTAGGGTTCGCCATAGACATAAACCAAAACCGGATACTTCTTTGTCTCATCAAAGTCACTGGGCTTGGTGATGCAAGCATCCATCACGACGTCGTCTCCAATGTCGATCTGAACGAATTCGGTGCGGCGTGGCACAGCTTGAATAAACTTCTTCCGCAACTCGGCGTGGTCGTTGATGACACGGACAACGTTGTGCCCTGGCAGCCTGACAAGGTCCACCACGGGAGGATCGTTCAACGTCGAATAGGTATGGATGGCCAACTTCGCATTGGGCGAGAAAACGTAGTCGTGTGTACCGGGCTGGTCCTGTGGCGAAAGCCGTTCCAGCTTCCCGGATCCATCCAGCGGGACTCGATGCAAGTACTTTTGCGTTCCGTTGTCCGGCGAGGCGTAGAAGTAGTACCAACCGCCCGCTTCATCGACAAATGCCCGATCGATGATATCGTACTCTCCAGGCGTCAGTTTGGACTCGACCTTGCCGTCTCGTGAGCAGACATACGCTTGTCGCCACCCTTCCTTTTCGCTAATCAGAATGAAGGCTTCGCCTTCGCGAATCCAATGTGCTCCGGAATTGATGCCGTGGCTGCCGACAGCCCACGCCTCGTTGACCTCTTGGTAAATGC
The DNA here is from genome assembly GCF_007860135.1 of Novipirellula artificiosorum. Taxonomy (NCBI): domain Bacteria; kingdom Pseudomonadati; phylum Planctomycetota; class Planctomycetia; order Pirellulales; family Pirellulaceae; genus Novipirellula; species Novipirellula artificiosorum. Next base: position 61,954 of record NZ_SJPV01000004.1, read on the forward strand.
GTTTTGCATTGCCATCGATCGTCGTCAACCAAAACTCACGTTTGTCACGGAACCGACTAAGTGTTTCAATCAATAGTTCATTGGAGTTCGGAACCCAATCGACTTGCCCAAGATAAAATCCGTCGACGTGAGTTTCAAGCGACACCCATCGCACTTCGTTGCGATCGCAATCGACGATCCCGACTTCCCGCCCTTCGATGGTTCCTCCCACACGTGCAAAACGGTGCTCGGCGACGCCGGGATAGCTGGGTTCCGTCGGTACCAGCACGGATCGCAAACGTACGTCGGTACGATCCACTTTGACGAACGAAGCCGCTTTCCCCGACGAGCTCCAGCGAAAGTCCCGAAAGGCAACATCGCGTCCTACCTCGATCGCTGTCAACGGAGTCTCGTTGTCACCTTGCTCTTTCAGAAAGAGGTTTCCGTCTCGCACCTTCAACGTGAACACTCCGTCGGGTGATTGGAGTTGATTCGGATCGGGTTCGGCTTTCATGACTTGCCGAACACCCGAAACAACGTCGTATTGTGCCGTGACGGTTTTTCCCGTTTGCGGATCTTTCTCGCGAATTCGGAAAGCGGACGAATCGTCTAGCCACTCGGCCTCAACTTCGGGAACACGAAATTCGTTACGATCGTAAATGGCTTTTAAACGTTCGGTTGCGACCGGTCGCCAGTCCTCGCGTGGCACATCATGAGCGTGAAGCGGAAACACTGAGATCAACGCAGGCAGTGTGACCACCACTGAAAAACAAATCGCTGCAGACTTCATCATTGAATTATTCGGTCCTGTTTGCAGGGTAGTCCAATAGGGACGGCGCGGACTTGAGAGCGAGTTGTGCTGACCGGAATTCCTCGGATCGTGCAGCCGGAAACCGCTCTTGGTACAATTTCATGTTCGTTGTAACGGCTGCCCCCCTCCGCGTCTAGCGCGTGGTGGTCTCTTCGCATCTGTTCGCGTTTTGCATTATGAGCCGAGAAAGCAAGGTTGAAACCGTCAATATGTTGGTCAACAAACGCGACTTTCCTGGTTGGGGACACATGCTCGAAAATGACGCCACCACCCTATGGGAACACTGGCCGTTCAGCGACAACACCTTCAGTCATAACCATCCAATGTTCGGCTCCGTCAGCCAGAGGTTCTCCAACTGGCTCGGTGGGATCGAGCTGGCCGCGGACGCCGTCGGTTTTGACCGCATTGAACTGCATCCTCGCTTCGTCGAAGGACTCGGTTGGGTGAAGTGCTCGCACCGATCGATCCAGCATGCTGACGAAACTCTTTACTTGCCAACACGGGGGCGTGTTTCGATCGTCGAACGATCGCAACAGTGCGCCGGTACCCATCGTACATCCCCACCGAGGGTCATTCAGGCATTTCGTGCCTGACACTGCTTTTCCATCTTGCGTTTCGTCGATGGTTCTGGGGGGCTGCTGCAACCCTTCGAGACAAGATTCCGTTAAGATGAGCACGTCATTTCTATCGAGCTTGATGTTCTGCCAGAACCAGGGGTCACTGTGAAAAACCGCTTTATTCTATCCATCGTTGTGAGTCTTTTTTCTCTTGCGACCCATGGACGCGCCGAGGACACGGAACTGAAGTCGGGCGACGCAGTGCGTCTTCTCACAATCGGCAACAGTTTCACTCGGAACGCCACGCGGTACTTGCCAGAGTTGGCCAAATCCGGAGAGCATGAGTTGATTCATCGGGCCGTCATCGTTGGCGGTTCGTCTCTGCAGTTGCATGCGGAGAAGATGCACAAGAACGAGAAAGATCCCAGCGATGAGGCCGGGTTGTACACCAACGGGCAAAGTCTGAAACAAGAGTTGACTGCGGAGTCTTGGGATTTCGTGACCATCCAGCAGGTCAGCATAAAAAGCCACGATATCGCGACCTATCGTCCCTACGCGGGCGAGTTGGCTCGTTGCATTCGAGATTGCGTCCCCAATGCAAAACTGCTGGTCCATCAGACATGGGCATACCGCCGAGACGATCCGCGATTCTCCGTCAGCTCGGCCAAGCCCGGTGAGCCGTCCACACAGCAGGAAATGTATCAAGGACTCAGCAGCGCCTACCGGACCATTGCGGCGGAACTGGGCGCGAGGCGAATTCCCGTAGGGGATGCCTTCTATCGAGCCGACACCGATTCGATCTTTGGATACCGCGCGGATACCGCGTTCGATTTTCAGACCGCCGAGCCCCCAGGCTTGCCCAATCAGACCCATTCGTTGCATGTCGGCTGGCGGTGGTCGAAACAGAACGACGGCCCGTTGGAGCTGCGAATGGACGGGCACCACGCGAACATGGCAGGCGAGTACTTGGGGGCATGCGTCTTCTACGAGGTTCTGTTTGCTGACAGTGTCGTGGGCAACCCCTTCGTGCCTTCCGGATTGGATCGCTCCTACGCAAGATACCTTCAGGAAACCGCTCACCAAACGGTTTTGGACACACAAACACCCGCAAAGTCAAACTTTTTCGTTGCAACCAATGGGAACGATTCTTGGTCGGGCCAACTGGTCAAGCCCAACGCGGAAAGAACAGACGGTCCCTTCGCCTCGCTCCAGAAAGCACGTGACGCCATTCGCGAGCTGAAAAAACGCAGAGGGCTTCGGGAGGGCGGCGCGACCGTCTTCGTCCGTGGCGGCACCTACTCGCTTCCTCAGACGCTGAAGCTCCAGGCCCAGGATTCCGGTACGCCAGCAAGCCCAATCACCTACCAGGCGTACAAAGACGAGACGCCTGTGTTGACCGGCGGCAAACGGATCAACGGCTTCGAGCCCTACCGGGGCAGGATACTTAAGGCGGACGTCACGACTCAGGGGCTGCAGGGCGTGGAGTTTCGTCAATTGGTTTGCAACGGCCGACGCATGCACTTGGCCCGCTACCCGAATTACGACCCCCAGAATCCGTATGGCGGCGGCTGGGCGTATGCCGATGGCAAGCCTGTTCCCATGTATGCCGATGTGCCCGGCGAAGACCGTCGCGCGCTGCACTACAAGTCCGCCGACGCGCGCACTTGGGCACGCCCAGAAGAGGGCGAAGTATTCGTGTTCCCGCGCTACAATTGGTGGAACAACATCGTGCGCATTGAGAGTATCGACCGCGACAAGCGGCTCGTCAAACTGACCCACGACTGTTCTTACGCCATCCGCCCAACGGACCGGTATTACGTGCGTGGCATGCAAGAGGAGCTGGACGCGCCGGGCGAATGGTATCTGGATAAGCGCACGTGGACGCTCTACTTCGTTCCGCCAGCCGACACCGATCCGGCTACCATGGAAGTTCGCGCGCCCCACCTGCCGACGATCATTGAGCTTGAAACCGGTGCCACGAACATCACGTTTCGAGGGTTGACGCTGGAGTGCAGCCAGAGCACCGCCATGGTACTCAGAGACACGACGAACTGCCTTGTCGCTGGTTGCACGATCCGAAACGTGGGCGACTACGGCGGCAGCGGTGTGACGGTAAGCGGTGGGGTAAACAACGGCGTCATGGGCAACGACATCTACCAGGTCGGAAGCAACGGAATCATCATCAGCGGCGGCGACCGTAAGACGTTGACGCCTGCGGGAAACTACGCGGACAACAACTACATCCACCACGTCGGTGTCTTCTACAAACAAGGCGTTGGCGTGTCGTTGTCCGGCTGTGGCAACCGTGCGTCGCATAACCTTATCCACGACGGCCCGCGCTGGGGTATCGGGTTTCGAGGCAACAACCTTGTCATCGAGTACAACCATATCCGGCACGTGAATCTGGAAACCGCGGACACCGGTGCGGTCTACACCGGCGGCCGGGACTGGTTGGGTTCGCGAGGCACGGTCATTCGTCACAACTACTTCCACGACATCCTTGGCTACGGCCAGGAACACGGCGAATGGGTCTCGCCTCACTACGCATGGGGCGTCTACCTGGACGACAACACCGGCGGCGTGGACGTGATCGGCAACATCGTCTCTCGCTGCGACCGCGGACTGATCCACCTACACAATGGCCGCGACAATCTCGTCGAAAATAATGTTTTCATCGACGGCAAACAGCAGCAGATTCAGTGCAGTGGCTGGACTGGATCGGGAAAGCGGTGGAACGAACATCTCGACACGATGCGCAAGGGCTACGAGTCGGTCATGGATCAGCCGGCGTGGAAGAAGATGCGCAACATGCACATTTACCCTGACAAAGCCGTCTTGCCCAATGACATGACCATGACCGGCAACGTCTTCCGACGCAACATCTGCTATTTCACGGACCCCGGAAGCCGACTGCTGAATCTGCGATACATGCCGCTGGACCACAACGAATTTGACTACAACGTCTATTGGCACGCCGGTTTGCCCATCGAGACAGGCGCGTCAGGAGTGAAGGGAACGACTGGCCCCAATCTGGCGCCCAATTCAGGCTTCGAGTCCGGCCAGCCCGGTGCGATACCGTCGGATTGGCAATGGCAAGTGCGACCGGGTGACTCGAAAGCCGCCGTCGTCCGCGACGTGCATTTCGAGGGGGAACAATCCGTGCGCATCGAAGGTGGCGGCACCGTCAATAAGCCGGACGGGCAAGTCCTGGTGCCGAACTTTGTCAGTTCCGAGATTCCTCTCGAACCCGGCCGGACGTATCGGCTCACCGCACGCATCAAGGCCGCCGCTGCAGACACGGAGTTTTCGATGATGCCGCAATCCTATGAGGCCGGAGCCTACTTCTGGGCCGAAGGAACATCCGGCAGGGTGGGCACCGAGTGGAAACCTTACGAGGTCCTCTTCACGTTCCCCGGTCCAGGTGACCGCAGTTATCGAGAGGAGATGAAGACAGCCCGCATCCGCTTTGACATCAGACAGGGAATGGGCACGATCTGGGTGGACGACGTGACCTTGCACGAAGCGTTTCCCTTGGACCCGTTTGAAGCGTGGCAGGCAGATGGCATGGACAAGCACTCGGTTGTCGCGGATCCACTTTTCGTCGATGCAGCCAACCGCGACTATCGGTTGCATCCAGACTCACCGGCGCTCAAGCTTGGCTTCCAACCCATACCATTCGAGAAGATCGGGCCTTACCAGGGTGATCTGCGCGCGTCCTGGCCCTTGGTCGAGGCGGAGGGTGCCCGCGAGTTCTCGCTTCCTGCCGCGCGGATGCAGCTTTGGCCCGATACGGCCCCGGTCGGCGATGGCACGCGCGAGTCAGCCGAAACGGTGATGACCGTTTTTCTTCCACCGCGTGACAAAGCGACCGGAGCGGCGATCGTAATCTGCCCCGGCGGTGGCTACGCGCGACACGTGCTCGACAACGAGGGGTCCATTGTCGCTCGATGGCTCAACGATCACGGCATTGCCGGAATCGTGCTCCAGTACCGCTTGCCAAACGGTCGCCCCTATGTTCCGTTGCTGGATGCTCAGCGAGCGATTCGTGTCGTCCGATCTAAGGCAGAGACCTGGGGGCTCGACCCACAGCGCATCGGCATCATGGGCTTCTCCGCTGGCGGGCATGTCGCTTCCACCGCGGGCACTCACTTTGACGCTGGCGACCCCGAAGCGACCGACCCCATCGACCGCGAAAACTGCCGCCCTGATTTCATGGTGTTGGTTTACCCGGTGGTGACGATGGGCGAGAAGACACACGGTGGCTCGAAGAAGAATCTGCTTGGTCCCGATCCGCCGCAAGAACTGGTGCGTCTCTTTTCAAACGAAGAACAAGTCACCGATCAGACGCCGCCATCGTTTCTGGCCCACGCCAAAGACGACCAACCGGTGCCCCCGCAGAACAGCCAGGCACTGCGCGACGCGCTGAAGACGCACGGCGTGCCCGTCGAGTATCTGGAACTTCCCGAAGGTGGTCACGGCCTATTCGGTTATGAAGGGCCGATGTGGGAGAAGTGGAAAGTGGACTCTCTGAAGTGGATGGCCGAGCAGGGGATTATTCCGAAAAACTCAGGAAGTTAGCAACACGACTTCTTTGACCTAGACGATTCCATGACCCCCGTTTCCGATTCGCTCCCCCATCATTTAGAAAAATGCTCTAAACCGGATGAATCTCCAGGTTTCCGTGATCGACGAGTTTGGAAAGGTGGAAGTGAACAGCACTTTTTATACGGGATGGCCAATCGATGTTACCTGGACATTGCAGACTGGCGAAGTCGCCGAATTGCGATTGATTACTGAGCTTTTGGCTTGTTTCTTTACTTTGCGCGCCCCGTCGGGTAAGAATGACTGCCAATTGAACTGCAAACGTTCTTTTTTTTGACCACAGCTCGCATGGGAGAATTTAGATGCCTCAAGGTGAAGCCGTTGCGTTAGGTTTGAATCAAACGGGATTGATCGTATTTATCATTTTGATCTTGGTCTGCTTTCCACTGTGTTGGATTCCGTTCTTGGTGGATTCCATGAAAGGCAATCCAAAAAGTAACTGATGAGTACTCGAGCAAATGATTTGCTCCGTTGGCTTGCTTACGTCTCGCTTGCGTTTTATCTCGGCTGGAACTTGTGGGAAATCATGGTGGGACATCGCGTCCCACGGTCGATTTTTTTTGCCGCCACCGGGATGCCATGTCCCACCACGGGTGGCACACGCAGCATGTTGGCGTTGTTGCAAGGCGATTTGGCTCTCGCACTCCACTTCAACCCGTTTGCGATTCCGATAACGGCCTTGGCCGTTATTTCAATCATCCATCTTGTCGTGTGTCGCCTGCGTCCACCGCACCCATTTCGGTTGCCAAACCTCTACCTACCCCTTTGGCTGACGCTATTGGGGATTGCCTGGGTTTATCAGTTGGCTTGGTACCCTCGGTAGCGGTTGCCGCTTTTCCTTGTGCGCGAGACCCTACGTCTTTTTGAAAAATGCTCTATGAGATTGCGTTCTCATAAGCCATCTGAATGAGATCGTTGGTTTGTTTCCCGATCCGACCGCTGATTGTAGGCGTTCGGTGCTGTAGAATCGCCGCTGAAAAATCCTCGATCAACGGTGCGTGTAGGTTACTCGCCGGTGGGTGCGATTCCTGTTTTTGCCCCGCGGCCGTGTAAAGCCCTAAGTCGCCTTGATTCAAATCTTCGACGGTGATGCGACCGTCGGTTCCGATCATCTCCAATCGGTCTGGTGTGTCCACGGTACCAAAATAGGATTGCAACACTCCATGGGCGCCTGCGGTGAATTGCATCACCAACGTCGCCACTTGCTCAGCTTCGTAGTCGGGCGAGTCGACCAGCATCGCCTTAACGCTATGGACTTCCCCCAGCAGTTGCAAGAATAAATCGAGGCGATGGCTTCCGACATCCATCAGCGGTCCTCCACCCCCACGTGCTCGGATCACACGCCAATCATCGGCGGGGAATGAGTTAGGGTTTCCCGTGACGCAAGCGATCGACAAGATGCGTCCCAATTGCCCCGACCGAACCAATTGTTGGATCCGCGCAACGACGGGGTAGAAACGCCGATAGTAGGCGACGCCAAGATAGACTCCGGCCCGATCGCAAGCCGTGATCATTTGATCGCACTGGACAGGGTCGACCGCCATCGGTTTTTCAACGAGGACGTGCTTTCCAGCGCGGGCAGCCGCAAGCGTTTGCGGAAGATGGCAATCGACCGGTGTGGCGACGTAAACGGCATCCAAATCAGGCGATGCGATCAGATCATCGGCATCCGTGAATCGGTGGGACACCGCAAAATGATCCGCAAACTGCTGCAATTGCGGTTCGCTGCGGCGGCAAACGGCTACCAATTTAGAGTTTGGATCCATTTGGATCGCCGCCGCCACCCGTTTGTTGGCAATGTCACCTGCCCCGATGAGTCCCCATCGAATTGTCATTGTCTCTTTCCCGTTAGCGATGCGGCCACAAAATGCGTGCAACTTTCACCACCAGCAGCACCCACGGCGTGGCATGCAGGACCAAATCGAAGATGTCGATCGGCTTCGCCAAGGTCCCCGTGAATAGCATTTTGAGCTTTTCCCAGATGTGTGGTTCCGGCACAAACGGAGCCAACCCCAGCGTCAAAGCCGCTGCGACAAAAATGAGCAGCGGAGTTCGGTCCATCCATTCCATTTTGGAATCCCACAGTTCACACGGCACGCGAGGCACAATCGATCGCAGTTGTTATAGCGAAAACCCCTGTGAGTCGGTGATCTGAAGATCGACAATCTGCGATCGGAAGCGATTTTTTGCAGCAATTGCCGCCCGAGCAGAATCGTGCGACAATTTGTCATCTCCTGGTCCTCGATGCGTGCGGGGCGATACACCCTCACAAGGCGAAGCTGTTCAAGCGACACCGATTGATTCAACATGACAAAGCTATTCCTCGTTTTGCTTCTCTGTCTGCTGGCCTCCTCCGCATGGGGTAGAGAGCCAGAGACGCTGAATTTCAATCGCGATATCCGTCCGATTCTGTCTTCGAAATGCTTCGCATGCCATGGGCCGGACTCGCAGGATCGTGACGCCGACTACCGCTTGGACACCAGGGAAGGTGCGTTTGCTGACCTTGGTGGCTATGCTGGGATCGTCCCTGGAGAACCAGATTCCAGCGAACTCGTGCTTCGTATCACCAGCGATGATTTGGACATGCGGATGCCTCCACCGGAGCACCAGAATCCGCTCACGACTGGAGAAATCGACCTGTTGACTGATTGGATTGTCGATGGCGCGCCGTATTCGGGGCATTGGGCATTTGAGGCAGTGGGGCGGCCGAAGCCACCGGTGGTTGATGTGGCAACCGTGGGTGCAATCGACCTGTTCATCGCGGCACGACTGAAGCGAGAAGGCCTGGCATTCTCGCCCGAGGCCGCGCCGGAAACACTTGTTCGTCGGCTGCATCTGGATCTGATGGGCTTGCCGCCGTCAACGGCCGAGCTGGATGCTTATCTCAAAGATCCCAAGGCTGAATTTGAGATGACGATCGATCGGCTGATGGAGAGTCCGCAGTTTGCCGAACGGCTCGCAATGGACTGGCTCGACGTGGCACGTTTCGCTGACACCAATGGCTATTCAATTGACGACCACCGCGACATGTGGGCCTGGCGCGATTGGGTCATCCATGCGTTTCAAACCCACATGCCCTATGACGAATTTCTCCGCCAACAGCTGGCAGGGGACTTGATGGAGAACGCCACTGAGGGACAAAAAACTGCCACCGGTTTTCTTCGCAACAGCATGAATACGCACGAAGGTGGGACGATCGCCGAGGAATACCGCGTCGCTGCGATCATCGACAAGGTCGATACGGTGTCGACAACGTTCATGGGGCTGACGATGCGATGCGCTCAGTGTCACGATCACAAATACGACCCGATTTCACAACGCGACTATTACCGGTTTTTCGCGTTCTTCAACACCTCCACCGAATCAGGCGTGGGAGGAACCAACGGGAACACAAATCCGGTCCTCTCGGTCACTCCGATTCTTCAAGACAAGGCGACGTTTTGCGCATCCCTTGAATCTCGGATCGCTGCGCTCCAGCACGCCAAGGCCTATCCGCAAGGGCCGCTGGGCGATGCGAAACAAAAATGGGAGAAGGAAACGCTTGCCCAAGCAGCGAAAGCGGCGTTCCTTGCGTTGGTGGCATCGGGTGATGGCCGTTCTTTCGGTACCGACGCGAACTGGATGGAGAGCTCGAAAGCGGAGGTGGGTTGGAAGCGGTCAGGCCACGTCGGCGGTTTCACGTCTGCCTTGGTTGTCGTTCCGCATGGCGCCACACCGTGGGGCAAGGTGTTCGCAAGGATCGGCTTGGCAAGGATCGCCCGCGATCAACCCGCTCTCATCGCCGCGCTTCGAAAACCCAATCAACAGCGGAGCACGGAGGAACACAACTTGGTCGCAGTGGAGTTTGGCAAGGCGAATTCTGACATGGACAAGTTGCTTAGGAGCATCGACGGCGAGATTGGCGTGCTGCAAACGTCGCTCGCGAGCGGTCAGACGTCGGTGATGGTGATGAACGAAGGCGCCGCAGATCGGAAGACGCCGATCCTGAGGCGTGGACAATACGATCAGCATGGCGAAATCGTCGAGGCTGGGATTCCCGCAGTTTTTGGAAACTTGCCCGAGTCCACTCGCCCCAACCGCTTGGCGCTGGCGGATTGGCTCACCGATCCAATCCACCCACTGACGGCTCGGGTCGCGGTGAATCGCTACTGGCAGTTGCTGTTCGGAACGGGGCTCGTCAAAACGTCCGAAGACTTTGGTTCCCAAGGCGAGTGGCCATCGCATCCCGAGTTACTTGATTGGTTGGCCTCAGAGTTCGTTGCCTCGGGCTGGGATGTGCGTGCGTTGCTCAAGACGATGCTCCTGTCGAGAACCTATCGTCAAGTCTCCGACGTCAGCGAGGAATTGCTGAAGCACGATCCCTACAACCGGTTGTACGCTCGGGCGCCACGGTATCGCCTGTCGGCGGAGGGGATTCGCGACAGCGCGTTGGCGATCGCCGGGCTGTTGGACCGCGAAGTGGGAGGTCCGAGCGTCTTCCCGCCGCAACCGCTGGGGCTGTGGAAAGAGGTCAGCCATTTTGGTTACCCCGGTTTTTTCTCAGCACAACACTATTTCCCGGATCGCGGCGAGCGTGTCTATCGCCGCAGTCTCTACACGTTTTGGAAACGGACCTCGCCGCCACCGTTCATGACCACATTCGATGCGCCCAATCGCGAAACCTGCGTCGTGCGGCGGTCGCTGACGAACACGCCGCTCCAGGCGCTCGTGATGATGAACGCTCCACAGTTTGTCGAAGCGTCTCGGGGACTGGCGGAACAGATGTTGAGCGCCGACGCATCTGTTCATGGGCAAATTCGCCATGGCTTTCGACTCGCGACAGCGCGGCATCCGAGTGCCCAGGAATTGGCCATTTTAAATGCCGCTTACCAGCGTCAATTGGACTATTTTGGTGCCTCGCCCAAACGGACGGCCCGTTACTTGGTCGGCAGCGAACTGGGGACAGATGACGAACCGAGTGCCGCCGCGATCTGTTCCGTCGCCTCGCTGATCCTCAACCTCGACGAAACGATTACACGCCAATGAATACGAACCTCTTCACCTCGCGCCGTGCCTTCGTCAGCCAAGCCTGCGGAGGCGTGGGGGCGCTTGCGCTCGGGGCGATGCTCGATAGCAATGCAAACGAAGACGCAAACCGGTCGGGTCTGCCGCACTTCAAGCCATCCGCTCGGCGAGTCATCTACCTCTTCATGTCCGGTGGCCCCTCGCATATCGACCTTTTCGACTATAAACCGGTGCTTGAGCAAAAGCACGGCGAGGAGCTTCCCCCGAGCGTGCGCGGCGACCAACGACTCACAGGGATGACATCGGGCCAAACCAGCTTCCCCGTTTGCGGTGGAATCGGAAAATTTGAACGCCACGGTGAGTGCGGTACATGGATCAGCGATCTGCTGCCTCACACCTCCAAAATCGCGGACGACATCGCAGTGATTCACTCGATGCACACCGAGGCGATTAACCACGATCCGGGCATCACGTTCATCAATACAGGGTCTCAGGTTCCGGGTCACCCGAGCGCCGGCGCGTGGGCTAGCTATGGGCTTGGCAGCGCGAATCAGAACATGCCGTCCTATGTTGTGTTGCTCTCGCAAGGCAACGGCAAGAATCCTGGCCAACCGATCTTCTCGCGGCTCTGGGGCAGCGGCTATTTGCCGTCCAGTCACCAAGGCGTGATGCTCCGCAGCAGTGGCGATCCGGTGCTGTACTTGAATGACCCACCTGGCATCACGCGAAAGAACCGTCGCGGACAGCTCGATGACCTCGCCGCACTTAATCGTCTGAAGTTCCAAGCCAGCGGCGATCCGGAAATCGAAACACGCATTGCACAATATGAAATGGCATTCCGCATGCAGGCCGCTGCTCCCGAGATCGCCGATCTCTCGGACGAACCCGACAGCACGTTTGATCTTTACGGCGAGGACGCACGCCAGCCGGGAACTTATGCATTCAACTGCCTGATGGCACGGCGCATGGCAGAGCGTGATGTGCGGTTCATCCAGCTCTTTCATCGCGGCTGGGATCAACATGTCAACCTTCAGCCCCATCTCCGCGCTCAATGCAAAGACACCGACCAGCCTTCCGCCGCACTGGTGACGGATTTAAAAAATCGCAAGCTTCTGGACGACACGTTAGTGATCTGGGGGGGGGAATTTGGCCGGACCGCATACAGTCAAGGTGCATTAGGAAGCGGACGCGACCATCATGGGCGCTGCTTCAGTATGTGGATGGCGGGTGGTGGTGTCCGCGGTGGGCTTTCGTATGGGGTGACGGATGAGTTTGCTTACAACATTGCCGAAAATCCAGTGCACATCCGAGATCTCAATGCGACCATGCTGCATTGCCTGGGAATCGACCACCAACGGTTCAGCTACCGATTCCAAGGGCTCGACCAACGACTGACCGGAGTGGAACCTGCACACGTCGTGAAAGACCTGTTGGCAACATCATGACGCAGACATGAATTGACTTCTTCAGCACATGGTTGGGCAACCGCAGAGGTCCTAACGGGACAGCGCCACTTTGTGGGCGATTTACCGTAATTTTCTGAATCAATCTCGGGCTGAGCGGCAAGACGCTAGAGCCTTTTTACGAAGGACGTCGGTTCTCGCGCACAAGGAAACGGGGTCAGGTACCAATCGTGCGAAGCACCCTTGCTGGCCATTTGGCTATCGGTACCTGACCCCGTTTCCGATTAGCTCCCCCATCATTTACAAAAATGCTCTAGCCGCCGGTATTTCGTGGGCATAACCGGCGGCTAACGCCTTGCCGCTCACAAAGTGACGCTGTCCACCGAGAGCATTTTTTGATCTTCAACGTAGCCACCGTCGCCAATCGGTGGACCACGTTCCGGCGAACGTGGCGAGTTTGCAGCGTACATCATTGTTCAAAATGCTCTGAGTAGGCAAAGACCGGTGAGTCCCTGCTTACTCCGACGTCGAACGCGTGATGAGCACTTTTGCACGGTTGGCGAGTTCCTCGTTCTTCGTCGTGGCGACGACGATCGGCATAGCACCTGCCACCGATTTCGGGTCGTTGTCGACAATTTTTTCCCCGATCGTCACTGCCGCCTTGCTGGCGTCTTCACTCAGCGATGGAGTCGTCAGGTGCAGCATGACCATCTTCAGACCCTGTGGGGAAGGGAATCGCGTAAGCGTGTCGAGCACCAGTTTGCGTTCCTCATCTCGAGTCGCCGCGGCAAACGCCTGCTTGCTCATTTGCAGACGCTGACCCGGCTTTAACCCGAACTGTCGAATGATTCGGATGTAGCCACGCAGGCAACGGACACGGAATTTCTCATTTCCCGACTGTGCCAATTCCAGCAGTACGGGAGCGGCATCCGGTGTTAGCCATTTTCCGAGCGCTTGTGTGGCGGCGTCCGCTGCGGAATCCTCGTCGCCCTCTGCAGCCCTTTGCACGCCAGAGAGTGCTTGTTCGCCCCCCACGTAAATGAGCAGATCCATCAATTCGATTTTCGCAGCAGCTGATTCGCCCGCCATTCGATCCAGCAGGACTTTCGACGCTGCATCGCGGTCGCCCATCCGCTGACATGCCTTGCGTAAGGCTTCCTTCATCGGTTTGGCAGACTCCGAATCGCCCATCGCCAACATCTTGTCAACGAGCGGCGGAAAGTTTTCGAGTCCCACCGTCATCCCCAGACCATCGATGGCAGAGTTCCGCAGTTCGGCATCGTCGGCTGAGACGTATTGCAGCAGCAAAGGGATCACCTGGGGAATCCCGCGTCGACCGGCGACGTCCACCAGCACGAGCCGCTGTTGTCCGTCGCTCCCTTCCAGCGTCTGAGCCAATTGAGCATCCACATCATCGCCACCGAGCACCGTCAAACTGTCGCGCGCGTTTGTGGCCAGAACTTCGTCGTCGGACACGGCCGCCTTCAGCAGAACAGGCACAACGGAGCCATTGCCCAATGCGCCGAGAACACGCACGGCAGCGTTCTTCATGTCGGCATCGCCGGAGCCCAATGCTTCAATCACGGTTGGCAATGCCGAAGCATCCCCTCGTTCTCCGAGCACGTGCAAAAGCAGGATTTGGCGGTCTGGCTGCAGCGAATCGAGTTGATTCACCAGTTGTTCGGTCGTGCTCGTGTTCGTCAAACTGTGCGCAAGCTCCAATCCGATGCGGAACAAGTCGAGATCGTCGTCGCCAAGATAGGAAATCATCAGCTCGTTCACGTTCTCCGAGCCTGCTCGGATTTCGCCAAAACGAGACGCTACGTTGATGTGTTTTGGCAATTCAGCGGAGCGAAGAGCCGCCAAAACCTTCAGTGCATCTGCATTGTTTCCTTCCAGCAGCAAATTGTCCGCAGCTGTCAGACAGGCGTCTGCAGCGGCCACACGCAGCGAAGCCTTGCCACTTAACGCCTGCTGGACTGCGGCGATGGATTCGGGGGACCCTAACGCACCCAATGCGGAAAGTGCCGCCGCCGCGACCTCGTCGTCGTCGCTATCAGCCGCGCTGAGCAAGGCGTCGACGGCCAGGGTGTCCTTGCGAGCCGCGACGGAATTGATCACACCCACAAGCTGCCTGCCCTTCAGTTTCTCCAACGCACTACGAAACGCCTTGTCGACGTCGGAACTTGGATTCGCTTCTAAAGCAAAACGCGCGTAGTGCGATAAGTCCGGGTCGGCCAGCAACTTTGCCACCACAGGCACCGACTCGGAGGTTCCGATGATCGCTAGCCGCTGGCATGCTTTGGCCTTATCGAATAATTCAGCGTCGGAATTCAGAACGGCAATTAACTGCGACTCGTCACCCTCGGCGGGAAGCGGCTGCTGTGACAACGCTTGATTTGGAAAAACCGGTGCTGCATACGGCAACACCAGAGACATCAGCAGCGTGGCGACGGAGAAAGGGGAGCGAAGGATAGTCATCAGAGGTGTCCTCCCAGGGAAGTCAAACCTGGTATCGGTTGGGGCGGGGTTGAGTTTGTGGGGGTGAGTTGATTGAAAGGCGTCGAGGAAGATTCGCCATCAAACGTGCCAAGGTTCGCGCATGGCGCGTGAACACATGCGATTGGCCTCTTCGTCATCGGCGAATTCTTCCTTGACGGGGTCAAAGCTCAGTTCGCGACCTAGTTGCCAGGCGATGTAGGCGGCGTGACAGACGACGTGCGACTGCGCCACGACCGCGGCGTTCGCGTTGGTCAAAGCACGCGTCTTCACGCAGTCCAGGAAGTTGCGGATGTGGGTCGTCGGATCCGTCCCCGCGCGGTGGAACACCGATTGCTGGGTGCGCAGCGATTCCGGCTCGAGAATGAAGTTTCCGGAATCCCCCGTTTCGATCCAGCCTTCGTCGCCTTCATAGCGCACGCTGCACGTGCCCATGCCCATCCAGCCCTCGCTGCGCATGACCAGTTTCAGACCGTCGGCGTAATAGCACTCCACTCCATCTGCATTGGGGACGTATCGAACCGGAGCGGTGTCGTCACGGCCGGCTGCCCACTGGCAGAGGTCGACCGTGTGCGAACCCCATTCGAGAATTCCGCCGCCATGAAAGTCGAAGTGGCCGCGCCAGCGACCTGCGACATACTGCGAATTGTAGGGTCGCCACGGACAGGCACCGAGCCAACGGTCCCAATCGCAAACCTCTTTCGAAGGTTCCGGTTCGGCCGGCAGCCAATGATGACTGGTGCCCGGCGGACGGGTATTGGCGTGAATGGTATGTAGCTTGCCGAGTGCACCGTCACGCACCAAGTTCTTTGCGAACTCAAAGTTGCCGATCGTGCGTCGTTGAGTCCCTGCCTGGTAAACGCGGTTGTATTTTCGATACGCGTCGGCCAGTGCGCGGCTTTCGGCGATGGTCAGCGAGCACGGTTTTTCGCAGTAGACGTCCTTTCCGGCTTTGGCTGCCAGAATGGAGGCCATCGTGTGCCAGCGATCCCCGGTCGCGATCAGCAGCGAATCGATGTCGTCACGGGCAAGGATGTCATACATGTCGGGATACAGGTCACAGTCTTTGTTCCCGTACGTGCCATCGACGAGCGTCTTGACCGCCTCACGCCGTGACTTTTGCAGATCGGCCACCGCGACAAACTGCACGTCGGGATTCGCGAGAAAACACTTCAAATCGGTAGTCCCGCGTGGTCCGATGCCCAGGCCGCCCACCACAATCCGGTCGCTCGGAGCTACAGCACCGCCGAGTCCCAGAGCGGAGGAGGAAACGATCAAGGGAGCCACGATCGCGGCGCTGGTGGCGGAGGCCGTGGACTTTAAGAATTCACGTCGGCTCTTCGCTTTCATCTTTTGTTCCTTTTGAATATACGGGATGGCTAGGGACCTATCCGAAAAGGGGTCTGACCCTTTGTCGACCGACGTTTCGATTGCTCAAAAACTCGTTGTTTTCCAATGGGTTTGCTACCGATACGCTCAGACCAAGAGAGGGTCAGACCCCTTTTCGGATAGGTTCTCAATGACGTAGGCCAAATCTATTCCAACCATGATAACGTGCCTGATCCGCTCGCTGGCTAACATCGAGTCTTTTTTTCCCGTTTCCATCTCGCATCGCGCGAAACGCAGAACGAACTGGTCAATTCCTCCTTCCTGGGGGGGGCAACGCAGGGCGGTGGCGGGTCATGAGACGTCGCACTGCTGAATTGCGGAGCCGCTTTGTGTATTCTTTCCATGGGTTAGATGATTCGTCCGTGCTGGCACCGTCGTCGCTTTTTCGAAGCATGAAAGTATTGTCCCTGTTTCGAAAGATCGTCGTGAGAATCCATGGGCAATGACTTTGCGTCGTAATCAGTCTGCGATCTCTTGATAGAAGGCCACAATGAACATGACTCGATCAACACCGCGAATTGCCTTGCTGCTTACGGCTGCGATGGCCGCGATGGCCTCGGCTGCCGAACAACCCAATCTGATCATTTTGTTTGCGGATGACCTTGGCTATGGGGAGCTCAGCTGTCAGGGCAATCCAGAAATCCCGACGCCCCATATCGACTCGATCGCCAACCATGGCGTCCGTTTTACCGCCGGCTATGTCGCGGGGCCCAATTGCAGTCCTTCACGGGCGGGCTTGCTGACGGGACGAATTCCGACGCGTTTCGGCTACGAGTTCAACCCGATCGGCGCGGTCAATGAACAACCAGGCATCGGACTGCCAGCTGCGGAAGTCACGATAGCCGAAACGTTGCAGAATGCCGGATACACAACTGGGCTGATCGGGAAATGGCATCAAGGTGGCACCGCGGATTTCCATCCTTTTCGGCACGGCTTCGACGAGTTCTTCGGATTCATGCACGAGGGGCACTACTTTGTGCCGCCTCCCTACCAAGGGGTGACGACCATGCTTCGCCGCAAGACTCTTCCCGGCGGGATGACGGGCCGGTGGGTCGGAAAGAAGGGACTGATCTATACCGATCACATGGGTGGGAACGAGCCGGACTACGATGCCGACAATCCCATCACGCGCGGCGGTCAGCCCGTTGTCGAAACCGAATACCTGACCGATGCGCTCACGCGCGAAGCCGTTGACTTCATCGACCGGCACGACGACAAGCCTTTCTTTCTCTACCTGGCCTACAATGCGGTTCACAGCCCGCTGCAAGGTGCCAAGGCCTACATGGAAAAGTTCTCGCACATCGAAGACCTCCACCGCCGGATTTTTGCCGCCATGCTGGCCAACCTCGACGACAGCGTCGGCGCGGTGATGAAGCAGTTGCGGCAGTCGGGACTGGAAGAGAATACGATCGTTTTTTTCCTCAGCGACAATGGCGGTCCAACACGCGAACTGACCTCAAGCAACTTGCCGCTGCGAGGATCCAAGGGGACGATGTATGAGGGTGGGCTGCGAGTGCCCTTCATGGTGCAATGGAAGGCAACCATTCCCCCCGGGCAAGTGTATGCAAAACCGGTCAGCTCATTCGATATCTATGCGACCGCCGCTGCCAACAGTGTCGGTGTCGCGGCGCCGAATCAGATCGAGGGCGTCGATCTGATTCCGTTTCTGACCGGCAAGGACGACGGCATTCCCCACGAGACTCTGTTTTGGCGCCAAGGTGACAAGGCGGCGCTACGCCACGGCAATTGGAAATTGGTTCGTATGGGCGAACGGAAGGCACCCGGCGACGCGAGGTGGGAACTCTATGACCTCACTAAGGATCTCTCTGAACAGACGAACCTAGCCGAATCACACCGCGAGCGTCTCGCCGAATTAGTGGAGTTGTGGGAGCGAATGAATGGCGAAATGAGTCCGCCGTTATTCTGAATCCGGTGGCTCGCACGGGGGCGCACGGATCGACGTCGTGTTGATTGCCTGTTCCACCGGACCTCGAAGGAATCACCGCGCGTTCCTGCTCGCCCACGGTACTCCCTCGAGTGGGAGCATCCGAGCTAGAGCATTTTTGTAAATGATGGGGGAGCTAATTGGAAACGGGGTCAGGTACCAATAGCCAAGTGGCCCGAAGGGTGCTTCGCACGATTGGTACCTGACCCCGTTTCCTTGTGCGCGAGAACCTACGTCCTTCGTATAAATCCTCTAATAGGGCAACTCTCGAAGGTAGAGGTTCTTGAAGTAGAGTTCGCTACCGTGGTGTTGGAGTTCGATTTGGTCGGACCGGGGGATGGAGGTCAGGCCAGTTTTGTCCCAGTAGTTTTCTAACACAACACGATCGACGATCTGCTTCTTGTTGAGCCAGATCGTGACCTTTTCACCTACCATGCGGATCAGGAAGGTGTTCCACTGGCCCGGTGGATTATCGGCCAGAACCGTGGGAGCATTTCGCCAGCGTTTGTTGTTCCAAAGTCCGCCCGATCCCAAATTGCGGCCATTTCGGTAAGCCGCCACCCATTGCTGCGGCGTGCTCGGTAACTCCGAGCCCGCTTTCACACGGGCATCCCACGGGTCCCAGATTTGAATTTGAGGCGTTCCACGCAAGTAAATACCGGAGTCGGCACCGGCTGGGATTTTCCAGTCCAGATAGAGTTCAAAGTCGCCAAAGTCTCTCGCCGTACAAAGGCTCTGGCCTTTGCCATCGTAGGTCAAGATACCGTCGACGACGCTCCAATGCTCGGCCATGGATTGATCGGCCGTTGCCTGTGCAGCCTGCAATGCATCGCCGGACAACTTGCGGCGCTCGTTCGCGTCCTTGTGCGCCAGTCCTTTCCATCCCGTCAAGTCCTTGCCGTTGAACAGCATGCGGAAACCATCGGGCGGCGTGTTGTCGCCCTTCGTCCGAGGGAGTGCGGGTGAGGGGGAGTAGTCAGCGATTCGAAGGCTGCGAAATTCAACACGGTCGTTGTGGCCTGCCAAAAAAATGTGCCCCGATTTGTTCTTCATCCCCTTGTGAACCCCGCCGTCCACGGCAGTAGTTTGATCCAGAAACGTGTCGACAATCACGGCTCCATTGAGAATCACCATAATGTGATCGTCAATCGCGATGATGGTTTCTCGGTTCCATTGCCCGACCGGTCTTAAGTAGCCCGTTTTCGCTGGGGTGATTCCGTAAATCGATCCGTGGTATTGCCACGGTTTTAGCCAACTGAGTTTGCGTGATGTGCCGCCAGCCATTTCGGCTTCACCACTGTAGCGGCTGCCGTTGTGATCCAAGATCTGAATCTCCATGCCGTCGCTAGCTGGATGCCCGCCGTTGGGAACTCGGATGCCGATCCCATTGTTGCCGCTTTCGTCCAGTTTGAATTCAAACTCCAAAGCAAAGTCGCTGTAAGCTTTGTCGGTGCGAAGGTTCTTGCCACCCTTCTTGCAAACGAGGGTACCGTTCTCGACGATGTAGCCTTTGGTGTCACCGCTCCATCCGGTTAGATCTTGCCCGTTGAACAGGTTGGTCCAGGTGGCGGATTGCAAAATTTGTGTCGTGCGTTCTGCAGCCAAGCGATTGGGATCAGGTTTGATATCGTCCTGAGCAAAGCTGACAAGGCCGATTGTGAGTGAGAGAGCGCCGAGAAGATTAAGTCTCAATGACATGGGATTCCTCATTTGTTTGGAGTTGGGGCAATCGTTCGTGATACCGTTTTCTCGCAGGATCTGACCAGCCTCGATGCAATTGTCATTGCAAAGCCCATCAAAAACCACAGGGCGATCCTAACGGGCCCTGGTCGATCGCGGGGGCGACCCGAGGTCGTTATCGCGAACTTCCGTTAGCTTCTTTGCGAGCCTACTTCGCAGACGTGCAACGATTTCCGTATGATCCTCGGACTGTGCCAGGTTCGTGAATTGATTCGGATCGGCGGCCATGTCGAACAACTCAATTCCCTTGGAACCCTCTTCACCATATTGAAGATACGCCCATCGGTTTTCGCGAATCAGAAAACCTTGACGCATCGGCGCGACACTGAACGCGGCATCACGAACCACGTGACGGGGATCATCGAACATCCGCGAAATATCCTTGCCCTGCAAGTTTTGCGGCACATCCAGACCACATAGATGGGAAAGGGTCGGGTACAAGTCGAGTAATTCCACGAAGCTGTTGCAAACCGCTGGCCGCTTACCTGGGACGCTGATGATCAAGGGTACCGACGCAGACTCCTCTCGCAGCGAAACTTTGGCCCAGAAATCATGTTCACCAAGGTGATAGCCGTGATCGCTCGTGAAAATGACGATTGTCTTTTCCTCCAGTCCCGAGTCCCGTAGTGCTGCAAGTACCTTGCCGACCTGCGCATCGATGAAAGAAACGGATGCGTAGTACCCGCCGAGTGCTTTCTTTTGACGTCGCAGGTCCATTTTCATGTTGACACTTGTTTTATAGTTGATGCCCGCCAGGGGCGTATCGTTCCAATCGTCAACAACGCGTGGCGGAAGTGTAAGATTCTCGTAAGGTTTGAACGGTTGGAAGTAGGACCGCGGCGCGACGAATGGAACGTGGGGTCGAACGAAGCCAACGCCAATCCAAAAGGGTTCGTCGGCGTGCGATTGGATCAGCGCAGACGCTTGTTGTGAGGTTTTACCATCGGAGTGTGCAAGGTCTCCCTCATCTGCCTCCACAACAACAAACGTGTTCCCGCCGACCACTGGCTTGGTCCCGTCGGGATTGTTTTCCAGCGTCTCGCCATCGCCTGCCGCCTTCCACTCGGGGCCCGGACTGTTGAACCGCTCGGTCCACGAACGCGCGTCATCCGCTCCGTCACCACCCGTCTCGATGCCGCCCGGTACGCCCATGTGAAAGATCTTGCTGACTCTCGCCGTGTAGTAGCCATGGTTCTTGAAGTGTTCCGGCCACATCGGGCAATCTCCGATCTGCGGTCGCGGATTGGTGTAACCCAGGACGCCGGTTGCATGGGGATAGTACCCGGACATGAACGACGCTCGCGAAGGACCGCAATACGTTCCCTGACAATAGGCACGAGTGAATCGTGTCCCCCTGGCAGCGAGCGCGTCAATGTTTGGTGTTTGGCAGACCGTGTTTCCATAACAGGACAACGCCGTTGAGGTCAGGTCGTCCGAAATGAGAAACAAAACGTTGAGGCGAGCTGGCGTGGGGGTCGGCGCGGTTGCAAGCGATGTTGTGAACGAGCAACACAACGCGATGGCCAAAGCCGACAGGATTCTGAACATCTCTTGGTTGGGCATCCTGGTTCTTTCTCTGGAAGAAATCGATGTTGTCGCGGTCGGTAAATGCGAAGGGTTGGGGGCGACAACAATATCGGTGTCATCGATTTGCGTTCGCACGACTCGTTGAGATCACGGCATACGGGGTGGGGGCGCCATGGATACCATACCAAAACAAATCGTGTCGCGTGGCTCCAAGTATGCTGGAACCGTAAGCGTCACCGCAGACGACACCCTATTATCTTCATCGCTTCGACTCTCCTTACATCGTGGAACCTTGCAAACGAGAGGACGTCGGCTCACCCATTTCGACGATCGCAGAATGACTCGGGCAAAGGCGGCTCGAGGGTATGGTTGCACCCTCTCAGGCTTCCGGTTCACCCCACCTCCATCCCGTGTTCTTTGTAGACGCAATGGAAAGGAAAGGTTAGACTCAAAAATGCTCCCTGCCCAAACCGTCCACCTTCGCTGGCCCCGCCTGAGAAGTCTCCGACATGAATGATGCACGTCTTCTTCGTATCAATCGCCGCTGTCTCCTTCGTGCGGCGGGCGTCAGTGTGACACTGCCTCCGATGGCATCGCTGGATTCGTGTCTTGGTAACTCTCAGCAGCAACCAACATCCAGCATGAAAATGGTTTGTATCGGTAACTCATTTGGAATGTACCCCGAAGAGTTCTTTCCGAAAGCAGGCGGTCCCGATTATGAGTTACCCCGGTTGCTCGAACCGCTCAAACCTCATCGTCGCGGCTTCACGGTTTTCTCGCACCTCGACCACGGCATCAAAGGCGGGCATTTCGCCGTCCATTCGTTCTTGAGTGGCGTGAAGACCGACGAGGCACGGTCGATGCCCGATGGAATGCTGAGCCTCGACCAGCGCGCCGCCGAGCACGTCGGTTCCCGTTCGCGGTTTCCGTCGTTGACCCTCGGTTCTGATTCGGGGCTGCATGGCGGTTGCCGGATGTGTTGGACTCGATCCGGTGCCCGCGTCCCGCCGATCACCAACCCGAAAGCACTGTTCCAGAAACTATTTGTCGACGGCGACGCGAAAGATCGAGCGCACGCTCAACAGCAATTTCAACTGCGTGGCTCCATCCTCGACGCGGTTTGCGGCGAGGCGCAGTCGATGCAGAAGCATCTGGATGGACGCGACAAAGCCAAACTTGACGAGTACTTCAGCTCCATTCGCGATGTCGAAAAGAAACTGCAACAAGACGAGAACTGGCGGACGGTTGCCAAGCCAACGGTGGAGTACCCCGAACCGGAAATGAAAGGCATCGTCGAAGACCTGCCGGTGCTGTTCGACTTGATCGTTCTGGCGCTGCAAACCAATTCGACTCGGGTCGCCACATTAGAAATTTCCAGCGAACATTTTGATACAGGTTTTTTAGGGCTAAAAGCGGGATACCATGCGATCTCGCACCACGGCAAGAAACCTGAAACCATTGAGCAATTGTTGACCATCGAGCAGTACCAAATGGAGCAACTTGCTCGCTTTCTTAGCAAACTGAAATCAGTGACCGCTGATGACGCATCCGGTGCGTTGTTTGACAGTACGATGGTTCTTTTCGGCAGCGGCATGGGCAACGGTAACGCGCACACCAACACAAATTTGCCAATTTTGCTCGCTGGAGGCGGTTTCCAGCACGGAGAACACAAAATTTACCCCGCAGGCCGCAATGTCCCACTTTCGAATCTGTACTTGTCGATGTTGCAGCGGTTTGGTGTTGAAACGGATTCGTTCAGCAAGAGCACCGGCACGCTCCGTGGTCTGGAAGTGGTCTGAGGATGTGCGAGCTTTGATCCGAACGTCCCTTGCAGCGATCCTTCTAAGTGTCGCAACGTTACCTGCCGACAAGATCCTTGCCGTGGACTTCGATTCAAAGCAAGCCTTCGCGACCTATTGCACGGGTTGTCACGGAGCTGAGGAACAAAAGGGCGAACGTCGCTTCGATCAGTTGCGATTCCCGATCGTGGACAACGACACATTGGTCGAGACTCAAGACGCGATCGATCAACTCGTTCTCGGCGACATGCCGCCTGATGATTCCGATCAACCAGACGAGAACACGCGGCAGAAGTTGATTGAGTATCTACGCACGCAAACCGAGCAGTACCACCAGTCGCAGACGACTACGGGCGGTGAAACGGTGCTTCGTCGCTTGAATCGACGTGAGTATCTGAATACCGTTCGCGATTTGTTTCAGTTGAACACGCAGATGTTTGATCCGTCACGAAACTTTCCGCAAGACGATCTGATCGATCATTTTGACAACGTGGGCAATCGCTTAGCGACCACCGGTTTCTTGCTCGAACAGCATCTGATCGCTGCCGATCAAGTGATTGAAAAAGCGTTTGCACCGGAAACGAAACCGGTTATTCAGCACTGGCACTTCAAAGCGCCCTTCATCCAACAGCAGGAACTGGAATACGCACACCGCGAAGCGTTTGATTCAAAGTACTTGTGCGTTCACGAGACGAACAATTCGGAAAACCATTGGGGCGAGTACGCGCCGATCCTGAAGTTCCGTGATGGAGCACCTCACCATGGTCGCTATGAAATCCAAGTGCTCGTGGAAGGCCAAAACCGTGATCATCCGCACCCAAGTCATCAAGTCGACATCGACAAGGATGAGCCCATGTTGATGGGGATCATTCCCGGCAATCCGAATTTGGGAAAGCTCTCTGATCCGCAACCGTTTGAAACGCGGTTGGCTGTAATCGAGGTTCCCGATGGCAAACCACAGTGGTTCACACGAACCATTTGGTTGGACCAAGGGTTCTCGCCTCGATTTACCTATCTCAATGGCCCGTCAAATGCCCGAAACCTCCAGTCCCGAATCGGCCTGAAAATGCTGAAAGAGCAGGGGCGAAAGATGGAGCGGTTTGGGGAGCATTATGTGCAAGCACTCAAAGAGGGCAAGCTGCCGCATCTGCGCATCCATGAAATCAAAATCAAGGGTCCGATCTATGATGCATGGCCGCCACCCAGCCGCCAAACGATTCTTGGCGAGCAAGCGTTTACGCGTGATCGCATCGAGGAAATCGTCACGCGGTTTATGGCGAAGGCCTATCGTCGCGATGTCGCGCCGGCCGAAGTCGATCAAATGCTGAGTGTAGCTCGTCGCAGCGAAGCCGCAGGACGAACAGCCTACGAATCGCTCAAGGACACGCTCACGGCGGTACTTTGTGCGCCCGGGTTCTTGTATCTCGACGAGAAACCGGACGCCCCGAATTCGACGAAGTTGTCCGATGTCGCGTTGGCCAATCGACTTTCCTATTTCTTGTGGTCGTCCATGCCGGATGATGCACTGGTGGTTGCTGCCAGCGAGGGTTCGATTCGTGCTCCGAAGCGTTTGCGATCGGAAGTCGATCGGATGTTACAAGATCCGAAAGCATCGGAATTCTATGCCGGCTTTTGCGACAGTTGGTTAGGTCTGCGAGAACTCGGCGGTATGCCACCCGACCGGAATGAGTTTTCTCCCTACTACAGCAAAGACCTGCGCCCGTTGATGTTGCAGGAAACCAGGTTGTTCTTGCGTCACTTGGTAGAAGAAAACCTCAGTCTATTGAATTGCCTTGATTCCGATTTCACCTTCGTCAATCGGACGCTGGGACGGTTCTACGGCATGCCCGATATGAAGGGCTACACGTTTCGGAAAGTAACGCTTCATAACAAACATCGCGGCGGGCTGCTTGGCCATGCCAGTGTGCTGACGGTCACCGCGAACGGAATCGAAACGTCACCGGTAACCCGTGGTGTCTGGGTGTTGGAGAACCTTTTCGGCACACCGCCGTCGCCACCGCCTGATAATGTAGAACCCCTTGATCCCGATACACGCGGTACAAAGACCATTCGCGAACAACTCGCCAAACATCGCAACGTTCCAGCGTGCAACGAGTGCCATCGCCGCATCGACCCGCCTGGATTTGCACTCGAAAGCTACGACCCGATCGGCCGTTGGCGAACGCACTACGCCAAAAACCAGAAGATTGATGCGTCGGGGCAGTTTGTGAACGGCGACAAGTTCGAAGACATCGTCGAACTGAAGCAGCTGTTGTTGGCTCGTGAGGATCAATTCACGCGGACCGAGATTGAAAAGCTGCTCGTCTACGGTACCGGACGTCAAATCGAAGCCACGGATCGCCCTGAGATCGACCGCTTGGTCAGCGAGGCCAAGAAGAACGAATACCGTTTCCGAGACACACTCCAATCAGTCATCGAAAGCTCCATCTTTCAGTCACGGTAAGGCGTTGGCCGTACGCGGTCGTCACGGCTGGGGGGCAAACGCCTCCGCAACTCGATGGGCACGACCTTTCGCGGTTGCTCAGCGACCCCAACGCCGGTTGGCATCATCTCGCCCTTGCTGCGAGCAGTATGAAAAAGGTGCGATTCGTCCTGCGTCACGCCTCCAGCACAACTCGGTATCTCGCTTTGCCCGATTCCAAGTGATCCATTGCCGCGCCGATTTCGCATCCAATGCCGGATACCACTACCTGGGCAGTGCTAATATCATGGCACAAATCGACAACGCCTTGGCCGAATCGACCAATCAACTTATCCCATCTGCAAAGTAAACGAGGTGAATCCATGATCGAACGAATGTGTTGTGCGAAACGATGCGTTAGAGCGGCATGGATCCAGATTGCGTAACGAGAGACTTCGTCGGAAAGGAAGGATGAACAATGAAATTAGGGTTAGCAGCACTGTGTGTGATATCGGGGATGATCGGATCGGCTCATGCCGCACCGCCCGAAGTCAATAAGGCTAAACTCCCCGACGCGGTCCGCGCCGAACAACTGCGTGAGATGAAGTGGGGCATGTTTATCTGTTGGTCGTTCAGTACGTTTTCGGGCCAAGAATGGACGCTGACGAGCGACAAAGATGCGTCCTACTTCAAGGCGACCGGGTGTGACACCGACCAGTGGTGCCAAACTGCGAAGGAGGCCGGTATGGGATACATTCTGTTTCTTGCCAAGCACCATGACGGGTTTTGTCTTTGGGATACGAAGACCACGGACAAGAAGGTCACCAACAGCCCGCTCGGCATCGATGTGCTGGCGAAGTTGCGGGAGTCCTGCGACAAGCACGGGATCAAGCTCGCGCTGTATTTCTCCGAGGGTGATTGGAACTGGCCCGCTGCGGTTGATGGCAAAGGCCGCGGTGGCGGCAGTCATCCTGAGGTGAAGAAGGCCCAGCTTGAAGAGCTGCTGACCCGCTACGGCCCCATCGAGTTCTGGTGGATGGATCATGCCGTTGGCACGGGGGGACTGTCACATCAAGAAACGGTTGAGTGGATGCATCAATTCCAGCCCAACACGTTCGTCGGCTTCAATCATGGGGAGCCCGCAGGTCGCCTTTGCCTGCGCGAAATGGGGCGGCCTGGAGAACTCGGTGACGCCAGCGCAACCAAGTACAACAAGGACGCCGAGGCGGCCTACCCGGGCTATCTTGTCGCCGAGTTCACGTATCCCATCCTTCCGCCGCACAAGGGCGGGGCGATGTGGTTCTACTCGTTGCCCGAGCACGACAACCTTTGTCATCCAGCGACCAAGTTGTTCCAGGACTACCAGGGGGCGATCGAATACGGCAACATCTTTTCGATCGATATCGGCCCCAACGACGCCGGCAAGATCCGAGACATCGATGTCAAGACGCTGAAACAAGTGGGTGAAATGATCCAAACGAGTGCTCAACAACGCTAATAACCTGATGATAGGGAACCGCTTGAATACACATGGTTCCTGACCGCCGCGGCGATTGACGAATTTGCCTGTCACGTCGCGGCGTCGGGTACCCTCCGCACCCTGAAGGGACAAGGGACCTCGAGCCTCCGTCGACTCTAGCCCTTTGGCATGAACGGATCGATCTGTAAGCTCCAGGCATCAAGCCCTCCAGCCAAATTCTTGACATCGGTGAAGCCCAAGTCAAACAAGATCGATACCGCCTGGGCACTTCGGCTGCCCGACTTGCAATGGACGATGATCGGCGTGTCACGATCCAGTTCATGATGCCGCTGTGATAGCCGGCCTAACGGAATCAGGATCCCGCCAAGGTTGCAAATTTCGTACTCGTGTGGTTCCCGGACATCGAGCAACTGAAAGGCATTGCCCGACTTCATTCGTTGTTCCAACTCTTTCACTTCGATCTCCGGTGTTTGCGCAGAGCGGGGCGATTCGGCCGCTCCGCAGTGGACGGGACCGCATAATCGATGGTGGTCAATCAAACTGGTTATCGTGGGATGATCGCCGCAAACGGGGCAATTCAGGTCTCGGCGAACTTGCATTTCACGAAACCTCATCTCAAGGGCATCCAGAAGCAACAATCGCCCTGAAAGCGATTCTCCTCGACCAAGAATGATCTTGATTGCCTCGGTTGCTTGGATCGTTCCGATGATGCCCGGCAACACTCCCAAAACGCCTCCTTCGGCACAGTTTGGCACAGCACCCGGCGGTGGAGGTTCGGGATACAGACACCGATAGCAGGGGCCGCGTTGTTGGCCTTGAATGTGCCCGAATAAGGATGCTTGCCCTTCAAACTGGAAAATCGAACCGTAGCAATTGGGGATCTTCAGCAGAACACAAACATCATTGACCAAATAGCGCGTGGCAAAGTTATCGGTGCCGTCAATCACGACGGAATAGTCGACAACGATCTGCTTGGCGTTCTCGGAATTCAATGCGTGCTTGTGCTGATCAACATGAACGAACGGATTGATTTCATGAATCGCCTCAGCAGCGGAGTCGACTTTCGATCGACCAACATCACGCGTACGGTGAATGATCTGGCGTTGCAAATTCGAAGGATCGACCCTATCAAAGTCAACGATCCCTAAACGTCCCACACCCGCAGCGGCAAGGTAGAGGGCAACCGGCGATCCCAACCCGCCTGCACCGACGATCAGCACCGAAGCATCACGCAGCTTTTTCTGTCCCTCCAAGCCGACATCCGGTAAACTCAAATGGCGGGCGTATCGGATGGCCTCTTGCTGCGAAAGAGCCTGCTCATTGTTCATCCTTATCCTCCCGCGATCGCGGGAACAAGCAGTACTTCATCACCCTGTTTCAGCACGGTGTCGACGTCCTGGAGATCACGTATGTTTTTATCATTGACAAACACATTGACATAGGACGCCAATCGACCACCGTCATCGAAAAGCTGGGTCGCGAGTTCAGGATACTGTTGCTGCAAATGAACTAGCAGCTGGGCAACGTTCGCGCCAGCGAGCTCAATCATGGGTTGGTTGTCGGTGTGTTTGCGAAGTACCGTTGGAATCCTTACCTTCAAAGTCAGGTCGTCCTTAAAACGAGGAAAGATGTTTGCAGTGTTCACAATCGCCACGCCGATTGACCTTTAGCGTCCGAAAGGTCATGTCTCGCAAATCCATTGTAAGCAAACGGCCCGCCATCGATTCACCGATCCCGGCGATGACCTTTATGGCTTCCATCGCCCCCATGCAGGCGACCGTTCCCGAAACGGCGCCAAAAACGGGGAACTGTCGTTTCCAGGATGGCGGTGCTTCGGGGAAAATACATTTCAGGCAGGCCGATTGCCCCGGCAAAACCGTCGTCAATTGAGCCTCGAGCTCGTACATCGCACATTCGACAAGTGGTTTTCCTTGCTTCACCGCCTGCTCGTTCATCAGGAACCGCTCGGGGAACAGCGGCGCGCAGTCCACAACAACATCGCTCTGCTGAACCAACCGAGCCACGTTGGACTCCTTCACATTCTCAGCGACAGCTACGATTTCAAGTCGAGGGTTCAGTTCCAGCAAACGTCGCTCGACCGACTCGATTCGAGGTTTGCCAATCCAATCGTGAGTCATCAACAGTTGTCGATTCAAGTCGCTAGGCTTGACATTTCCAGCGTGAGCCAGAACGAGTTTGCCAACACCGGCTGCCGCAAGTTCGTAAGCCACCACGCTGCCAACGCCGCCGACTCGTGAAACCATCACCGATGCGTTTTTAAGTTTCTGTTGGCCCAACTCAGCAAAATCGGGGACCCACATTTGCCACTGATAGACGGCACGTTCGTGGTCCGTAAGCGATGGACGATCCGTCATGAATGAATGCCTTCGTGATACAAAATGCGAACAACGTTCAACGCTTTTGGCGACCTGGTGGGATCGTCAGCAAGACAGGATCGAGGGGCGGTTCTGGCAGCGCCGTGCTCAACTTGGATCCGCGAAGCTCCTTTTCCCAATCGACTGAGAGTAGCAGATCAAATCCTGGATTCAAGTCTTTGACTTGGCACGAACAGGGGCCGACAATGAAACTTGATGCTATCGCAATCGTATCAGGCGAAATACCTTTTCCCACCAACGCATACAGCACGCGTCCTCGACCGAGCACGGGAAAGGCCATCGGTTGTTGGATCGTTTCCAAATCCGACTCGCTACGAAGCAAGGAATTCAGCAAGAATTGTTCGCGAGCGTCATCACGCTTGACCGTTACAATCGAAAACCCAAGACGTAATTCGATGTCTGCCGCTTCAATCAATACACTGCTCAACTCCATTTCTTCTGCGGAGGGTAGTGAGAGCCGGCTCTGATCCAGTTGGACTTGCTTCCTTAGTGTTTCCAAACCTGCACGGTCTTGTTGCTCGTCGCCACAAGGAACAAAAATCCAGACAGCGGAATCGCCAGCAAGCAAACGCTCGGTGACCTGTTTTCGGGCGGGCGAGTTGACAACCGACTCTGCAACGAAGGCGTTCAGCGGGATAACTTGCACGACACGGTCGGGGACTTCTTCCGCTTGCGGTGGATACAATAACAGGACGATGGGACCACCCGACTTGCCGTGTTGCTTCCACAGGGCGGCGAGACGCAAATTTGCGATCTGCCGATGGGCGACAGGATCGTCGTTGGAGAACACGTTTTCACCTGACGATTGATTTTGGGTTAGCGACGATGGGGCTCGCAATTCCGAAACAGACAGCGTTCGGGGTTTGACATTCGCGATACGCTTGGGATCGGTTGTCTTTGCCCAAATCGCATCGATTCGAGCTTGGTCTTGCTGGCTGAGCGGTTCATCATGCAAAACCAGAATCTCGTAGTTGTCTGAACTCCACTGCTCTAAAGCGTATCGAAATACTGGAACTTGGCACGCGTAAGTCGCCGTTACAAGGAGTATCGTCGCCAAAGTGGCTTGAAAGAGTCGCTTCATTTTGGCTGCCAGCATTGTTAAGCAAACAAAAGTATTTCGGAAATGCCCGGTCGGTAACCGTCACGCAACACTGCGGATGGTAGACTGGTTCGTGCGTTAAACCATACCCTCGCAACCGTCGTGAGGGAACAAACGGGCAAGAGTACCTCATTGTCACACAAGTGGATCACCTATGAAAGCTCGACTCGCAGTCTATTGGGATTTGTTGACAATGACCCTGTTGATCGGCTTCGTCTTGTCGCCATTTTGTCATGCCCAAGACGCGAATGTCAAACACACTGTCGCTACTGCCAACGCTGCGGACACCTCAGGGCGGCAAAGCCACAGCGAATCGAGCTACCGGTCGGAAACGAGTGGGCACCCGATAGCAAGGTATCGCCCAATGTCTGATGTAGGGCTGCAGGGTGGATTGATTGTTCAGCTTGGCGGTCAAGACACCACCTCTGCGGCGGAGCTAAGTTTAACGGGGCGTTACTTGATTCATCTGCTGGATCCGGATGAGGCGACGACGGGAACGGCGCAGCAAAGTATACGGGCGAACGGACGTTACGGATTGGCGTGGGCAGAACAGGCACGCGATCTGCAACGGCTGCCCTATTCCGAGAACCTTGTCAATCTGATTGTCCTTTGCGACTACTCGGTGCCAGCGACGGAATTGCTACGAGTTTTGACCCCAGGGGGTTGTGTACTGATCGCTAATCAGGCATTGCTTGATCGGTCTGAATTTGGCATCAAGGGTTTTTCGCCACCGGAACACGTCGGTGATCGGATCATCGTTCGCAAGCTCCGACCCGCCGAGATGGATCACTGGTCCCATCCACGTCACGCGGCGGATGGTAACGCGGTATCGCTTGATACAATGGTGGGTCCGCCCGAGCGCATCCGTTGGATCGCCGCCGCGACATCCGAAGTCGAAGGAATGGTGACGGCAGGTGGTCGAAACTTCTATGGCGGCGTCATGGCTCGCGACAGCTTCAACGGATTACGTCTTTGGCACCGCGATCTGACCAAGGCAGACGAAATCAACCCTATCGAGTTCGAGTTGCCTCGATTATCCGCTAACGTCTCGCGGCCGATTGCTTCCGACAAATGGTTGTTCGCGTCGTTGAAGAACCAACTGGTTGCACTCGATGCGGCGACGGGCGATGTGTCGAACAAGTTTGCGAAGGTAAAAATCCCGCGAGCGTTTCTGTTCGATGGGTTTCGTATTATTGCCGCCGACGACGATTCCGTGCGTGCTTTTGATGCAAAATCAGGCGAACAGCTTTGGAGCGTGCCAATTTCAGAACCACGAAACGTGATCGCTGACGGCGAGGTCATCGCCTTGCTTTATGGGCGAGTGAAACGAGGTGAAAAGGCGACCGTCGTTGTCCTCGATGCCAAGACGGGCGAACGAAAATGGACTCGCGATGACTATCCTTGGTTGATTCGGACGACACGCACCGTGCTAGGCAGTGGCCAATTGGTGTTCGAGGTGTCGACGCTTAGCGATCATGACGACGGCAACGCATTGCATGTCGTCTCGGCGGCCGACGGCGAGCATGAATGGTCTAAGGAATATGCGCCTGCGATGAATCATGCCCGGCAAGCGAGAGCCATGTTTCTGAAGGACGATTTATGGATTCTGCATGGCGGAAAGGTCAACACCGATGAGAAAGAAAAGCTCGCTCGAATCCAACCGCAGATTTCCGCACTCGATCCGCTGACCGGTGAAGTGCGTCGAACATTGAACGCAGGGTTGACCCACTGCTTTCCACCGGTCGCCACCGCGCGCTATATGTTTGCGGGTGAACTGGACATGACCGATCTTCAATCCGGTGAAGTGATTGCGAATCGGATCACGAAAGCCAACTGTTCGCGAGAAAGCGGATGGATACCGGCGAACGGCTTGGTTTATACGACACCCAAGCATTGCACCTGCTGGCCCATGCTGCGAGGTTTTGTCGCGATGGCATCCGAAACGACCGGAGAAACGGTGGCTAACCGACCGTTGGACCAAATTGATTTTCTGTTGGAGAAGGGCCCTGCCGAACCCGATCCGTATGCCGCCGAAACGGAGCCAGACGATTGGCCGCTGTATCGGCATGACCGTTGGCGGAGTGCAAGTACCGTGTCGGCCGGCCCGAACGTTTTGGATCAGAAATGGACAGCTCGTTTGATGGACGAACTGCAGCCCGAGGCAAAGGTTTCCGGGCCGATTTTGCACGATTGGAAAGACAACCCCGTCGTCAAAGGCCCTCTGAGTGCTCCCACGATCGCCGATGGGACTGCGTTTGTGACTCGGCCGAATGCTCACGAGTTGATCGCGATTGACACGGCGTCGGGATCGGTTCGGTGGCGATTCACGGCCAACGGGCGTCTCGATACACCGCCAGCGATTCATCGCGGGCTCTGTTTGTTCGGTTCGGCTGCCGGTTGGGTTTACGCTCTTCGCGCTGACAATGGTGAATTGGTTTGGCGAATGCGGGCGGCCCCCACGGACGAGCGAATCGTCGTTTGTGGGCAAGTGGAATCACCTTGGCCGGTGCCTGGCGCGGTCCTTGTGATGGACGAGATCGCCTACTTTGCCGCTGGCCGACAACCGCTTGCCGATGGCGGCATTTTTGTCTTTGCGGTCGATCCGATGACAGGCAAACGGCATTGGGTCAAACGTGTCGATAGCGTTCCGCAAAAAGGCTTCTACGAGAACTCAGGATTGGAATTCGATCCGTTTGATATTCTGCATGCCGAGGGAGATCAGTTGGCGATGTCGCGTTGGATCTTGTCTCTAGACGGCAAGAACATCGACGTCGATAAATGGAACGCATTTGCGAAAATGAACACAGGCGACGGCGACGCGTGGGTGCCGCGTGGAAGTTGGACTTATGGGGCGAGACATCAAGATCGTTTTCCTGGTGAAGCGCCGCGCCGGCCGCTGGTCGTGTTTCGAGACGACAATGTTTACAGTTCGCTTGACGGCAGCACCGAGATTTTTCGGCGCGACTTTAATCTCGAAAAAGGCGATCAGTTTGACAGCAAATGGATCACCGGTTGGGAAGCGGGCAAGACGGCCAGGGCAGGTGGGAAGCCTTATCGCAACCATCGCATTGCCGTTGATTCGCTGTGGATCAAAGATCCGTTCACCGCGCCCGATGAAGTTCGGAAAGAGCCTGCGATCGGAACCCAACTTCATAACGATATACACGCCATGGCGCTTGCCGGTGATGGAAGGTTGTACGTGGTCCATCGCGATGGTCGTTTGAAGGTCGTCTCCACGGAAACCGGTTATGTGGAGAAAGAGACACTCGTTCCGCCACCTGCATGGGACGGTTTAGCGATCGCTGGGAAGTGCGTCTACTTGACTACTCAGGATGGAAGGCTGATTTGTCTCGGTGAGTGATCGGACATGAACACTACGATCGTTTTCTCGCGACAGCTCTCGCTTCTGCGTTGGCGAGGTTGATTCGCATCGCCCCGAGCGTCGTTGCATGCTCCGGTAGGACCGCGAGATTGGTTTGTTCGTGTGGGTCTTCACTTAAGTCATAGAGCTCTTCTCCGGTCGGCCACAGCGTGTACCGATAGCGTTGTGTGCGAATCGCTTTCCCCAGAGATTTTCCTCGAGTGACGACGGTATAGACCACTTCCTTTCCGCTCGCTGACGGATCACGGAGCATCGCGGTTAGGCTTCGACCTTGTAGTTCCGATGGCGGAGTCACGTCGCAGAGTTCCGCGAGGGTGGGAAACAGGTCGACGAGTTCGACCAAACCTTCGCTTGTGGAACCGGGTGTTGTAGCAAAATGCTCGACCGACTTTGGAACACGAATCACTAATGGCACTCGGTCACATTGTTCAAACAACATGACTTTGCCCCACATGAACTTTTCGCCCAGCAAATAGCCATGGTCCGAGGTCAGTACGACGATCGTATCGTCCCAATGACCACTCTGCTTGAGTGCGTGAAGGACGACACCGATCTGCGCGTCGATGAATGAGATGCAGGCGTGGTAAGCTTGCATGTATTCGCGACGGAGGGCATCGTTTTCGATGCCGAACTCAAATCCAAAGCCTTGGTATCGATTCGTCTGTGCAATCTTCGGCACCGTTTTCCAAAACTCCAGCGACGCGGGGGTGAACTGCAAGTCCGCCTTCGGGTAGAGGGCGAAATACTTGTCCGGTGCGAGGAAGGGAACATGCGGTTTTTGGATTCCGCAGGCCATGAAGAACGGTTTATCGCCGTTCGCTTTGTTTGCAAGCCATTCGCTGATCTGCCGAGCGTTCTTTCCATCCTTGTGTTGTTCGTCTTTGAGGCCAGTCGGTCCATAGCCAGGTTGTTGTCCACGCGTTTGCGGCGCGATGGTTGGGTAGAACTCTCGCCACAATTTCCGCGACTTGCCCGCTTCAATCGATCCGTGTTCCGCTTCAAACTTTTCGCGAATCGGAGTCACCATCGGCATCTCGTCATTCTCGAAACGCAGCATCTGATCCCATGCCACTTCGCCGGGATCAATCTTTTCGTTGTGAAAGACTTTGCCAACGGCTCCTGTCCAATAGCCTGATTCCTTGAACCGCTGTGGCATCGAGACGGTGCCCGGACGCACCTGCAGAATATCGGATGAATTGTCAAGAATGCCAGTCGATTGCGGATACAGTCCGTGCAGGAACGAAGCTCTGGAGGGACCGCATACCGGGTATTGGCAATACGCTCGGCGAAAGGTCATGCCATCTGCGGCCAGTCCATCGAAGGCGGGTGTGATGATGTGTGGATAACCGGATGTCGAAACGTGCGTGTTCAAGTCATCGCAAACAAGGAACAGAACGTTGGGGCGATCAGCGGCATCGATCCGCAAGGGGCATAGTGCGACCAACAGTAGTAAAGCAAAGAGACGTAGCGTCATATTATTCGTTCTCTGATTTGAGATGAATGGGGGATTTTAGTGTCGATTGAAAGAAGGCGTCGGCGGCGTTGAGCATCTCGTCAAACCAAATTTGCTTGCCGAGGAATGGATGCGGGGCGTCCTCGATAATGGTGAGTCCTGACTCGATGCCCAGCTCGTTCAGACGTCGTCGGAAGGCATCAGCGCGCGTGCTGGGGTCGTCGGTTTCGCCGCTGATGAACCAACACGGTGGGTCTGCATTATCGAGATGAGCAAGCGGCGAGGCGAGGCGATACGTCTCGGGCTGGTCGTCGAAGGAACCGCCGAGAAACTGCCTCCAGATCGTTCCGCGAGCCTCGATCGCAGAAATCTCGCGTGTGCGGGCAGAAAGGAAGTCGGTTTGAGCTCCCATCGGCACGGCTGCTTGAATGGCACTGCTGAATTCCGCTTTGCCTCCTTCGCCTTCCAGATCGTTCACGCCGGCGGACGTCGCCAGCAGGGCCGTTAAGTGCCCTCCGGCTGAGAGTGCGGTCGCCGTAACGGGCGTAGGTCACGTCGAGCTTCGAATCCAGACTGGCCAGCGTCGACATCGGAATCTCCGTTCGACCGTCCGCGTGGGGTTGCGGCGGAACCAAGCCAGCGGGACGCGCATCGAGCCGCATCTCTTCCTGGAACAAAATTGCCATGCCTCGCAACTTGCGAGTGATCTCCGGGTTACGCGCCCCATTCGATTCGCCTGGATCGTTTGCCAGGTTGTAGAGTTGCAGACTCGGATTCAAGACGAGTTTCCAATTCTGCCAACGCACCGCGGCAAGTGCACCTTGGCTGCCGTGATAGAAGAACGCGTCGTTGTATTCGTTCCGATTGATGATCGGCCCCCATTCGCCGGGTGGATCCCAACGTCGCCGCAGCGGAACCGCCGCGTTCAACGACTTCTTCATTCCAGGCGGAGGGACGATCGTCGTTTCACCCTTCAACAGCGGACTGATGTCTCGACCGTCGATAACACGGCCTTCGGGGACTTTGATCCCTGCTCGCGAATCGGCGCGATGGACCCAAGTTTCGTTGCCCACCCGGCGTGGATAACATCCAGTCAACAGCCCCGCTCGCGACGGGCTGCAAATCGGAGCCGCGGCGTAATAGTCCGTGAACCGAGTTCCCGCCTGCGCCAGCGCGTCGATGCGCGGTGTCTTGACTTCGCTTGCACCATAGCAGCCAAGATCGTAGTATCCTTGATCATCGACAAAAATGAAAACGATGTTGGGTGGTTGGGCAGCGGCCGCTGTGGTTGATGCGGAACAAAACGTGAGGAGAACGGCTGCGAATAGATGCACAAAAGGCAAGCAAGCCAATCCGAACTTAACCGGTGGCTTGCATGAAACGATTTGCGATTCGGCTTTGATGGCTTGGGCGAACAATTCTTGATGCATTCGATGCTTTCGGTGGGGTTGACTCAAGGATGCTTCGCGAAACGTGTGCCAACGATCGTAAAAGAGGTTAAGGTGAAGGACTTGGGTTGGCATGAAACAGATACATCGCACCGTACGTCCAGTTGCGTGATGGCATCCCAGGATAGTTTTGGCGATCCATCATCAGCGCGATGTACGGCGCTGGATAGCCATCGGGAAGCGGAATGATGTTTGGCCAAATCCGCGTCCCGGTGTTCTCGTTCCACGGGGGAAGGTGCATCTGCAACTCGCCAACCGGTTTCAGGTCCGGATAGGTGCGGATGTAGACCTTGCGATCGGCACTACCGAAGAAGACGTAGCGTGATGTGCCAATTCTCTGGATCAAGGTCCCCGTGCTATCCATCTCCACTGGACCCGCCAGACGTTGATAGTCACGATCCCAGGTGTCTGATTCCCACATTCCCGCTCGATACTTGCCCGCTTTCTCCGACAGCAGCAACCTCCATTTCCCGGTTTGTGAATCGAAGACGCCATGCGGGTCTTCGTGTTGACCGGTCAGCCCGACGGGGCGGGCCCGCATGATTGAAAATCCTCGCCGCGGATCGCGATCGCTCCATACCGCAAGGATTGCCTTTTCTTCTTGCTTTGATTTCGTGCCCAAAGCGCTGAAGCCGGTTGTCCAGCCTCGCCATTGTTTCGCGGTTTCGTCGTAGAACAGATGCGACGCGAGTTCATTGCGCCAAAGCCCATCGCCCATGTCGAAGACGATGATTCCCTCAAATCGAAGATCGAAAACTGAGGGGTTCATCGAGAACACGCCTTGCAGCGGATGTGGCAAAGCGCGACCTCGGACCGTCATTGTCAGCCACACACGGCCCTGATCTAAAAGTGGTTCTCCGCTCTGATTCGTGATGGCACGAATGTCGGCTTGGCCGCAGCCGGGTGTAAGGGCCGATAGGACCTCGTCAATTTGAGCAAAGGAGTTCGATTCAAGGTCACTGAACAACCGGAACTCATAGCGAGCGATCCGATCCTTGCTGCGCAATTCGAGATACTCATTGAAATCTGGGTACCCGATGAGATGCGACCTGCCTCGTGACTCGAGGTAGAGATTTGCGCCAACGGCCAACATCTGCACACGCAACCGCAAGGGCCCCTCTGTCGGAACTTCGGCCGGCCAAGCAAATTCTTGGCGGTTGACTACTTTGCCTTCATTTGTCACCACCCACTCAATTGTTTGGTAGCTGCTGTCTTTGGCCACAATGGACGCGGAAAGAAAAGTCGTGTGCTTGGTGTCGTGAAAACGCAGCCCGATTCGACCTGTTCCTTCGAATTGGTTGAGGACGAGTTCATAAGTTGCAAAGGGATTGAAGCCTCCGACCCAGCGCTGCGAAGATGCGCTGACGTCGCTGGTCGAGATTCGGAGTTTACCCCCATCGATCGAGTGTTGGGACTCGCTGGTTTGATCCCCGACCTCCGGATGCATCAAATCTAGACCTACGATCTGGCTTGGCTGCAAAGAGGCCAGCGGAATATGCTGCGACCGATCAAAAATCATTCTCCGCGTGGCCTGACGACGAAAGTCCAGGGACTGTGGAGCGATTTCAGGTGGCTGAGCGATTCCTTCTAGGCTGCAAACGCACTGCAGAAGCAGGGCGGCCAACACCACGAGGGATCGACACGGGAAGTCGTACCGATCACTTGTCATCTGACGCTTCTCTTGTTCTAAAGATCGATGATGCAGTTGTTTCATCAGCGTGATGAGTTGACGCACTATTTCTCGTCCTCTTCCAGATGTCTGCTACCTTCGAAGGCTCCCCACTGGACGCGTTCGTCGTACTCTTTGGCTTGCTTGTAGACTTCAGCATCGTAGTCGGGATTTGGCTTGGGAATGCGTGCACCGACCTGTTCAAAGTAGCTCATCATCTGGTCGTAAACCTGCTGGTGCTGGTCAGCGTGCGTCTCTGCAATGTTATGGACTTCACCCATGTCAATTGACAAGTCGAACAGCATCGGGACGTCGGGGCGATCATAAAAATGCAACAATTTTCGATCGCCAGAGACCACGGCAGAATGCGGCATGCCCGACCGATAGTGAGGATAGTGGAAGTAGAGATTGCGATGGAGAAAGTCCTTGTTTGGTACTGTACCCGCCATGTAGCTTGCGAGGCTGACACCGTCGATTTGCTTCAGGGATTCCGGATCGCCACCCGCCCAGTCGACGAACGTCGGCAGCAAGTCGTAATTGATGACGTTGCCATCAAATGCAGATCCCGCTTCGATGCCAGGGCCTTTCACGATCATTGGTACACGAATGCCGCCCTGCCAAACCCACCATTTCGCCCCGTGATGTGGCTGCGTGAGGCCCGGTAGGAACGAATGCCGATAGCCGTTGTCGGAAACCATGATCACATAGGTATTGCCTTCGATGCCCAACGCTTCGATTCGGTCGAGCACCACGCCAATTCGTCCATCGAGATCTTCTCCCATGCCCAGCCAGATTGCTGGGTCGGACTTGCGAGTGACTTCTTCCGCCGTCGTGCCGAGCTTCTCGTAATAGGCCTGGACCGCCGGATGGCGAACGTACTTTTCACGAGTCGCGGGTAGGCACTCACGGCCTTCGTGCATCGCATAGTGTGAGATTTGCAGGTAAAAGGGTTGGCGGGCCTTCACCTGATCCTCCATGAAGCCAATGGCCTTCTCCGTGACGCTGAACATTAGCTTGGGATCGGTCAGATCATCGGGTAGTCGTTGTTTGGCATTGTCCGGCAACGTGTTGCCCGGAGTGTTACTCGTGTCACCGTCGTGCAGCACGTAGCCCTCATCGCCTGGGTCACCACGCATATGCCACTTGCCAATATGAGCACTGACGTAGCCAAGCGGCTTCAAAGCTTCGGGGATGGTCACGGCGTTCTCGTCGATCGTCATGTCCGAGATACAAGGGACAACGGGAAAGCCCTTGTATCCCTTTTCGTCGTAGTACTCCTGTCCATGATCGTTCATGAAGACGGTGTAGCCGCTGCGCGGCGAGGACATTCCCGTTTGGATGCAAACGCGGGATGGCGAACATTGTGGTGATGCATAAGCGTTGCGGAACTTCATCCCTTCCCTTGCCAGACGTTCCACATTCGGCATCTGCAGCACGGGCATTCGCGAGTTTTCCATCGCGTCGTCCATTGGCACCGGCGAACCGTTCCACGCCCAGTCGTCGATGAACAGCAGGACGATATTGGGAGGCTGCTTGTCGGCAGCTTCGCAAACTGAAAAAATCGCCATGAGGCAAAACGCCGCGCAGGCGAGTCGGCGAGGATTCGGAAACCATCTTGCATTCATTTTGTTTTCTACGGTTAGGTCTTTTCTACGTGTTTGAACCGGTTATCGCGACCGACCACTATCTCGCTGCTTGTCGAGCAAAGCGGCCAACTGCTGTGCGATCTCGGGGTGTTCGTTGAGAACGTTGTTTGTTTCACCGGGGTCATCTTCAAGGTTATAGAGTTGGGCCACGAGTTCGTCTCGCTGTGGCGTCTTTTTCAAGCTGGGGCTTGGTTTGCCCTCGATGAACTTCCACGGACCACGGCGGATCGCAAAGTTGCCATTGGGGCTGTGAACAATCATCGAGGATCGAAGGGGTTTCGGCATCGATGTTCCAAGCATGGCTGGCAGCACATTAAAACTGTCCTCAGCGTTTTTTGCATCCGTCGGGATCGGCGGTTCGGTCAATGCGACAATCGTCGCGTACATGTCGACGAGACTGATCGTCTCGTCACAAGTCGTTGCCGCTGGAACGTGTTCAGGCCAGCGGGCAAGGAAGGGTACACGAAAGCCACCCTGATAAATGCTGTGCTTGCGGCCGCGTAATGCTCCGTTGCAACGCAACCCAGCTCGATACGCGACCGCTTCAGGACGCTCACCCTCATTGATTAGCACGCCGCCATTATCGCTGGTGAAAATAACGAGCGTATCGTCTGACACCTTCATGCGATCAAGCGTGTCTAGAATTCGACCCACCGATAGGTCCAACTCGTGAATCCAATCACCGTACAGCCCGCTGCCACTTTGGCCTTTCGTCTTTTCGGAGGGGGTGTACGGAAAATGGATGGCTACCGGAGCAAAGTACAAGAAGAAGGGCGTGTCCTCTTGCTGCTGCTGGAGCCAGCCAATTGCGTCGGTCGTCAGTTCGTCCATGACGTTTTCATCAACGCGTTGTGGAGCGTCGATTCCCATGTAGTCGCGTCCGTACGGGGATTGACCCGCTGGTACCGTTCGATCGCTGCGCAACCCGACAACCTCTCGATTGCGAACGTAGACGCCCGATGCATCGCCATGATTCTGAGGTACAGCGAAGTGATAGTCGAAACCAAGGTCCAAAGGCCCGGGGCTAAGTGGTTTCGTGAAGTCATGTGTCGTCGTTCCGTAACCGAGATGCCATTTGCCAATCGCCGCTGTCCGATAGCCAACCGATTTCAATAATGAAGCAAGGGTCGCACGTGAGGTGTCGATATGCAGCGGATCGGTTGTGTTGATGACCCCGTGCTTTTGATCCGTGCGCCAATCATATCGTCCGGTCAGCAAGCCATAACGTGTTGGTGAGCAGACGGACGAAGGCGTGTTGGCATCGGTGAAGCGTCTTCCCTCCTTCGCCAAGCGATCGATGTTCGGCGTGCGAAGATGTGACTCGTTCGCACCGTAACTGTTCAAACTCCCATATCCGAGGTCATCGGCAAGAATGATCACGATGTTTGGGCACTCTGCGGCCACGGATGTTGAAACAAAACTCAAAATCACGAGCAGCATAGCCAGACTCACCAGAAACTTGGGTGTCTTGGCTACGCCGGAAGCTTTGTCGACTTTCGCTACATCGGAATGTGATTTCATTCTATTCTTGCCATTTCTTCGAGTGCCGATTGATAAAGGTATGCGATGTCGTTCGCGCTGAGTGCTGTGTCGAACAATGCCAGTTCATCGATGCGACCATCCCACAAAGCAAGTCCGTCGCCGTTGGTTCCGAACCAGAGAGGTGTCGAAACGCTGTTGGCCATCTGCGAACATCGCGTCGATGCGACGAGTTGGCCGTTCTCGTAAATTTGAAGGCTTTTGCCATTCGCTGTGACGACCACGTGGCTCCACGTTTGAAGAGGTACCAAAACATCGCTGGCTACGGATTGCAAGTCATCGTTGGTTGTGCGGATCGTTGCTTGCATCCGGCGGTTCTTGTCGAGAGCCAATGAAAAATTGCCATCATCACCGCGAATGTTCGTCGCAACCGTTCCACCATGCGTTGGCGTTTCGAGGTAGACGAACACCGCTAGCGTGAACTGTCCGGCAATCAGCATCGGCGGAGTAGGAACTCGCCCGCCTCGTCCCGATGAATCAGCCCTCACCCTCATTGAACCGCCAGCAAATACGCCACTGGCATGCGGTGGACGAATTCCGTCTCCCATCAGGACGACGCCTGAGTAGGAAGGCGGCTCGGAGACGAGCCCTTTGTCACGGATCGCCATTCGGTAGAAGGCAGTGGGGGACAGTTGCTTTACCGAACGAGCGTAGTTTCGTTTTGGCTCGTCAAAATTGCGAATGAATCTGTCGCGGGCAATTTCAATCCCCACGGGAGCGACGGTTGTGTCTTCGATCTTGATCGCTTGGGAGGTTCGCAGGTCAACAGCGTCCCCCGCCTCACCGCCTTGTCGCGATCTCGGCTGGACGCGAACAAGCCCCTCGAACACATGCACCTCACTGGCCCCGGATTCGACATCGACGGAGAATTCAGTGCCGAAGTCAATGACTTTCGCCTCTGGCGTTTCCACCGTAAAACCGATGCCTTCGGCGGGCACGTTCGCAGACAGTCGACCGCAGTGCAGGACGATACGTTGACCACTTATTGCATCAAAACGAGCAGGAGCTTCAACGTAAACCATCACTCCGCCGTCGAAGCTTACATGCAACAGCCCTTTCTTGAGGTGATATGGTCCCGCCACCAGTCCCGTCGCATCCCAGTTCGAGCCACCCCGGGTTAAGACCGCATCAATTCTACTGATGACACTCGCATGGTACTGCCGTGATGACCTGGGTCGCGTATTTCCGCTTGGCATCATGAAAGCGATCAACAGACATGCGGCCGTGACAAGGGCAAGCGTTCCAAGCCCAAGCGTCGTCCGCGACACTCGCCAGTTCGAGGTACCAGGCTCCGCGGACATCGTGAGCGCACGGTCGAAACGAGAGTCTCTGTTCCTTTGTAATGCGGTTGATTGAATACGCTTGCGACGAAGTGTGCTCCGTAGATCGGCATGCAACTCAGCACGCCTCGCGAATCGTTCGAGGTTGGCGGGCACTTCTAACCATTGCGAAACAATGCCAACCTCGTCGTCGGAGAGCTCTCCATCCAGAAGTCGATCGATTCGTTTGTCGTCAACGGTCATGATGCGGTTTCCGATGAAATTCGTCGCTCCACGCAATCTGCGAGCGCAGTTCGAATGCGCATCAGGAGGACTCGAACCGACCCGCTTGTCGAATCCACTGTGTGAGC
This sequence comes from Novipirellula artificiosorum, assembly GCF_007860135.1. Taxonomy (NCBI): domain Bacteria; kingdom Pseudomonadati; phylum Planctomycetota; class Planctomycetia; order Pirellulales; family Pirellulaceae; genus Novipirellula; species Novipirellula artificiosorum. The sequence goes on from NZ_SJPV01000004.1 coordinate 105,373, forward strand.
GACGTCTGCTGAGGATAGCCCCTCGACATAACGTAGGTCTAACAGTCGTCGAGACTTATTGGGGAGATCTTCCAAGCAGGCTTCCAGTGCTTCTCGACGACGGCTGCGACCCTCCGCCTGCTCAGCGATGGTCTCGGCAAGTCGCTTCAGCAACCGGTCTGAAAACACCATCCGATTCCGTCCCTGTTTTCGGTAGTAATCAATCACCCTCGACTTGGCAATCCACAGTGCCCAACCCACAAAGGGTCGCTCGGGGTCGTATTCATCGAATCGCCGGGCCAGGGTTTGGGCCACTTGCTGGACCACATCCTCCGCGTCGTGGAAACCTGTAATTGACGCGAAGATGTATGCAGAGACCGAGGGTTCGGCCTTCAGCCACGCCCGCGCAAATTCTTCTCGCTTAAGGTTTTCTTCCATTCTTCGTCCAGCACTGAAAAGTCGCGATTTCGGTTGTATGCCGCTACACGCCTCGATTCGTTAACAAGAATCTCTTGAAAGACTAAAAAACTTGAATTTCGCGTGAATCGTTTGATTCAACGAACATTCGTCAACGTACCTGGCCGCAGCCGTCGAGCTCGCTCGGATGGTTGGTCCTTTGACGAGGCCATTCACTCATTGTAACTTAGCAACATTGGGATTCCTCCGTTGGCTGGGGCAGCACCCTTCCCGGTCTGTATTGCACATTTGTCTGTCCGGTTGGGGACAATTTGAAGAAACGCTCGCCTACATTCAAGAGCGTTTGGTACCTGAGACCATCAACGAATGGGTCGCGGACCGAATCAACGAAGTCGCGGCGTTCTAAAACAGATCGTCGTCGATCCATATCGATGGTCGCCGACAAGGACGCCGAATCACCAGACGCAGGTTAAGGCCAAGATGTCACGCACCCATTGTCACCACCCTCCGCAGGGTAACGTGAAGGTTTCACCTTACCTTCCATCGAGGGCTGCCGTCCTGGCGATGGGTTTCGCCACCGTGTTGCTGTGTGGAACGCTTCGTGCTGCTGCAAATGACCACCCCAACGTCATCTTGGTGATCACCGATGATCAAGGCTATGGCGACATCGGCGCTCACGGGAACGAGTTGATCCAGACGCCAAACATGGACCAATTGCATGCGGAGTCGGTTCGTTTCACCAACTTTCACGTGGATCCCACTTGCTCACCAACCCGTGGCGCCTTGATGTCCGGGAAGTATGCTCATCACGCCAAAGTGTGGCACACCATTGCTGGTGGGAACCACTTGCGGGCAAGCGAAATCACGATGGCGGATGTGTTTAGCGCATCGGGATATCGGACAGGCATGTTTGGCAAGTGGCACTTGGGAGCGAATTATCCCTATCGACCGATGGACCGCGGATTCGATGAGTGGTTGGGACACGGAGACGGGGGCACAGGCACGACCGACGACTACTTTACGAACGACCGAGTCAACGATCACTACCTGCACAACGGAGAGATGGAATTTCGCCCAGGTTATGCTCCCGACGTTTTCTATGATGCAGCGATTGATTACATCAGGAACAAGGATCACGACAAACAACCGTTCTTTATCTACCTGAGTACCTATATTCCTCATTCCCCGCATACGCTTGCGGATCGGGAATGGGCCAGTAAGTACACGCCAGCGGTCGATTCGAAAGTGGCTTACTTCTTCGCAGCCATCGAACGTGTCGACCAAAATCTTGGGCGGTTGCGAAAGGCATTAGAGGAGGAAGGCCTTGCCAAGAATACGGTCCTGATTTTCATGACGGATAACGGTGGCACCGCCGGGGTTCGTTTCTACAATGCGGGGATGCGTGGCAACAAGGGGTCGGCTTATGACGGCGGACACCGCGTGCCTTTTTTTGTTCATTGGCCGGCAGGAAAGCTCAGCCACGGTCATGATGTGACGGACTTGACCGCACATTTCGATGTCCTGCCGACGTTGATCGATTTGCTGGGCCTGGAACAACCCAAACAAGCAAACTTTGATGGGCGAAGCTTTCGACAGCAGCTTTATCGGCCCGAGCTTCTCTTGCCTGAACGAACCCTGTGCGTCGAGGTTCAACGGACGTTTGAGCCGCAGAAGTGGCAGCAGGCGACCGCGATGACCCGGCGCTGGCGACTGGTCAACGCCAAAGAACTTTATGACATGAACGTCGACCCTGGCCAGACGCAAAACATCGGCTCCGAGCATCCTGAAGTCGTTGCCAAACTCAAGCAGGATTTTGATGCCTATTGGCAGCGTGTTTCTCCAGGCGACCGGGACCGTGCCGTCTCGATCGTTGGGACGGAGGACGATCGTGAGACCTACCTCCATTCCTCAGACTGGTATGCACCCGCCGTACCCTGGAACCATGCCTCCACTTCGCGCGGCGCGAAGATCACGGGATCCTGGCAGATCGAAGCCGCCGTGGAGGGAACTTACCGTTTCGAGATCCGTCGCTGGCCGAAGGAGGTCGACGCGCCCATCATCGGCATTCCGCAGGTCTCGAAAACAGTCGACGCCTGGGACTCCGCAGGCGGGAAGCCAACGCTCCTTTATAGCCAACAGCAGGCGGCACCGTTCAAGGCCATCCAGGTGGCTGCGGCGAGACTTCAAGTCGCTGACAACGAGTGGGTGAAATCCGTCAGTGACCAGGACACCCATGTGACATTCGATGTACCACTGAAACAGAAGCAGTACGAAGTGACAGCAGAGCTACTGGACCGCGACGAGGACCTTCTCGCGGGCGCCTACTACGTCTATTGCCGAAAGCTGGATTGATCGTCAGGTTGCCATCGGTGATTGGCGAGGACCACCCTGTTTCGGGCGTCTCGGTTCGCCAAACCCCATTTTCAGTCGGATCAAAATCGAAAGCGACATGATTGCTTGATGCCACCCCGCTTCCTTGCGGACCACGAAATTGACGCCAATCCTCGGCGGGACACCGATTTCCAATGAGTACTAAGAACAGCAACGGAAGGAACCGATTGGGCACGGATGATATTGGATCAGCTTGAACGGAAGTCAATGTTGATTTTCGCTATTCAAAAAGGATGTACCGATTTCTACTGGGGCGAAGTCTAACGGGATGGTGCCAGTTTGAACAACCGCAGGTTCTCCTTAACGAACTACCGAGTACGACTCGCTAGAATCTGAACAACTGAACCAACGCCGGTGTGATACCGTCCTTCGACGACCTCACGCTTTAGCTCGCAGCCATGCAGAAACTCAAGTCCCGCCAGTTCTTTGTGCAGGCCGGATAGCGACATCATCAGGTCTGGCGTGGGTGGCCCGCCGGTTCCGCGACCGCATTGTTCAGGGGTGTATGCCTCAAGAACAAACATACCGCCAGAGCGAAGTCCCGTTGCCACGCTGGAGTGCAACGAAACCCGGATGCTCTCCGGTAAGTGGCAGAAGATCGAGATAATTGCGGACCATGAGTTAGGCTGAATCACATAGTCACGAAGGTCTGCTTGAACCGTTTTGATCGAGACATCTTGATCGCACGCAAACTCAAGTGCCTTTTCCAGACCAACCTCACTTTGGTCCACCGCTGTCACATCGAAGCCAAGTTTAGCGAGATAGACCGCATTGCGACCTTCGCCTTCGGCAAGTGACAAAACCGGACCCAGCGGCAAACGGTGGGCGACCGAAGTAAGGAAATCATTCGGCTCCGTCCCATAAGCAAAGCCGGGCGTGGAATAGCGCTCGTTCCAATGGTTTTTCACTAATCTTCTCTCAACGGGATAACAAGTTCGTCATGATCCACCGATGAAATTTAACCATAGCGAGGTCCGTCGCGTCAGTACGGAGGAGCGAGTCGACGGAAACGGTCCCACGCCCCAAAATGAAACGAACCGCGTCGGCGGTGCTCGCGAACATCAGCGAATTCACCTCGATCTTCTCAAGCTCAGCGTTTGCTCGGCCAATTCGCGCCGCGCGACCGTGGAGGCGATTCTCCTGTTCCATTGAAGCTACTCTTCTGCTGACTCCTCGTCATCTTGATTTGGTTTCTGCGTCGGCTTGACTTCCGTATCGACGGACCAGTTGACCGCGTTTTCCACAGGTCGTTTGATGGTATGGTCGTAAACGGGTTTGGTCGTGCGGCCAACAGCGTAGTTGATTGTATCTTTGGCTTTATCGGTCGCCGCATCGGCGACGTCGTCCAGAATCTTAGCGTTTAGCGAATTCGTCTTTCCACGCAGGAAATCTTGTGTCGCTTTCTTACGTGCTTGATTTGCCTTGTTCTCAACATATTCGCTGGCCTGCTTGCCAGCCTTCGTGTTAAGTCCGCGATCGGTCAACGATCCTGTTGCGGCTCCCGAAAGTTCATCCACAATCACGTTCGTCACTCCTTCTTTGAATCCGTCGGTGACTGCCGTGTCGTAGTCGACGGTGTTCGTCATTCCGGAGTTGTAGTCGGCATTCGCCCGAGAGACCGTTTCGGCTACGCTCGAGGTAATCGTGTAGATCTTGCCAACGGCCTTGCCTGGAAGCCCCGTTTTCGATTCTAACAGGTTCACCGACTCATCAACGACAAACTTGGTCTTTTTGAGAACCTCATAAGTCGTGTCAATCGTCTGTTGCGAAAAATTCTCGTCAATAACACCTCGTTGATAGCCACGGATATTCGTCGGATCGCCACGCAGATGGTTCTTGATGTCTTCGCTTGCATTTCCGAGTTGCTTACGTTCCTTCGCTGTCAAAGACTCCAGCCCAAGTGCTTTCACTTTGTACATGATCGCAAGATCGCCTTGTCGCTTGGCAGTCTCTTCGTGCTGTTCGGCTTGTTGTTTTGCGTCGGAGAGTTTCTCGAGCGTTTCGCGTGAACGACGATCTTCCTTCTCGTCGTTGCGACGTTGGATGTCCGCAATGTCTTCAATCCGCTCTTGGTCGCTTTGGTTCACCCAGCCGTGGCGTTTGTGCCAGCGAAAACCTTGTGCTTCCCTTTGCTGAATGAATTGAACGTCCTTTTTATCCATTGCGTAGGCCCCACCTTCGTCCCAAGGTGGCTTGTACCAGATTTTGCCATCTTTGAGTCGGTCACCAACTCTCACTTCACCGGAATCATCGTCGTCGGACTGATCGTCGTCCGACTCATCTGCTCGATCTTCCTCCATCGAGTCGTCGGTGGCAATTTGCTCGATTTCGGATTCTGTGTCCGGCTCCCAAAGATCATCCGTTCTCGGACGATCGATTAATTTGATCCGCGGCTCTTTGGCCTGAGAAGGCGTTTCGTTGCTTGTTGTCGACCAGATATCGTCGGATGGTGTGGTCTCATCCTGAGCATTGGGAGTCGTTCTTTGACCTAAACCAATGGATAGCCGCAGATGCAATTCGGTATCAATTGCTTTGGTTTCGGAATGCGATTCGTGAGGTTTTAGGTAGCGAGTGTAGCCACCTTGGCCGTTGGGGCGGACTGCCAATTCTTGTCCGCTTTGGCTTTTCCACTTCCCTCGCAGAATAAGCAAACCTTGAGGATCGACTTGTCCGTCGAGGCTCCAAACGGTTGCTTGCTCCCAACTCATGGGCGGGTCATCCGGATAAATTGCCCTGATATTTGCTTTGCTGATTTCCGTTCCAGTGAATCGACCGTTGATCAAGGTGCCACGGAGTGTGTTGTTTAACCGATAGGATAGATGCTCGTCGCCGAAAATCTCGCTTTCCCAATCCGAGGTAACCTGCCCGTCACGAAATCGGACGACAATCTCACTTGGCCATCTTTGCGTTTCAACGCCTTCAAATTCTCCAATGGCCTTTCGACCGTTTTGGTCAATCACATAGATATCTCGAAGTGGGTTGTAAGTCACGTCGAAATTCCGAGGTTGGTTCTGGTTTCGAGACGTCGTTCTGCTCAGAGTTGGTTCATTTGTTGTTGGGATGATTTTGAAACCAAGAGATCCATACGCCCCCGGTTGTCCGCCTACGACGAACCGGTACTTGCCAGGTGGCAGTCGTAGACTTGGATTTCCCTCGGCCTCGGATATCGCCCGCCCATGCACTTCGGAGTAGATGCTGGATGGTCCAAGTCTCGTAGAAGTCGCATTGGATTTGGGATCGTGGAAGTGATACTGGAACGATGTCGCCACATGCCCTTCTGGTATCGTGAAATGCCCCGGTTGACGCTCTGCATGAATACCAACACCACTTCCCGATGCGTTCACGACACGCGCCGTCACACTGCGGCTTTCCTCCTTCGCCGCAGCATCCATTGCTACAACGATAGAAATAGCAATCGCAACCAAGGCAATCCTTTCGTTTCGTGTTCTATTCATCGGGTGCGACTCATCGCGTTGGTGGGAATGGACATGGTTGACAAAGACATGGTTTGACCATTCGAGTTAGAGAGGATTACCAAATAGGACAAGATTCCATATTGGCGGGAGTGATACTGATGGATTCCACACCCTCTGGTGATTCAGCAATCACGTCGGGTGGTGTATGCGGAAGGAAGACGTGACGGTGCTCGACTTCTTTTGTGCGGCCATTGACAATCCATATTCCTGCTAACTGTCGGGCGTTCGTCAAGGCATAGCGATAGCCTTCTTTGCTCTTGACAGTACAGCCGTCGATCATCAGCACGATGTCGCCCGGTTGCAAGTCATTACGCAGCGAATCGACGACGGACTTCACGAGGATTCCGTGCATTCGTTTGCCATCACGAAATGGGTCATCAATCTCAATAAGCTCGCCATGAATCCCAAGACCAATTTCTTTTGGATGATCCGAGGGAGTGATCCGAAGGGTCTTTGCCCGCCCAGCAGGTGAACCAGGGCGTACTTCATGGACGATCACAAGGGAATCCTTCCAGTACCAAGGTTTGATTCCGAAATTTGAATCCGTTTGTGGGTTCATTTGTGTTTGGTATTCAACTCGGCGGCCTGAAAGATTATCGATTACCGCAAATCGCACCTCGCTTGGCCCTCGATGAAGGTCTTGCATGGCGTTTTGGAATTCGCGTTCGGTATGGATGGGTTTGCCGTTGACTTCGATCAAATGATCGCCAGGCATCATCTCGAAGGGTTCCGGTTCGAAAGTCGGATCTGGATCAAGGTCGCCAATGGGGTTGGTCATTTTGATTTCGCTGTGAATTTCTCGCTCGCCCTGGTAGGTCGTTTCGCGATCACCCTCTCGCACCACGCGGGTCTGTCGCGGCCGCGCACGGAACTGGTTCGACCACTTGTTCCATTCGATAAAGACGTCGTCGTATTTCAGTCGCGTTTCGCCGAAGGAAGGCGTTTGTCCTGATCCGCTGTGGCTTCGTCCCAATGCGCGTCGATAGTTGGCAGAGGTCGTTGCTCGCAATTGAGACAAGACGGTGTCCCAGCGAACCTCGTCACCTAAGTCACGCCAAAGAAGACCACGTTCCAAAACGATCTCCCGTTGGTCAGTCGGAGTGCTCAGTTCGAGAAATCCAGGTTCGTCATTGGTGTCACCCAGAACACCGGGTGGAAGCGTCAAGCCACAGGTCAACAGTCCACCGGTCATCGTGATCAGCAGAGGCCTTTGTCCAACCTGGGCTGAATCGATTTCTATCATTCCTGTCGGTTCAAAAAACAATGAACGAAAAAGGGGTTTGATTTCGGTAGCAGGGGCTGCACACAGGGTTGGTTCCGGAAGTTCCGCTGCCGGCAGCGTCCGCTGGTAGCCGTCGATGACCATGACGGCCAAACGTGCGGGCTTGGCGGACAATTGATCTCGCACCTCGGTGCTTCTTAGCTTTGTTTCATCGGGCAGTAAGAGGACACGCTCTTCCTGCTCGAAGTCGCACCGTCCAAGCCACCAGAAAACAACCGTATCTTCTTCCTCAACGGGACAAGCGGCGATCGATCCGAGGATCGCTGCTTGGTTGATCTTTTGGCCTTCAAGGAATCGCACGACAAGCTGACTGTTTGGAACCCCTGAGTAAAACGTGTCGCGTATCCACTCCATGTTGCGTTGGATACCATCGCTGACGACCTCATTCGACGTGTCTCCGGCGATCAAGACAAACAGCCGCTCCGCGTTGGCCGAGGGGCAGAGAGCCAGGGAAGCAAGGAGCAAGCTTGCTAAGAGCTTTGGGCGTGGCATGAGTAAATCTACTTGATGCAGTCGTAAGAAAATATGTGGTTAACTCTATCTTCCGTCGTGATCTCAGGCACCTAATCTCTGTTGCATTTGTGCTATTGAGGCCTTGTCAAGGCGATGCAAACGCGACAACCCTGTTTTTTTTCACGGATATACCCTGATAGAGTGGCTCTGCAAAGCCAATGGATTGGAAGGGATCTGATAAACTACCCTGCGTCGCCATAGGATTTCTCGTGGTTCACAACGTTTGAGGGTCATCATGCAACGGCACAGCTTCGCAGTTTGTCTTCTCGTTTGGGAGTGGTGAAGACGGACCAGGCGATCACGCTGATCTATTCCATTCCAATCAAATGGGACGCAGCATCCTGGCTTGAAAATCCCCGAAGCAAGGAACGCGTGCAACCGGGACGCGAATCCATCAGCGCCGAGAGATTTCACCTAGGAGCCAATGCACGCATCTCGCGGTATCCGTTTGCGGCGGTGATGTCGCCCTGACCCCTGAAAAACAAAAAGCGAGTCTTAGATTCGTCCGTTTTGAGTTCGATCCGAATTGGGAATTCCGATCCGCACTCGATGTGTTTTACAAGATCTTTCCAGACGGCGGTGGCGGAAGCAAATCGATTGGCGAGCGTCGAAAAATCACCGCGAGCATTAGCGTTTCAAACGAGTGGTTTCTTCGATGCTTCCGGTAGACCCGCCGCGAAACTGCTTGACACACCTTGGTCCGACGGCGCGGTATGGAGCATGAACGGTATGCCGGGGACTCTTTTCTAAGAGATCATTGGACACCGGAGCCATACCTCCAAAAAACCTCGAGTCTGGGTTCCGCGTGCTTCCGTCGGATGAGCCTTATTTCTCTCGTCCTGAACTGTACAACCGAGACCGGGAGTTGTTTAAGAAATACATTCCGTTGTGCAAAGGGGTTTCCGAGGCTGGATGGGAACCCATCACGTTGGCACGGTCAAGTGACCCGAGTGTCTATGTCGAGCGATTTGGAAATCGGTTCTTGACGGTATTCAATGACAGTCCGACGGAACAACGGGTTGCGATCGAGTTAGACCCCTCCTTTCCGAGTCCCCCTTCCGGTCCCGTGCCCGAGCTTGTCAGTGGAGAGAATGTCCAGTGGAGAGAATGTCCAGTGGACGAACCGTAGAACGACGGTAACTCTCGCTGCGGAAGAAGTCGCCGTGATTGATTTTGGCAACAAGGGCGACTGACTTGGTCCGAATGTCCGATGACTTCCCACCCGCCTTTCTCGGTTCTTTAGAGACGAACGGAAAATCGATGTCGTAGTACAGGCTGCAACACAGGCTAGCAGCCTGTGCTACGAATCCGACACTGAGTGACCACTCGTTTCTTAGTCATCATCTTCCAATACGGCCCAAGCTGGGAACGTGTCGTCTCGACCGCGAGCTGCGTGCCATAGAATGCGGTTGAGTGTGTCCTCGTCCGCTTCGTCGACGTCATCGAGCGGCAGTTTGAGCGAGACATTGGCCCAGTACCGTTGCTGTGAGTTGTTGATAGCTGAAAGCTGAGGGTTCATTTGGTCGAGTGGGATGAGATTGGGGACAGATTGGTAGGGTGTGAAATCGGCAGAGTCGGTGAAGCAACTCGCCATCGACGTGGCGGAGGCGTCGAATTGGTTCATCGGTGGCAGGCCAAGGATGAGCTCCATCGTGCGGATCATGCTGGTCTGATTGTAGTTGGTGCTGTCGACTGCCTTTCGCTTCGTATAGGGGCTGATGACCATCGCCACGGTTCGATGTCCGTCGATATGGTCAAAGCCATTTTGGGGATCATCCTGCACCACAAAGATGCAGGTCTCTGGCCAGAATTTGCTGTTGCTCACCGCTTCCACAACACGCCCCAATGCAAGATCGTTGTCAGCCACACAGGCCGCCGGAGTGGGACTATTGGGTCGTGTGCCCGAAGTGTGATCGTTCGGCAGCAGCATGATCATGAAGTTGGGCAGATCTCCCGTGGTCTCAAATTCCTTGAGTTCGCGGATGAATTGATCCGCCCGATGAATGTCGGGAACAACACTGGGAAAGCCGATTGCGGTGGGGCAAAGGTAGGGATCGATCGTCTGAATGGCGGCGGTGGCTCGGATGTCGATTTCGTTTTTTTGTCGCACAAAATCCGTATAACAGTCCAGGAAATCTGGACGCCCCTTTCGACCGTCCTTCCATTGGATCGTCGCTTTGACGAACTCACCATAAACGCGCAGCGTTTTCTGATGCTCCAGCACATTGTCCCAGATGAAGCCGCTGCTGGCGTAGGCCATTGCATCACCACCCCAATACGGATAGCTTCTCGGGAAACCACCGAAAGCTTTTTCAAGATAGTCCGTGACATAGGCCTCGTTGGTCCATTGGTGGCCATCCGCACTCAACACCCCACTGCAATAAAAGTTGTCGAGCAGCACGAACTCGTCCACCAACTTGTGATGGTTGGGCGTCACATCTTGTCCGTAGATGCAAAGTGCCGGGTCTCCTTCGCCCCGCTCAATGTCACCAAACACTTGGTCATAGGTCCGGTTTTCCTTGATGATGTAGAGGACATGCTTAAAGACCGATGGTTCGCCATGCCGCATGGGAATCGGTTTGGGCAGAACGTTTTTTCGCGGCGGAGCCAGTGCGCTAATCGATTCCGTCAAGCGATTGTTGGTCAGTACCGTTTGCGTTTGCTTTGCCAGATCAGCCGGGTCGGGAATCGGAATGAGCGAAACGGTCCCCTGGTGATCATGCGAGTTGTAACCAAACACCTCCTCACCCTTCACCTTGCGACTTCCCTTCCAGTCGACGTTACGCGAACCGGTACCCTTGATGTTGGCAACATAGAGTGCTTGTCGTTGTTCATCAATCACCAAGCCCGCCGGATACCAGCCTGTTGGTATCGCTCCCAGCAGACGGCTTTTGCCAGCAGAGAAACCGATCACCACGACGGCATTGTTTGTCCCGTTGGAAACATAGATGCGTTGCCCGTCAGCGCTAAAAGCCAACGCATTCGGAGCACTGCCGAAAAGCAAGTTCTCGGTTGGGTGCGTGGAAATGGTCTCGACCACCTCGTCCTGCTCCGTGGAAATGACGGACAGCGAATCGCTGTTGGCATTGGCGACAACGACGTGCTTGCCGTCGGGTGCCATTACGATGTCGCAGGGATGCAGCCCGACAAGAATCTGTTTTAGTTCTTGGTCCGTTTGCAGGTCGACGACCGAAACCGATCCCTCCGACGCAATGTTTCGCTTGGGATCCACCCGTACAGGCGTTCCCGCGCCGCTGGGACCGGCCGTATCTTTCTCGCCGGGGTGACGACCCGCCCAGTTTGTGACGTAGGCTTTGCTGCCGACAATCGCCACCCCATAGGGAGCATTGCCGACTGGGATTTCACGCACCACGCTTTGTTCCACCAGGTCAATGCGAGCAAGCGTGTTGCGTAGATTGAGCACCGCCCACAGGGTTTTGCCGTCTTTGTCGAGTGCCAAGCCGGTTGGCAGGGCGTTCTTGGCATCGGCTCCCGGAGAATCCGGTTGCGAGTTTGGTGATTGCGGGCCAGTCGGACCGTTGGCGACATTCTCGGTACGGATACTTGGATTCAAGGGCAATGCGATGGGTGTCTTGGCGGTAAGCTTGCCGGCTTGGGAAACATCAAACACTCCGATCGAGCCTCGGGTGCTTGAAGCCAAAAGAGTCTTGCCATTCTCCGTGAACAGAATCCCTGCGTAGCTGCCGCCTCCATGGCTGACCCGGCTTACGACTTCGCCTGATTCAGGATGAATGATTGCCACGTGGTTACGGTCCAGCACACCCAGCCATTGACCATCGGGGCTGAGTACCAAGTCGGTCGGTCGGCCGCTGAAAGCCACCTGCTTTCCTGCTGGCGACAGCACTTGGTTCGTGGGGACGACCGTCACGCCTTTGTTATCGCCAACGCGAAGCGAGTCGTAGCCATGCTCTTGGGCGAACGTATGCCCGACGCCAAAGAAAAACACAAAAACCAAGACGATAGGACGCACGATTCATCTCCATCAAGCGTTTCGGAAGCCGAGGCGAATCACGATTGACTCGCTCTGGCTGCTATTGTCACGAAAAAGGCCCGCCTGGGAATAAGAGGTTCTCACGCTAAAACAAGCTACACCCTGGCCCCGCTTTGGTCTCTTCACCGTATAATCATTGAGCACACCTCTCGCAACCCGCCCGCGTTCTCCCGTAACCGCGATGTTTTTCTCATGAGTACTTCACCGGACAAGCGTTCTCAATCCAAAAGCCATGTTGAGCTTAGCCGCCGACGGTTTGCGGTTGCCGCCAGTAGTGCAGTGATTGCGCCGATGGTCGTCAGAAGTTCCGCGTTGGGGGTCTACGCACCGAGTAACCGGATTAACATCGCCTTGATTGGCTGTGGAAACCAGAGCCGTGTGGATTTGCCGAGTATGCTTCGACAGCCTGACGCTCAAGTCGTTGCGGTCTGCGATGTGAATCGCGGCAGCCACGGCTATTCTCGCCCTGAACACTTTCTGGGCCGTGATCCGGTGCAGAAGCAAGTCAATGATTATTACGCTAAGAAAACGGGGGCATCCCAATACGACGGTTGCGATGCCTACAGCGATTTTCAAGAGGTGCTCGCTCGTGAGGATATCGATGCGGTCATGGTGACGCTTCCCGACCATTGGCACGCTCTGGCAACGGTGAAAGCGTGCCAAGCGAAAAAGGATGTCTATTGTCAAAAGCCATTGTCGCTGACGATCCATGATGGCCAGCAAATGGTCAAGGCCGTTCGCAAGCACAATCGTATCTTGCAGACCGGCAGCCAATATCGTTCCAACGCGACGGTTCGCCGCGTGTGCGAACTGGTCCGCAACGGTCGAATCGGCGAGGTGCAACGCGTTGTTGCAATCATCAACTCCAGCACCGCAGGCCCCGGCCCCGGTTGGATGCCGATGAGCGTTCCTGAAGGCTTCGACTACGACCGATGGCTCGGCCCGGCGCCCGAAGCACCCTACCACATCGACCGTTGCCTTTATCGTTTTCGTTTCCATCTGGATTACTCGGGCGGCCAAGTCACCAACACAGGTGCCCACGCGATCGACATTGTGCAATGGGCATTAGGTACCGATGACACGGGACCGGTTGAGTTTGAAGACCAGGGGGCCATTTGGCCGCCGGAAGGGCATCTTTACACGACCGCGATGGAGACTCACTTTCGAGCTCGCTATGCCAATGGCATTGAATTCGTCTGTCGAACTCAGGAACCCGGTTTCGGTGCTCGGTTTGAGGGGACCGAAGGATGGATTCAGTACTCGTATAACAAGATCGAAGCATCTTCCGATGCAATCCTCGACTCCGTCATTGCGGAGAGCGAGATCCAGCTATCGATCAGCGATGACCACTACCGTAACTTTCTCGACAGCGTGAAGTCGCGTGAAGAGCCGATCGAACCGGTGGAAGTGGGGCATCGCACCGTCAGTATTTGTCACGCCGGCAATATCGCGATGAGGCTGAAACGAAAGCTGCAATGGGATCCCTCCAATGAAGTGTTTGTCAACGACGACCAGGCCAATGAAATGCTACGGCGTCCCTATCGCGATCCGTGGAAGCTGCCCTAGTTCCCTACTATTCTTGTAGACAGCTACCATGCCGTGTCGTCAAAAAAACAACTGAACATCGTGACGGACCATTCTTAAGCTTGCATCGCTTGGCAAACCTGAGGCACCGGCGACCCCGTGGGGTCAAAGGTTTCGAACAAGCTTTTCGGCCGGTGAGATTCGCGGTTGCTCGGGTGGATAGGGCCAAATTTTCGGTAGCGAAAGCGACATTTCCGAGACATCACGAGTGATTTTTGAGGGATGTGGACGACGGGCGGACACTCCACGGGTGAGGAGCATCACTCGCACATGGATCTAGCTAAATCAATCGACCGTTTTCGCGGACCACCCATCGGACTGATTGTGTCGTGGGGGGCGCCCCATGCCAACGCGGTTGTGTCGCCGGTCACTTGGTGGGACTACGTGAAGTATGAACAAGACCTTTGGTGTGCCGTGATGCTTGTGTTTCTGTGTATCTTCGCAACCTGGATTTCTCCGGGTGAAGACGCGGTCGATCCAGGATGATTGTGGGTAGAGATCTCGGCCACCACCGTAAAAGAAGTTCGTGGTATTGAGTTCGTGGTATTGAGTTCGTGTTATTGATGGTCCACTTCGAAATGCCCGGATACTGCCGCTGCCGTAGAGTTCTTAGGCGATCCGCCCTCGTCGAGATTCCAAATCGTGGCCATGAATTCGTAATGGCCGCGGCCCTCGCAAAGTGCTCAGCGGTGACTTGCTCGGCGCATCTCAGTTTGCCAAGACCTCCGAGATATCCACTGAGCGACATTCTTGACTGATTCCCTTCTGGGTAAAGTTTGCCGCTGATGCAGATGGCAACCTTGCCTCTAGGTGTGCCGGAACAATTTGCAGCGTGTTTTGCTTGATTATCCTAGCCAGTGGTTCATACTTGGTACAGCAGGCGACGATTAATACCGTCAGCCAGGTGCCAAAGCAAAGAGCCCAACCAGCTAAGAGCGATCCGAAAGGTGAACCAAGGGCTGGAGCCTAGCGTTGAACGCCAGCGACTGACGCTAATCAAATGGTCTGCTAGTCCGCGTGATGGTGCGCACATCACGCGTTCTTTTTTCTTCTACCAAACCTGCTTGCCAAAACGTGATCTGCCTTGCGGCTCACTCCGAACGAGAGATTCCTCGGCAAGTTGCTTGAGAGCAGAGCTTGCTTCCGCTTCTCGCGGCTAACAGCGTTTAGCAAAGCACGACACCCCAATGCGGGCGGTCGGTACGTTCTTTACCTTGGCACGAATGGCATCGACATCGGACATTCCTTGTACCGCCAGAACATGCTAACTCTTCTTTTTCTTTTGAGTGCTCTGTTTCTTCCGATAAACGTAGCCATCCGATCCCATCATGAAGCCGGGAGATTGATCAAGTGGCATCTCGCGAATGTAATCAGGGCAGACCCAATTTCAAGTACTCGGCCACTTCAATACCACCGTACATTGCGCCAGATGCGACGGAACCGATCTGGTTCGCGAAGTAAGAATGGCATTAATCTGATAACCTTTTCGTGTTCTCTTGTCTGAAATGGCCGTTACATTGTTCAAGTCTGAATGGGTTTAGCGGTCGAAGCGGTAGATTTTTTCTAGGCGATTGCGTTTCCAACTTCGCTAGAAGCGTTTTTTGGCCAGTAACAGGCGTGGGCCATGCGACAGATCCAATGGCCAGCACAAGTCGCGTGAAGGCGTTCTCTCTATCTCTGTTGTTGGTTCCTTAATAACCGTCGTGCTGGATTGAGTGTAGGATCCGCAGCTTTGAACCAGCTTTGCTTTCGAAAGCCTCCCCAACGGTGCTGCCTTTCTTTTTGATCGCGCCGATTAAATCTGCCTTATCGATTCCTTCACCGAAATAGCCGTATCGTCCCGATCGATATCCCCCGGCAATCGGGCTTTCGATGGCCTCACCGAAGCGCATGCCGACTGCTTGCAACTTGCCGCCAGTTTGTTTGATTCCATAGTCCAGCCCAAAGCTGGCCAGACTGGATAACAGAAAGTAAAAGTCACCGCTTTCCATCTCGATTCCGGTTTCCGTACAGGGATCATGCCCCCATCCAAGTAGACTGTAGAATTCCGCGCGGCCCTTAACGGCGTCCTTGATGTCCAAGTATCTCCGCCGCGCCTCCACGTCCATCGATACGATCTGGAAATTCACGAACTGGGCATCCTTGCCGACATCGTTGACAATCATGGAGGTTGCGCTGTAGTCGACCCCGTGGGCGATCAAGGTTCCGTTGACCCCTCCGTGCTTCGGGTTATTGATAAATTCGATACCGGTTTTGGACCCGAAGGAGAAGTTCTGCAACATGTTTTCCTGTTCGGCATAGCCGAGAACAAATGATGTCAGGGTGTGCTTCACTGCATCACGAACGACCCTGCTGCCGTCACGGCCTCCCGGTCCATGGTTGTACTTGGACCAGCCCCAGAACGACGGATTCCACTGGACGTTCTTGACGTATCCTTTCCCGAAACAGTTATCGATAGAGAGACCCGTTTTCAAAACCGTTCCGCAGAGGTAATCAATTCGATGCCCGGTGCTATCGTAAGTGCCGAAGTCCGCACCCCGGTATGAATTGACCAGCAGGACGTCTTTGAGCCGAACATTTCGGCCCTGTGACTGAAGGGTCCAGGGGTACGGCGTGAAGGTTTTCGTTTCCAGATAGTCCGACCACTTCTGCTCGGGGTAGACAAGGGTCAAGCCACGCAGTGAAGCGGCATGCTTTAGGGTAATGAAGGGAGTTCCATCTTCTTCTCCTCTTCCCGGATAGGCAAGAATCTCACTGCCCCTCTGGCCGTTGCGTTGACTCTTCCCGTTTCGAACTGCATAGCCGATTGTGTGGTGGCAATTATCAAACACACCCCGAAGCTCTGTGTGTTCCGGAACCGTGAGCTCTTCCTTCAAGACATATTGGCCGGCCGGGACATAAACGGTGCCGCCGCCGTTATCCCCGGCCGCCTTCAACGCTCTGGCAAACGCCACGTGATCATCCGTGGTGCCATCGCCCAAGGCACCGAAGTCGCGCACATTGAATAGCTCGGCTTTTTTCGGTTTATCGATGGCTTCGGGATAGTCGAACGCGGATAGATCGCACATTTTCAGATCCTGAAACGTGTGGTCAATCATCACCTCCGCAGAGCCGGACGCATCATTTTCGATCGCAGGTGACCCGGCGAAGCGGTTCCCAATCAAGGCCGCGCTCTGCACTCGGTTGCCGAGATAGACGTGCTTGCTCGAACGGTTGAAGGAGTTCTGGAACAGTCCAATGACGCCGGATTCTGCGTACACGTCCCATCCATCCTCGGACCAGTTATTGAAGGTGCATCCCGCCATGGTGATGCATCCGTAGGACGCTTCCGACAGCACACAGTATTGAAACGTTCCTTCAAAGCTCACGTTTAGAAACTGAGCCACGCTCTTGAGTGGCGCGGTAACTTTGATTCCGACTGCATTCTTCAGACTCGAACGGATAAGAACTTCCGTGTCGGCCCATCCGCAGCGGTTAATGTCCCCAATCTCCATGCCGATAAAGTTGTCGATCAGTTTCAAATTCACAAAGCCGCCGTTGGGGCCTCGATCTTCGGTTTTGACCAGCGATCTCTGCGTTCGGATACCGGTATGGAACCCCTCGATCCGCCAGTCATACATCCATGTCCAGTCATAGTGTGTGAGCACCGCCCCGGTGGATTCACTTAGAAGGAACCGCCTCAGTTTGACGTTTTCCTGCGGTTCAGCCGGAGCACCGAGCAGGCCGGATTCCGTCCAGTATCGCGGACTCATCCTGATCCTCTGCAGCTTCTGGCAGTCATAGACAGAATCTCTTAAGAACCCGATGTGGAGAGCGGTCATAAAGAGATTCTTGATCGTCATCAGCTGGTTGCCCTGGGGGCCAGTCTGGATGCCCTGCCAGGCATTGTAGATGGTGAGGTTCTCTAGCCCGGCGCTCATTCCGGAAATCTGCTGAATCGTCCAGGCATACGGTACCGGATCTTCGAAACTCTGTTCCGGATACCAGAGCGCCAGATCTTTCAGCCCGCTGCTGTATCCCATGGAGATGAACGGCAGCGCGTCGGCCTCGCCTTTGCCGTAGTAGATGCAGAGTAGCGTACCCGCGGCGGGGCCTGTCTCTGGGTTCCTCCACTCACCGCGAAGATAGACCCCAGACTTTAAGACCAACCGGTTTCGAAAAACATAGCGGCCCGCCGGAACGAAAATCACGCCGCCGCCATCCTGCTCGCAGGCATCGATGGCTTTCTGAAACACTTCGGTATCATCCGACTGATTATTCGCAGTCGCACCGTAGTCACGCACATCGTGAGTTGAGATCACGTAATCCTGCGTATCAAACTGGACTCGATTCAGCCGCGGAACACCGGGCTCCGGTCGACCCGTCTGCTCGACACCCAAAACCGGATGTGCACTCAGCAGCAAGGTTGCCGGTAGCAGTAGAAGTCGTAATAGAGCGATCATCAATCACGGTACCTTTCATGTAATCGTCTCATACGGCGGTGCGGACGTAGCGAAGCGAGCTGTCGCTCAGATGGCCTTGGCCCGCTCCCGGTGGCTCGGAGGAGTCATCTTCTTCCCGCGTCGGATGCCGAGCGTTCTGAACCTTGCGCCCGGATGCGGTCCAACGTTTCCTGCATGTTTTCCGCAATCTCAGGAAATTCGGCGATCACGTCGCTTGCTTCTTCGGGATCCTGTTTCAAGTTATAAAGCTGTGGGACGGGCTTTCTGGGCGGCTTGCCGCCAGGGGTCGGCCTCAGGATCTTGTCCTCGATGTATTTCCACTCGTTCTTCCGAATTGCAACCACACCAGACACATCGTTTAGTACCATCGTTGGTCGACCACTTTGTTCCGCGTCTTTACCACGCAATGTAGAAGAAAAACTGAAGCTATCAGCACCCGCTTCTTGCGGATTGAGCACTTTGCCTCCGACGATTTCTTGCAGCGTTGCAAAGATATCGACGATGTTGATCATCGAGTCCGACTGAGCTCCTTCAGGAATCACATTCGGCCAGCGCACCACGAAGGGCACCTTGAAGCCACCTTCCCAGATCGTGTGCTTGTCTCCTTTAAGGGCCCCGTTGTTTTTGAAGCCCTTGTCACGCGCCTGCTGCTCCTCAATTTGACCGGTGTCACCACCATTGTCGCTGGTGAAGATCACGATGGTTTCATCCAACACGCCGTTGTAGGCCAACGCGTCTAGCACTTCCCCAACGCTGTGATCCACGTCGTGGATGTAGTCTCCGTACGCTCCCACGCCGCTGCTTCCTCTCCATTTTTCGCTGGGCGCAATTGGGTTGTGCACGGCAACTGGAGCAAAATACAGAAAGAACGGCTGCTCAGGATTCTGTCGCACGGCTTTCGCAATCCAGTTTTGGGCGTTGTCCGACAAGTCTTGATTCACCTTTGTGGTCACACGCTGCGGCGCGTCATATCCATGATACGGCTGTCCCTTGTACGAACTTCTTCCGTAGGGACTCTTCCCCTTGGAACGCAGTCCCCAAATGGTTTCGTTTTCGACATAGACCTTGGGTAACCAATCAATATTGTTGGGGACGCCGAAATGGTAATCGAACCCCAAGGAGCGAGGGCCGGGGGCCAGTGGCTGGGCGGACAGATCCTCGACAATGTCCAGCGTCGTATAACCGAGATGCCATTTTCCGACCTGGGCAGTTTGATACCCATGCTCCTTCAAATACTTCGGTAGCGTCAACAGCTCCGGCTCGATCAACAGCGGACCTTCCGGTGGACTTAACACGCCATGTTTCAAACGGCCTCGCCAAGCATAACGTCCAGTCAACAATGCATAGCGAGTCGGGCTACAAACGGAACCAGGAGTGTTTGCATCAAGAAACTTCATGCCCTCCTTCGCAAGGCGGTCGATGTTGGGCGTGCGAATGTGTTGGACGTCCGCACCGTAACAATTCACGCTGCCATAGCCCAAGTCATCCGCAAGGATGACGACGATGTTGGGCGTTTCCTGTGCCGCGTTCAAACCGGAACTGAAGACCAAGAGTCCAACGAGACTCAGAGCATGTGTGAAGATTATTCTGTTCATTTGAGATCTCGTTATTGTGTTTAGTTTGAGTTGCCTTGTTCGATCATTTCCCGTTGGAAGCGAATCGCCATTCCTCGCAATTTCGTTTTGATTTCCCAGCTGTTCAGCGGATGGCTTTCTCCTGGATCCTTTTCCAGGTCATACAGTGTTAACGAGGGATTGAGGGCCAGTTTCCATTTTCCGCTGCGGACAGCCGCCAGCGCTCCGTGGCTCCCGTGATAGAAGAACGCATTCAGATATTCCTGCCTCGTAAAAATGCGCTCCCATTCGAGGTCCTGATGGAACTCACGGCGCAAAGGGACCTCGGCATTCAGGGATACTTTTTGATTGAATTCCGGGATGGTGTCGGTTTCTCCTAACAGAAGAGCACTTAGGTCTCTTCCATCCAACACCAACTCTTTTGGAATTGAAATCCCAGCGAGAGAAGCCAGCGTTGGATACCAGTCCATCGCGTGAGCGACGACAGTGGACTCATGCCCTTCACGAATCCCTGGTCCGTAGGCGATACAGGGAACTCGCAGCCCGCCTTCGAACGTCGTCAATTTTGATCCTCGAATCGGCTGCTGCTGATTGCGACCGGGACCGCGTCCATTGTCCGATACGTACATGACCAAGGTTTCGTCAGCAATTCCAAGTCGCTCGAGGGCGTCAACAAGACGGCCCGTATAGAAATCAAGTTCTTGGATGACATCGCCGTACAGGCCCCAGTTGGAACTGCCATCAAACTTAGGACTGACTCCAAGAGGTTCATGCAGCATCGTGTGAGGAAGGTAGAGAAAAAAAGGCTCTGAGGATCCCGTCTCATGTCTTGAAGCGACTCGTTCTTCAATCCAACCGATGGCTTCTTCCGTGTACAGTTTTATCAACTTGCCGGGATCAACATTTCGGTCGACGACCTCTCCATTTCGTAGCAAGGGGACACCACCTTGGTCCTCAAAGTGAGCCACTTCGTAGGAATCCAAATTGTGCAAGATTCCAAAATAGTGGTCAAATCCTTGATTGGCGGGAAGGTACGGTTCGCTAAATCCCAAATGCCATTTTCCGATACACGCTGTGGCATATCCTTCGCTTTTGAACAACTCAGCAAGGGTCGTTTGAGATGGCGGGATCCCAGTGCCTGAGTCCGGGCGATGCACCCAAACTTCATTCCCGGTCCTACGCGGATAACATCCCGTCAGCAACCCAGTTCGCGAGGGACTGCAAATGGGGGCAGCAGCGTAATAGTCGGTAAACCGAACACCATTCTGTGCCAATGTGTCGATTCGTGGTGTTTCGACCTCGGTCGCTCCGTAGCAACCGAGGTCGTAGTATCCCTGATCATCGACGAAGATGAAGACAATATTTAGACGAGGGGGCTTCTGCTTAACCGTTTCCGCGGTCGCTGCTTCGAGCGAACTGACGTGGATCAGAGAGGCTAACGCCAAAAGCCAAATCATTTTCCCTGCAGAACTGTGTCGAATTCCCATGTCCTTTATCTCCTTCACCTGGTCTACGAACTTCAAACCTAAATCTTCAACTCTTGCCCTGCCTTAACCTGATCCCAATCGATGTCGATTCCTAAACCCGGTTTGGTCGGGCCATGGACGTAGCCTTCACTATCAATGCGAAGGACATCCGTTGTTCCCACATCCCAGCAACCGACTTCGCCATGGTGGATGGGGAATTCGAACAAGGCACAATTTTTGATGGCGAGGATGACGTGAAGATTCGCCACCTGGTACATGGTGCCTCCATACGCATGCGGTTCAAAATTCATTCCAAAACTCTCGCACAAATGAGCCACCTTCAACATCTCCGTGATGCCGCCTTGAATACCGCTGAGTGTCCTCAAGTAAGCGACGGCATTGCGACGCACGTATTCGGCAAATTGGTTTTTGTGGAGCAACTCCACGGTCAACGGAATGTCGAGCCTTTGCGAAAGGTACGCATACCCGTCCACATCGTCTGGTGGCAAAGGGGCTTCGTACCAGAAGTAGTTGAGTCGCTCCAGCTCCCGCCCAACCTTGATTGCTTCATGGCGAGTGTGCGCAAACACCGCGTCATAGATCAGGTCCATGTCATCACCGACCTCTTCACGCAAGCGACCGCAAAGCTGAATGGGAATCGGGTGCAGCTTCAGCGCCGTGAAGCCCAGTTCTTTCATCTTCAGTCCGATTCGTATCACTTCGTCCTGATCGTGCTGAACATTGCCACTCGCATACGCCCGGACCTTATCGCGATAGCCTCCCAGCAGTTTGTAGATTGGCATCGATGCCGCCTTGCCAGCGATGTCCCAAAGGGCGATGTCCACCGCAGCTAGGGCAGGACCTTTTTGTCCGTACCAAAATGCCCCGAGTGTTTGCCAAATGCGTTCCCGATTGAGCGGGTCTTGGCCGATCAGGTGAGGCTTGAAGTGCCGCAGCACCTCCGCCAATGCGTGCGGTCGGCCGGTGGCGACTTCCGACCACACGATGTAATGACCTTCGATGTCGGTGTCCGTCAGGATTCGCACCAGACTGTACTGAATTTTGCCCGCGGGGCCTGTGTCTTCGAAAAGGCCATCCAAGCTGGTCACGAGCGCCTCGGTCTCACGCCCCAGGACATGCAATTTGATATCCGTGATTTTCACGATTTCACTACCCTTTTGTTTGATTGTCGTTCCCCGAAAGTTGCGGCCCTTGTTCGGCTGCACATAAATTACAAGAAAACTTGCCAACAGTCTACTTGTGAACGTGTTAACAATAGAAGATCATGAGAATATCGGGAAAGGTCAAGTCAGCAAGGACTCGAGAGTCGCTTCTGCGGTGTGTTCGGGGAGCAGGCGACGACCCATTCCGTTCGCCCGACCGGGCAACGTTGAAAAGTGTTCCATAGCGAACTCGTCACGATTTTCGGGCGCGACGGGGTTAATACGAAAGTCTCGACGGCTTCTGCTAAGCAAAAAGGGACAACACCACGAGAGGAAATAACCGAGTGACCAGAATTCAAAGCCTTCGACTTCGTGATCAGATCGTCGACCGCCTGCGAGAAGAGATTGTCTGCGGCAAGTTAAGTGAAGGCACACCGCTACGAGAGTTGCCGCTGGCGAAGAGATTTGATGTTAGCCGTGGCCCCATCCGTGACGCCATCCTGCAATTGGCCAGCGAGGGGCTGGTGGAGGATAGGCCCAATCGAGGAGCGAGGGTGGGTCGTGTGTGGGATGAAAGCACGCGTCCGGCCATGGTCAAAGTGCGTCGGGATATCGAGGTGTTGGCGCTTCGACAATTGATGTCACAGGAACATGAAATTGATCTGTCGCCGCTTCGAGAGAACTTGCGGCATTTTGAGTTGGCTTGCCGCGACGAAGATCTGTCGGCAGTGGTCCGGCTGGACATGAGTTTTCACCGGCTCCTTTTGACTCTCAGTGGGCATCCTGCTCTGGAATCCGTGTGGTTGCCATTGATGGGCGGCATGCGACTTCCCTACTCCAGGCATGAGTCGCTCATGGAGAGTCACGCCGAGCATCAACAGATCGTGAGCGCAATTCAAGATGGCCAGCTGCGAACGGCGCTGGCTGCGTTGAAAGCGAATATTCAATAGTTTTGTTGGCCAGGTGAAGTCTGGCGCAACATCCCGCCAGCTTTCGCCTGGCCTACCAGTTTTCTCCTAAAGGAAACGAGAAATGCAGCTCCCAAATACACCGCGAGAGTTCCAGTTGTGGGTCGACGGTCAGTCTGTCCGCAGCAGCGAAGGCGATTGGATTGAGCGAGAAAGCCCGGGGCACGGGGTTCCCGTAACGCGAGTGCCGGCGGGCACTGCAGCCGACGTGGATCGAGCGGTCGCGGCGGCACGCGTTGCGTTTGAAAAAGGTACCTGGCCGTGGACGATGGGATCCCAGCGGGCGACCGTCTTAACGGACGTGGCGCGACGAGTGCGTAACGCCTCGGACGAGTTGGCTTATTGGGAAACGCTGGAAAGCGGGAAGCCGATTTCCCAGTCGCGGGCCGAAGTCGAGTGGACAGCCGGCTTGTGGGAGTATGCGGCCGCCTTAAGTCGAAATCTACATGGTGATAGCTGCAATACATTGGGCGAAGGAACGCTTGCCATGACCTTGCGTGATCCGATTGGCGTCGTCGGCCTGATCACCCCTTGGAACTTCCCAATGTTGATTATCAGCCAGAAGTTACCCTTTGCGCTAGCAGCCGGCTGTACCTGCGTGATCAAACCCAGCGAAATGACTTCGGCGACCACGTTGCTGTTGGCAGAGATCTGTGCTGAGGCAGGTGTGCCAGGCGGCGTCATCAACGTCGTCACGGGTTACGGCGATCCGGTGGGCCGCTGCATCGCAGAGCATGACGACATCGACATGGTTTCGTTTACCGGTTCGACAGCCGTCGGCAAGGCGATCGCCCGATCCGCGGCCGGCAATCTAAAGAAAGTATCACTGGAGCTGGGAGGCAAGAATCCTCTGATTGTGATGGACGACGCCGATCTTGATGCGGCGGTCGATGCCGGTCGACTGGGCGCATTCTTCAACATGGGCGAGTGCTGTAACGCCAGCAGCCGGATTCTGGTCCAAGAAGGTATCGCTGACGAATTTTCCCGGCGGATGACCGCTTTTGCCGCTGAATTGAAGGTTGGTGACCCGCTGGCAGAAGACTCAAAGCTGGGGGCGATCATCAATGGAACACAGGAACAGAAAATCCTGAGCTACATCCAGGCTGGGAAGGCCGCCGGCACGACGGTCTGTATGGGCGGTGGCAAAATGGCAACCAAGACCGGACGGTTTCTCGAAGTGACCGTGCTCGATCATGTTCCAGCAGATTCCTCTGTCGCGAAGGAGGAAGTGTTTGGTCCGGTTCTTTCCATCATCCGCTTCAAGACTCTGGATGAAGCGATCGCCATCGCCAACGGAACAGACTACGGACTATCGGCTGGCGTCTTCACCAACGACTACAACCAAGCGATGAAAGCGTCACGCAGTTTGCGGGCGGGAACCGTTTGGGTGAACACTTGGTTGGAAGGCCATGCCGAGTTGTCGTTTGGCGGCTACCAGCAGAGCGGTCTCGGTCGTGAGCTGGGAAGGAAGGCCGTCGAGGAATACACCGAAGAGAAGAGCGTGTTGCTCAGTCTCGGGAAACGCCAACCCTGGTGGTGATAGGAACGATATCTTCAAGTCGCGTAGGGGCGGTTCCTACCGGCCAACCACCCGCGGCCGGCGGGAACCGGCCCTGCCTTTTGTCTTAAGAGAGTGAAGCACAATGGATACAGTAGGAATCATCTACGCAATCATTACGGTCATGGCATGGGGGTCATGGCTGGTGCCCTCCCAGAACGTCAAGTTCCCCAACGAGCAGGCCAAAACTTTTTTTGTCGCTCTCTGTACGACCGTGGTTACCGTGATCATTGTGTTGGCTCGCGGCGAACTTGGGCAGCTCTCCTCCGCCGGGTCTTGGATTCCCGTGGTGGGTGGTCTGATCTGGTCGGTGAGCGCTTACTGCGCCTTTGTGGCCTGCAATCACATCGGCATCGCCAAGGCGTTTGGCATCTGGGCACCGCTCAACATCATTGTTTCTTTCATCTGGAGCCTGACCCTGTTCGGCCAGTTCCGTGACAGCTCGCTACTGATCGGCCTGTTGGCGCTGCAGTCCGTTGCTCTGGTAACGGTCGGTATTCTGATGATTCTTTTCTCAGGTGGAGATGAGACGGACAAGACTGGCAAGTCGACGACGCTGGGGTTATTGGGCGCGGTTGGGGCCGGAATCCTTTGGGGGACCTACTATATTCCATCCGCGTATCTTTCCCGCACCATCGAGGGAGCGTCGGAAGTTTCCGCCTGGGCTTCGGTGTTGCCGCTGGCCGTTGGGATGCTGATCGGTACCTCAGTGATGGTTGCGATCACTCGCAAGGCCCCGAAGCTGGAAAGCCGACTGGACTATTTTCGCGCGCTATCTTCGGGTGGATTGTGGGCGCTGGGAAATTTCGGAATGCTGTTGACCGTCAACGCGATCGGTCCCGGCCCAGGCTACACCATCGCTTCGCTCTGCGTCGTCGTCAACGCACTCTGGGGCGTGTTCTATTTCAAGGATCCCGCTCCGAAAACGAGAGCTGCCTTGCTGACCATCATCGGAGTGCTGATTGCAACACTTGCCGGTTTGGTGCTTGGCAATCTTGAGCTGCTGGATTCGATGTATGAGATCACGCGAGTCGGACAATAGAACTGTAATCACCTGGCCTACCGAAGAAAACAATCACTGCGAGGGTCCTCATGACTACTACTGCAATACGGTATCGGGTTCCGACTGATTTTGCGGAAACGAGTTTCAAAAAAGATTGCACCCTCCCGCTCTCGAAACATGTTCTCAGTGTCGTCGTCGTTGCGTTGTTCCTCCCATCCGTCGTTTCAGCAGTTCAATTGCCGACCAGCGGCGACAGGGACATTGACCGTGTCCGAGCCGAAGTGTGTGTTACTCCAACGACGGCTGAGAACTACCAACGACGGGCGCTGCTGCTGTTCACATGGCTGGGAAGTCTACAGCAGCAAAGCGCCGATACGCATCCGTTCTTTGACGTGGACAAGAAATACTACGAGCTGGAACGCAAAACGATCCATGGTCGCGGCGCTGCGAAACAAGAAGCGGTTCAAAGCATTTGCAAGACCGTCGATGAAGGGTTCGAGGTGCTTGAAAGCATCTTCCGGAAATTGAGAGAGAAGGGGCCGATCTATGAGCCATTCATCGGAAGCCTCGCCGGGGCTCCGAAGGACGGGGACATGGAAGCGGACTGGCCCATGTTCCAGGGGAACAAACACAACAATGGCTACACAGAAGCACCGGGCCCAAAGACGGGTGAGCTCGCATGGAAGGTTCCCGTAGGACTGGGATGGTATGCCCGCCCCGTGATCGAGGGTGATCGGGTCTATGTCGCCTCACCCGGCATGCACACCACCAGCTTCTGCCTCGATCTCGCGACGGGTGAAGAGATCTGGAAATCGACTCAGGACCATCCGTTGCTCGGTATCTACAAGTACCCGGCCATGATGTCGACGCCTGTGATCCTGAAGGACCGAATGGTGCTGAGGGAGGTCAATAGCCACGGCGGTAACGAAGGGCAGGCCAAGAACCTGGTCTATATCGATAAGCAAACCGGAAAGACTCTCTCCAGAAAATACGCGGGGCACATCGACTACCGAACGCAAGTGGCGCCGGTACAGAGCAACGGAAAGTTCATGGTCTATCCGTTCGGGGTTCATGACATTTACGGCTCCCCAGCCATCTGTCAGAACCTGAACCGGTTGATTTGTGCGGACGTTGATAACGAGCGTAGATTATGGGACTTCAATGCCGGCGACATCGATGCACTGGCCGAGCCGGTGATGACCGAGAGTCGTGTGATGCAGGGGACGATGGAAGGATACCTTTATTCGTTCAACTTGGAGGGACCTCATGACGCCCGAATCGCCTGGAAGTTTCGGGCCGATGGCGCGGTCAATACTGCCGTGGCTCTGGCGGGCGAAACGGTTTACTTCGGATCCAACGGCGGCGTGTTGTATGCGTTGAACGAAGCCGATGGATCCCTGAGCTGGCAAACTTCGCTGGACGCTGTTGAGAAACGAGCTCGCAAGCAGTTTACGGTGCCGTTGGTCATTGATGGCAAGCTGTATGTCGGATCTGCGAACAAGTGTTTCTATTGCCTGGATGCTAACTCTGGAAAAGTGCTGTGGGAGACTGAATTGACCGATTGGATTCGTTCCAAGCCAGTGATGACTTCGGAAGGCCTTGTCGTTGCCAGCGTCGATGGGACGGTGACCTGCCTTAGTACGAGCGGTGCAGTTCAATGGCAGAAGAAGATTTCCACACACCCGATCTATGCCGATCTGGCTTCCGCCGGCGATTCGGTTCTGGTCAACGATAGTGATTTATGGTTGCGCTGCATCAATGCCCAAGGAGATCTCCTTTGGAAGAAAAGTCTTCTGAAAGCCTATGAAAACGAACGTTGCGAACGGATCTTTACCGACGTCCTCTCGGGGGGCACCTACTATCAGTCAAAACCCACGGCCGCGAATGGAAAAGTCTATTTTGGCAACCCAGCGGGTTTCCTGTTTAGCATCGATGCTGAAACGGGAAAGGAAGTTTGGAAGTTCGAGATGGGCGGCGCGATTTCTGTCGCACCGGCGATCGCTGAGGGAAAGGTGTTTGCGGGGCAGCAGGGTGGCGAACGTTTCTTCTACTGCGTCGATGCTGAAACCGGTGAACTGGTTTGGAAGCAGACCGTTCCGGGAGGTTGGGTCTGGGGTTCCGCGGCGGTCGATGATGGATTGGTCTACATCCCTACGGTCGATGGCCACGCGGTTTGCCTCGATGCCGAAACCGGTCACATGATTTGGATGTATCCCACGGCCAAGTCCGTACCGGCCGAACCCGCCATCGATGGTGATTTGGTCTATTTCGGTTCTTGGAGCCATTCGCTGTACGCGTTCAACAAGAAAACCGGCGAGATCGTTTGGAAAGAGAACGGCATCGGCCTGGACTCCGGAACCTTGATAGCCAACGATGGGAAAATCTACTTACCTCACCACGCCAACGTCTTCATGTATTTCGACGCGAAGAACGGAGAAATTCTGAGCCGTGGAAATATGAACCCAGAAGAAAAGGGCCAGTTCACCAACTTCAACGCAACTCCCGCATTCCATAACGACCGAGCGTACTACACCGCCCGTGTAGGAACAGGACTCCACGGAGTACCGACGGCGTCGCGCGTCTATTGCGTGGATTCCGCTACCGCGAAAATCCACTGGACGTTCCCCGACGGTGGCGGGCTTTCTGCCCCGGCCATCGCCAGCGATCGCGTTTATATCGGTTCCGGTAATACGCCGTTGTTCTATTGTCTCGATGCCGCTAGCGGTAAACCGCTATGGATCTACAAGCTCGGACAGCGCGTTGAGGAAGCGACCCTTTGTATCTATCGAGACAAAGTGTATGTCCTAGCCGGTGATGGTTATGTGCATGCAATTAAGTAGGGATTGCATTTCCTAAAACTCTTTTTCAATGAATCGTGCTATGCAAGGTGCTGTAAATAAGGGTTTCCAGCGGAGGAACCCATGCTTTCTTTCGGAGGCGAAGGGGCGGTTGTCCGCTTCGCCTTTGTGGAGATGCTGGGGCGGGATCCGCAAGCAGGCGAGAGCGAACACTGGATCGAGTGGCTTCGAGAAACCCGATCAAATGGTGATACGCTCCGACGCTTCCTCATGGCAACCTCAGAGTTCATTGGGAGTCACGGCTATGTGAACCCTCTCGATTTTCACACGTGGAGAAATTCGCGTTGGCTGGAAAACGTTTTAGCAACCTGTTCGGAAGTCCAATCCCAATCTAATGATTGGCCCAACGCTCGCCAGTGGAATGAGGAAATCGTTCGAAAGTTGAAAGAGCATAAATGACAAGAGTCACGCGGTTCTTCTGTGGACTGCTCATCCGACGGAAGCGCGCGGAACCCAGGCTCGAGGTTTTTTGGAGGTATGGCTCCGGTGTCCAATGATCTCTTAGAAAAGAGTCCCCGACGGACGGTCGTCCGCCGGGAACCGGTAGCACCCTTGGCGCACCTTCGACCGGGATATCCCTTGTCAAGTTGCACCTCTGCAGAGCTCCACTCCGTTTCTACCGGCAACTGCACGATAACAAGTGAAAATAGCTCCTGCCAGCAATGATGGGACACCGGAGAGATGCTACGACGTCCTTCCCGGTCGAATTCTCTCCGGAGTCAAACGGGATGCGGTCGATTTCGATCCACCGATTAATGACTGGAATCTTCCCAAAAAGCAAAGGATCCTGCCCGAGTTTTTGAAGCAGATTGGCTACCGAACTGGCGCCTTCGGGAAATGGCACGTTGGTCGAGTGCAGCCAAAGATGCCTCAGCGCAAGGACGCTTTTACCAGGCAGCCATCCGAATCTCGCGACCCTTAAATAAGACGAACGGCAGCTGCACAAAGATGTCGCCAAGCTGGCCCAACTCAGTGCTTTGGAGTTACAATGCGGTCTGGAAAAAAGGAGGCTTGAACCGCTGGTTCGAGATGACACAGCGCCATCCGGCTGCCTTTCGACTGAAGCTTTTCATTGAACAGTTTCAGCTCCTTGATGCATGGGGCACTAAACTCACTGAGGCACTCAAAGTCCAACAGGATGCGACTGTTGTTCACCAAGGAGTCTGATAGCTGCGAGAAATCCTGGCGGAGTGTACTGGGAATTTCTGTGTCCAAACCCTCCCTTTTCTTGAATTGAACATGGATCACTCCTGCGTTTCGCGAAGCGATCAAATGTTGAAACGACCACGACTCCGGCTCGTCACAATCCGCAGTGGGACGAGTTGACTTGGACGCAATCGCATCGTTCGCTTCATCGAATAAGTCAAACATCTCAAAAGTTCTATGACGGTACTTTGCCACGATCTCGCTATCTCTTACTCTCTTCGATTTTGATTCGCCGCCATTCTCGAAGAACTCAATGGCTGCAACGACCGAAGCGTTCTGATTCGTTCACCAGAATCGGCAAAGAAAAACGCACGGTCTCTTTAAGAAACGTTGCACGCATCAAATGCGGCACGCAGAAAACGGAACTTCAACCGCTCAATGCCGACGCTAAACTCGTTGAAGCGGCGCAGAGACAAGGTCTAAAGTTATCTTGAGTGTACGGTCAACGAGAAATTATACAAGTACCGGCAACCCAGATTGCAGGACTCCCATCCTTCGTCCTTGAAGATCGGTGTCCATCCGTGGCCAACCTGCACCCTTCAGCACCGATGCCATTCCAGAACGAATCAAAGAGGCAACGCGCCCAACTGCGAATCCAGACGAAGACTCCGAGTCAAAATGCATCTACATCTCCATGCGAAACATGACTCGAGACGGTGTCCGGTGAATTGAAAGGGTGTGGCGTACGAAAACTGCGTCTTGTCGGTGAGGTCCCGCTGTGTCTGGCCGGGCGACATCCAAGTTCGATGACGATGGAGGATGTGTGGTACCATTGGGTTATCGCACCTCGGTTGCCTGGCCGTTTTGCATCGATCGGCCGTCCCGTAGATTTAAAACCACAAATGTCAGCCGCTGCATTGCATTGCTTTGGTGCTGATGATGTGGCAATGATGAGTGAAGCAACATTTTTCCTGTTCAGGTGTCGGGCAGCTCTGGCATTTGGCGGTTGCCTAGTTAGAAGGGTAGACAAACGCGGAACTCGCTCGACGTTTCGGCTGCTCTGAACGGGCGATCGAACGTCGTCTGAACCTGATTCGAGAAATATGTCAGCAGGAATTGGACGCCCCAATGAGCATCCGTCAGAAAAAACTACCGATCGCAGCTCTGGAACGCATTGATGACCTCTGCGCAGATTTTGAACGAAAGTGGCAATCGAACGAGCCACCGACGATCGAATCCTACCTTTCCGAAGAGGTCTCTCCAATCGAGCGAGACGTATTGTTGGCGGAACTCATCGTACTGGACATCGACTATCGACGACGTCGTGGTGAATCACCGACAAAGCAGGATTACCTTCACCGTTTTCCAGGAAATTCCGAAGCAATTTACGACGCGCTCGACGAGGGCGACAAACGGACCGGCGTGTTTGAGCCGCCGACCGTGGGGCGTCTGGCTGAGCTTTTTCCGACGCTCGAGATCATTGAGCTCATTGGCGCAGGCGGCATGGGCGCCGTATACAAGGCTCGCCAATCAGGGCTTGACCGCCTTGTCGCACTGAAAATTCTGCCCGAAGAATTTGGTCATGACGTCAAATTTGCACTCCGTTTCACGCGGGAAGCTCGGACGTTGGCAAAACTGAGTCACCCCAACATTGTATCCGTCTATGAATTCGGAAACGTTGGAGACATCTATTACTTCCTGATGGAATTCGTCGACGGTTCGACGCTTCGTGACGTGATCAAAGCAGGCCAATTGGCGCCCCAACACGCGCTGGCCATCGTGCCGCACCTCTGCGATGCGCTGCAATATGCACACGACAAGCACATTATCCATCGCGACATCAAACCTGAGAACATCTTGATTGCCACTGACGGCGTGGTCAAGATTGCCGATTTCGGTCTTTCGCGAATCCTCGGAAACGAGAGCCAACAAGAGATGCTCACAGGCACCCATCAGGTCATGGGCACGCCACGCTACATGGCTCCCGAACAGATGGAAGGTTCGCACAGCGTCGATCACCGCGCGGACATCTACTCGTTAGGTGTCGTCTTTTACGAAATGCTGACCGGCGAACTCCCGATTGGACGCTTCGCAGCGCCGTCAAAGAAAGTCGAAATTGACGTACGGCTTGATGAGGTTGTCTTGCGTACGCTTGAGAAGGAGCCGCAGCGCCGCTACCAGCATGCAAGTCAGATTAAATCGGACGTGCAATCGATTGCTTCGACCAAGAATCCGGCTTTGGCGCCAACGATCGTCCACGATTCGAGTTCCCCCGGAGTGAGAGGAAAACCTAGTTCCGCGAATTTGGAACAACAGGAATTGGCCGGACGCTTGTTACTGAATCGTCGTCAGTTGATGGATCGCGTCGAAGCATCTTTGCGACCGCTTTTCCGATGGCAGTTGCTGCAAGTACTGGTTGGTATTGCACTGATAGCGATCGGAGTGCAATGCTGGGCACGAAACACGCAGATTCTGCATCGCGTTGTGAATGGAGCCATTTTGCACGTTTACGGCGTGATCGTAATATCTCAATCATTGCTCGTCTGCACCAGAATCCGAAGAATCGACTACTCGAAATCCGTTGATGACATTCGTAGCAAACTCGACAGCGTTCGATCCGGCTACCTGCGTGCCGGTGTCATCACGGGGTTTATCTGGTGGCTGATGTGGATTCCCGTTGTCGTTGCCTTCGGCTTCGACGTCGTGCTACATCCTTTCTCTTTGATCCCTTCGTTAGTCGTCGGGATCGTCGGTTTTGTTGCCTCGGTTTGGTTGTACTGGCGAGCACTAAGATCCAGCAACACGTCCTCCGAATGGTGGCGAACCAAGCTTGCTGGCGAGAGCATCGCCACCGCATATCTAGCGCTCGACGAAATCGAGAATGCCCAAATTCGCTGACTCTTCAACGAAAGCAATCGGTGCCCGTATCTCTTCGAGCTGCCCCGCATATCGGCGCGCAGTGCTTGATTATTCAGGAGCAAGAACATGAATCTCGCGATTCGAGCAACTCTTTGAGTGAGCATTCAGGCGGACTGCGCCCCAAACCGAAGGTAGCGGTCGAACCGTCGACGGATGGAAACACCAGCGGGAAGTTCCGCAAGGAAAACCACGGTGGGGATCAGCCATGGGCGAAGAAAAAAAGAACGCGTGATGTGCGCATCATCACGCGGGTTAGCAAGCGACTTGATCGGCGTCAGACGTTGGCGGTCAGCGCTAGGCCTCAGCCCTTGGTTCACCTTTCGGATCTCTCTTGGCTGGGTGGGCTCTTCGCTTTGGCACATGGCTGCCGGTATCGATCATCGCCAGCTACATTCAGTATGAACCACAGCCTACGATAATCAAGCAAAACACGCTCCAAATTATTCCGACGCATTCGCACGCGTGGTTGCCAGCTGCATCAGCCGCAAACTTTGCCAAGAACGGAATCGATCAAGGAGGTAGCTTTCGGATTTCACGGATGTCTTGGCAGACCGATCTTCGGCGCAGAAATCGCAAAGGGTGAGTGAGCAGGGGAAAGTGCCGCCGGTCGGTGGAGCCGGGGCAGTTGGCGGTAATCGTCTCGTACACAGACGACAGGGTCGCAAAGGGAGGCAAGTTGGTGCCCACCACTGGGTTGGCGAGTGGATTCTCATTACCGAATGTAGTTGAAATGGCTCAGTCGGTCCTTGCAAACGGGGTCCAATCTTGGGACGCGTAGGAACCGAAACTGTGACGGACATCCACTTTCAGGGATTTCCACCGCTGTCAAATGCCCCGCCTCAAGAAAGACACCGCTATCCAAATTGAGCGCGCCATTGTGGACAACGGATTTGAAGACCAGGTCGCCGTCTCGCCAAGGGGTTGTATCGGGAACGAACGAATACAAATAGCATAGCGGCGTATGCCCATGCACGACGAGTTCCGGGAAACCAGGCTCTTGTCCCAACCACTCTCGGCTCCAGCAGAGATCCCTTGCGTCCTCTTTGATCTGCGAGTCGATCGCGGTTTGAGCGCTGTCCATCCGAATGATATCCGGACGGATTCCCGAATGCACGAAGAAGCAATTGCGAGCGATGTGATGAGTCTTGCACCGACTCAATAGATCCAGATGATCCTGAGGAAGTCGCCAATCTTCGCTATCGAGTTTCTGCGATACGGCTTCAAAGTGTTTTACAGGGTGGTCATGCCGAAACGCCCAGAACTCGCGGCTTTCGGCAACCTCGCGACCGTAGGATTTCAGCGTCGCCCATGTTTCGTTGCTTCGCATCAAACAACTGATGTCGGCTCCACGAAAAATGGATTCAGGGAATGCACTCAGGTCGACGTTTGCACCAGCCAGCCGCTGCATTGCAAGCAGCATCACCTCGTGGTTTCCCAGCAACACAATGAGATTGACCCCTCGCTCCTCGAGGCTCAATAACTGGCTATGAACGCCCTGAGAATCCTCACCCTTGGATGACAGATCGCCGATTGACAGGAAAGTGTCGCCGGGGCCCAGTTCCAAGATTTCAAGCATCTTGGCCAGCGTTTGGCTGCATCCATGAATGTCCCCCACTGCAACAAATCGGTTCATCTTGCGGTCACCTCATACCGTCCCTGTTCTCCTCCGGTGGACGTAACACGACCGATCGTCGCCTCATTTTTTTTGTCGGGTGGTTGATTCATCCCCGAAGTATACAGGTTTGACGTTGCGAGCCCAACAACGATCGAGAAATCGACAGGTCGTATCTCGTGATGCAACACCATTTAGCACTCGATGCGGAGGCATACTGCCAATCTGCTCACCTAATTGCATCCTGCAGCGGACACAAACGGACAATCAGTGACAAGCCTTGTGCAACGGGGAGAAGCTAACCCACGCGGAGCTTATTCCTTGAACTTCAACGTTCGCGTATCGCACTCTCGTCCCGTTGGCACGGTGAGTGGCTTGTACAGATCCGGTCGACGCGCACGAATCCAGTTCCTGCCGGTTGCATCTTCAAGTAGGCTGGCGTCGAGGTCGGCAAGGACCATGCTGTCTTCAGCCTTCCACGTTTCAGCCAGAATGCGTCCGTAGGGGTCTAAGATCATTGCGTTTCCCGTACGTATCTCGTCATCGTCGACGCCGACACCGTTGCTG
This sequence comes from Novipirellula artificiosorum, assembly GCF_007860135.1. NCBI lineage: Bacteria > Pseudomonadati > Planctomycetota > Planctomycetia > Pirellulales > Pirellulaceae > Novipirellula > Novipirellula artificiosorum. The sequence goes on from NZ_SJPV01000004.1 coordinate 140,303, forward strand.
AAGACCAGAAACATCCCGTTATCATGTGCACGACTGGGCAGCCAGCGTAGCAACCATTCGCGGCCCTTATCACCACGAAATTCGCGTTCGATTGCCTCTGGATCGTTATGGCGATTGTCCCAAACACGTCGGTCAATCAATCCCATCAGATTCGGGTTCTTGCTGCGCACCCCTCCGGTTTGGTGTGGCGCAATCAAAAGATCGGCTCCGCACAACGCAGTAATGCGGACATTTTCGATCAAATTACAGTCATAACAAATCAAAACGCCAACGCGAAATCCATCGGGTAGGTCGAATACGGTGTACTCGGTGCCACTGCGAATTGCAGGATGCTCGAAGGCTTGCAGCTTGCGGTGTCGTTGCACGGTGCCGTCAGGCAATGCCACGACGTAACTGTTGTAAAAATCGCCTTCCTCACCCGCTTCGACCAACCCCGCCCCAACCGTCATTCCGTAGCGAATCGCCAACGCCTTTAACCGCTGCGTGCTCGGGCCATTCGAGATGGATTCGGCAAGTTGCGACAACTGTTCGACCGACAGATTGCGAATGAACCAATAGCCGGTGATGCAGCATTCGGGGAAAACGATCAGGCGCACGCCTTGATTCGAAGCTCGTTCAACAAACGCTTCGATCTTTCGGAAGTTTGCATCCTTGTCGCCTGGTTTCGCCTCGAATTGTACGGAGCCCACGCGAAGGGTTCGTTTGTTAGTCATCTTATTCATTGTTTGTCGACGTTACTTTTGATGGCTGGATCTCTTGGTACCAGCGAGTCAGTTCTTTCACAAGCGTTTTCGTGAGCTCGGGTTTGAGGTCGGCACTGCTTCGAGACTCGCTGGGGTCCGTTGCGAGGTTGTACAACTGAGGGCGTCCGCCGTCGTAGTCGCACAGCAACTTCCAGTTGCCTTTCCGAATCGCCAGGTCCGGCAACCCCTTTTCGATGCCGAAATCTTTGAAGTCTGGCGGTCGAGAAAAGTAGAGTGGCTCTGCTCGCGCAAGGGACCGATGACCGAGAATCGCATCCAGCATATCTTCACCGTCGAAGGAGTGCTTTTCCGATGGTTCCATTCCGGTCAGCCTTAAAAGCGACGGGGCCAAGTCGAACGCGGCAAGCACGGTCTGGGCATCTCGCGTGCCCGCTTTTTCAGTCGAAACCATGCCGGGCCCCCAAACGATAAGCGGCGAACGAACGCCGTTTTCATCGAGTGTTGCTTTGGAGCCCCGCAACGGTTTTGTCCCCGGGGCAAACGTCTTTGGATCGGGACCATTGTCGCTACAGAATACGATCAAGGTGTTTTTTCGCAACTCATCGTCTCCACGGACGAAGTCGAACAGTAAACGCAACGGTTTGTCCATCTCGGTGAGCTCACTTGGTCGTTGCCGAAACAGCCCAAATCCGACCATCCGAGATCGTCGATGAACACCACGATGATGTTCGGTGGCCGATCGGCGGCACGCAGGGTGCCGGAGAAGACTAGCGTCGCCAACGCGGCAAAACATGGAATGAAGTCGCGCCAAAAAGAAGTGTTCCACTGTGTTCGGTAGCAGTTCATCGCGTCACCTCGCGTCGTATTTTTCCCGAACTCAGAATGTGGGATGCATCGGTTGAGGCGCCGGACAACTCGCGACGCCCTTCAAGCGATCCAACTCCCTATCCATGCCTCTTCACCGACCATTCTCAAGGAAGCTTCTCCGTACTGCAACGGGTTGACTCTGTCGGTTCAACACGTCATCCGTCCAATCACGAACGTCAACTGAGCATCAAGGGAGCTCGAAACCCACCCATTGTTACCAGCCAGCTGGAAGCCATAGACCGTTTTCGGTATCGTGATCTCACGATCGGGTACTCAGACCGCTCGTTCCTAGCAGCCAGTTTACGATTCATTCCGTATAGTGAAGGAAAGGAATTTGAGATGGAAGCGATCCAAGCCCTGATGACACGACGCAGTATTCGCAGCTGGAAAAACGAGCCGGTTACGGAGCAGCAGCGCAAGACGATCATGGAGGCGGCCATGAACGCCCCGTCAGCGGCTGATGCCCGGCCATGGCATTTTGTCACCATAGACAAACCCGAGGTGACGAAGCAGTTTACCCAAATGGGCGGAACCGAAATGCTGGAGGAATCCACCTTCATGGTGATGGTCTGCGGTGACGAGTCGAAAGAAATCTATCCCGGTTTCTGGCCCCAGGATTGTTCCTGCGCCGCACAGAACATGCAGTTGGCTGCCCACGCGATCGGCATTGGCTGCGTCTGGATTGCAATCTATCCGTTGGACGATCGAGTCGAAACCTGCCGGAAAGTTCTCGGCATTCCTCAATCGATCACTCCGTTCGCCTTGCTGGCCATGGGCGTGCCGAACGAAGTGCTGACGCCGGAGTATCGTTACGACGAAGAACGGCTGCACCAAAACAAATGGTAGCGTCCGAGTCAATCTCGCCTTTTCAATTTCCTCGAGCGTCGATTCCGGCCCGCTCCGCGACATCGACATGAATTTCAAGACGCGGTTGTGAGGTTAGTCTTGGTCATCGTTAGCCAGCCTTTTAGCCGTCTGATAACGGAGTCCATTTCACTTGGTGCTGCAATTGCACGTCGCCGCTGAGGTCACGGATTTCGAGTGTAGCCACAGGTGCGGGCGGAGCTCAATCAATGCTGATGTGCCCGTAGTTTTCTTTGTGATGCTTTTCGGGCAGGAACCGATCGGATTGACTGGGCTACCTGCTCGGCGAGTTGCTGATATCCCTCGGTTGTAAAATGAACGTCACCCGCGCTCTTGAACAACTCGGGGGCAAAAGTGCGTGTGAGCTTGTTCAAGTCATTGATCTTCACACCGTGCTTCTGCATCACCTTTGCGGCAATAGCGTTGTATTTCAAGTCATCGTCGACTCTTCGACCCGCTTCGTTCTCAGGAACCACCGTCGTGCTGGCCCAGATCAAGGTTGCATGGGTTTTGCGTAGCCGCCGGACGAGTTGATCCAGGTTCTGCTCGTATTGCTCAAGCGAAGTGGTCAGGGTTCCACGATCTTTATCTCGTTGACCTTGAACCTTCGATTCCGGATGACGATAACAGAGATCCCACAAGCCCCAATTGAAATGAATAATGTCCCAATCTGTATCGCCCAGCCACGCATCCATCTTTGCCACGCCGGTGCCGGTGTGCTGGGCATTGCCCTTATTGTGCACGACATTCGCCTCATCCTGCATCATTGCGACGACATGTGGCGTGTATCCCAATGAAATGGAATCACCGATGATCAGGACATCCAGCTTGTCCTCAGCAGAGACGTTCAGGCTGCAGCAGAGGGCGATAATTGTAGATAGCAGTAAGATTTTGTTCATCAGCGATCCTATGAAGTTAGGCGAGGAAATGCTGCAAATGCTTGTTTCGTTTCTTTATCTCTATTTGCTTGGCAGTTGTCGTCGCTTACATCTCAGCCGTTTGCTCCGCGAAACACCAAAGTACTTGGTCAGTCCGAATCAAGACGTCATCGCCCACGGTCGAAGTGAGCCCACTGCCCGCCGGTCCCCGCCATTGAGGCCAGTTTTGATCGTCGCCGAAGACTTGCGAGACGCCACTCAGAAAAAGCAGCAACATCGTGGCTATACAAAAATTTGGCTCATCCGACGGAAGCGCGCGGAACCCAGACTCGAGGTTTTTTGGAGGTATGGCTCCGGTGTCCAATGATCTCTTAGAAAAGAGTCCCCGACGGTCGGTCGTCCGCCGGGAACCGGTAGCACCCTTGGCGCACCTTCGACCGGGATATCCCTTGTCAAGTTGCACCTCTGCAGAGCTCGACTCCGTTTCTACCGGCAACTGCACTATAACAAGTGAAAATAGCTCCTGCCAGCAATGATGGGACACCGGAGAGATGCCTCGAAAACCTCCTGCGCACGCTTCCGCCGGATGAGCCAAAAATTTCTCATGCTAGGCCCAGGGGAACGGAGGTGCGTCGATGTCGGGAGCCATTCAATATAGCTCGCCGTTCCGCAACATGTCACGAGAGAGCAGCGATAGCATGCACGAACTCGCCGAGTCCACTTTCAAGCAAATCGTTGCCTTCGCCTCCCTGCAACGTCTCATCGCCGGGATCGCCGAATAATCGGTCCTTGCCACCACGGTCATTGGCAAAGCGGAAACGAGCCCCGATCAGGGTGTCTGGTAAACGAAAAGGTCTCATCTTCGCTCGATCGCTTCCGGTGTTGCCCCAGACGTTCGCACCCGACGGCTTTCTGGCTAGAATAACGCTCCACTTTGCTTGTGTCAGTATGCTCACATCCGCACAGTCGGCGAAGTTGAGGAAGCTCGGGTGTCGAAAAAGAAGCCGCTGAGATCGCCACCAGCGATGCTTAGCAGGGCGTCACGGGTAATCTTGATGACGTTGAAAACCTGATTCAGGAAAAGGGACTCATCACGATTCCTGACAAACATTACGGGCACGGGTTATGCCAGAACCAGAAAAGAAGCGTTGGCTAGCGATTCCGAAAGATTGGGTCGTCAACGCAGCACCAATTGCGGGGATCTGTATTCTCCTCGGTTTTGGGTTCTTTCCGATTGCTTTCTCGCTGCTACACGTATGGCTTTGGTTACGCCATCCTCGCAGTCGGTCGCGATATCTGATCGCCGCGATCCCTATTGGCATCGTCGTTCTGATACTGTGCTTCATGATCTTCCTTAGCTATCTCGATTCACTCAGCATGGGTGGACCGGTACTTCAAGTACACATGAAGGAAGACGCTTTGCAGCTGGTCGGTGCCATCGCGGCAGGCGGATTGATTCCCATTCTTTACCGGTTGTTCTCACGCAATTCGCTTGCTTACGTTGGCGAATCAGATCCTGGCGACCGCTCGGGGCCATCGCGTGGCAGCATCGCTGACATGCTGTTTTTGTCAGCATTTTTCGCTCTGACATTGGTGACGTTGCAATCCGTCGATGTTGATACGGATCGGATGTTTAACTATTGGGGGCAGGCGACCGATCCAGTGGCGATGGCAATTGCCGGGTCGGTTGCCGGCATTGTATCGATGCGTTTGATATCGAGATCCAGCGGTCGTGCAGTCGTTGGTCGCTTTGCCCTTGCGTTCTTTTCCTCGCTACTTCTGATTTACGCGGTGTTGGAATTGAATCTATTTGTGCGATGGTGGTCGATGGACATTGGAGGCAGCTTCAAATTTTCCTGGCAAGACAAGTATTACTGGGAGAATGACCAGACTGCTCTTTTTCTATCTGCAGTTTCGATCCCGGTATTTGCTGTGTTGATGCGATGTTGTGGAGTCGTCTTAAGACGTGACGTCGTTTCGTCACGATTCCCCGTGCCGGAGACGCCGACAGCCGAAAAGGCGACCCGTCGTATCACGCGAGGGGCAATGCAGGTTGTGGGTACCCTGTTTATCGCCTTCATCGTTGGTGCCGTCTGTTTCTGGCCCGGAAAGCTTGGCGCGGGAATCCCCTGGACCTATTTGCAGCGGATCGAAGTCGATTCTGATGTTTATGAAACGATTTCACTTTCGTGGCCGGCTCTGATCGCAGACGCCGCGGTAGGGATCATGGTGACCATTGCCTTCGTTATCTCGGTCCCCCGGGATTCCCACAGGCGAATCCGAAGAGCGAAATTTACCATCCTGATCGTCTTTTTGTTGTTGCTCATTTATGCGTGCTACCTCTATCCATTGCGCCACTCCGGGATTCAGAAGGAGAAGGGCATCTTGTCGCTTCGTCGGGAAGAGGTGTTTGATTCGGCCTTGGAAAGCTTGCTCTACAAAGTCGAGGAGTTCTTTGGCTTGAACGAATGGATCAAACGAGGCGAGATCTACGCCATTCGTTTGCGAGAAGCCAACGATGATGAACTCCGGCAGGCGTTCACGCTTCCGCGACTTCGACGTCTACACCTGGAGAGTTGCGTTGTATCGGAATCGGTATTGCAGGACCTGGCAGCTTCAGAGACTTTGGAAGCGGTAAAGGTCGAGAAATGCCAACTACCAGAGGAGGCGGGCGATATCATTCGCAATCTGCCGCGATTGAATTACATGTCCGTCGATTTGCTAACGCTGAAATCGCTGAACATCCAATCTTTCAATCTACCGCAACGCGTGGACCTAGACATTTATACTGACGGCACGGAGATTATCAAAATTCCTGTGGGCGTAGGTAACGTATGGGTTTACGTTCCGATGGATCACGAGGGAGAGGTGTTGTTTGACCATGCAGGCAACGCAACAAAAATACGCGTGCAGCGGAATGAGTACCTCATCAACTTTTTCTAAATCTCGGGCGTCACGCGACCCCCAAGCGGATGTCTTCGACGGGGAGTGCATCCAGCCCGATACCGCAATGACCCTTCGCGTCCCTTCCGGATGCATGTTAGTGTTAAAGGCGGTGGATACGGAAACGGGCAAGCCGATTAAAGGAATGAGTTTCTGACGCAGCATGGAAGACAAACGCGGAGCGAGAACGGGGCTGAGCACAACCCCAACCTACGTTGACCATTCGAAGACCAATCATGACGGTATTCTGAAAGCGATTGTAAAGCCGGGAACGCTCACAATTGGCGTTGGTTGGAGTGATGTCCCCCAAATCATACCGAGGATCCAGCGTTCGTGTAGGCAACCAGATTGTCGACCTGAACGTCAGGGAACGGCCTGAAATTAGGAATCACGCATCACGATTACCTATCTCGACCAAAACGCTGGCAGTTGTCGTGTTATGGCTGTTCGGTTCGACGCCAGTGCAAACGAAGTCGAATGCGAAAAAATAGGCAGATCGACGTCCACGTTGAATCATTCGCTGAATGACCTCAACGGATCCTGATAGATCCCGCCAAAATTGATGTGCCCCCAGCGAACGGTCGCATCGTCGACTATTCGCAGAAAGGCTTGCTTGCCTTTCAATCCCGTACAGTCAACGAACACTTTTTGCAGAGCATTGGAGTCCTTGCCGGTTACACGCACGAGCTCTTTGCCGGACTCGGATTCGACAAGAGCTACGTACAGCTTTTGCAAATCGTTGCCACCAGAGACCAAAAGAATGTAGCCCTCGCTGTCCAAGATGAACTCAGGCGATTGGACGACAGCAGTTTGTCCGTCGTCGAATTTTCCCTGCCCAACTTCCGCTGTTGCGACAAAATACGCTGTTTTCGCTTTGAAGTCCTGCCGCGAGGAATTAGTGAATACCGAAGCAAGGCTGCCGCTCTTCATGGCCCAGGCTTCACGCTCGTCAGCGGAATTGAAGTCAAAGACGGGCTCGCCCAATTCAGGCAACTTCAGCCATTTCAGACGAGCGATTTTGATTCCTTTCAAGCTGTCCAGCAGCGAGGCGACGTAGTACTGGCCCTCGTGGTGAATGATCTCGGGCGCCGCGACATGCCAACTTCGCACCAGTTTACTGTCATCGTCGATGCCGAAGTTCAGTGGATTGTTGGACCAATAGACCCAGTTTCGAGCGTTTTCACCGTAGGTCTCGTTTCGGAAGAAAATGTACTGTCCTGGTTCCACTTCGACGACATGAGGACACTCATTATTGCACGCGCCTGGCCCAACCTTGCCACCATAGGAGACCACGGAGGATTCGCTCCATGTCATCAGATCAGGCGACGTTCGACAGTACGCATAGCCACGACCGTTCGGGAAAGCGGTGTAGTAGCAATGCCACAATCCATTGATCTGGATCAGCATGGCATCGCGTGTATTGCAACCGGGCCCCTCGGTGAAGGCACCTGTCTTTCCATTGGGCTGGATCACGCGTTCGAAGGCCTTTCCGTCTTTGCTGGTCGCAAAGCAGATATTGTTCCAGTCGCCATAGGCCATGTAGTAGAGGCCCTTGTAGCGAACGACGTGAGGTGCTTGCAGACCACCGGGGCTTTCTCCGAACTCGGGTTTGGCCTCCATTGCGATGCCCATTGGTTTCCAATGTTCATCGGTCAAACTCTGACCTTCCCAGCGATAGAAGAGCCGAGTGTGTTGGCCGCAACCGGTCCCACGAATGCAGGACCACAATTGCCACGTGCCATCTGCGGCTTGCCATACACCAAAATCAACCGGTTGCTGTCCCGGTCGGGTGTAGTCGCCCAAATCGGGGTCACCTGCAACTTGCCACCACTGGCCATCGATCACGGGCGTGAGCGTCTCTTCTCCGTCGGTCGGTGACGCAAACAGGGTAAGCGTGACAGCTACCGCAAAGACTACATTGCAAAGATGCATCGTCGTTTCCCTTCGTTCGTTCCGTCTTTTTCATCAAGACAGATCACTGTGTCGCCACGGCTTCGAAGATTGCGATCTGACCGTCATTGAGTTTCCCTTGACCATTTTCGCCACCATTCCGCCAAGACAACGTGATCGCGAAGAGTTTACGGTCACGGCGAACGGTTTTCAATCCATGCATGTGACGCATGAATTGGAGGTCGTCAAATTCTGCAGGAATCAGCGAACCGGTCGATTCGAAGTTCTTGAGCACCATCACAGGAGCCACGCCGTTAGTCGACGGCAAGGAGTCAAGAAGCGGGACGAACGTCAAATCACCTTGGAAGTCTAGGTTGCAAGGTCGCGCTGCATTGTGTAGCTGAGCGTAGTATTGGCCCTCCGTAGCATTCAGATTGATCATTGCACCGTTCGGGGTGAAGCCATACAAACGGCCATGTCCTCGCGAAGCAATTTGAACGGTCTCGATTCCATCTTCGGTTATCTTGAGTTCAATTCCATGCCCTGTCAGAAACGGGCCGCCTTGCTGAATTCGTCCCCCAAAGGCGACACCATCCCACTTCCATGCACCGTCGACTCGCCGAGCCGAGATCGCAAAATCACCATTGCTGTAGCCCGTCACCACCAACAATCGTTTGGCCGTTGGAACCCAAACCACATCACACGGAACGAATCGTCCACCTGATTTGTAGTACGCGTTCACGCCGGGATTATCAAACTCCGTTCCTTTGGGGGATTCAAGACGCGCGATCACCTTGCCACGCTTTGAAACGACAACTTCTTGCGTATTGGTCGATGCCGACGCATAGTACACTTCGCCATCGATCGTAAAGCAATCCATGCCGTGGGAATTCATGCCACCGGCAAAGTGGGGATCTTGGTCGTCCACCAAGGACCAAGATTTCATTTGTTGGTCAAGTTTGACTAAGCCATAATTGGCGACCACGGTCACAACCTCGCCTGTTTCCGGGTCTTCATCTGCGTTGTTATGAAGTCCCGGTTTGGCTGCGGCGACCATCGCTTCGGGTTGCAGTCCCAAGTCGGGTCGGTGCTTCCATTGATAGGTCACTCCATCGGCAACAAAGGAGTTGGCCTCAGGTCCAGCGGCGGTGGCTACCATCTGCTGCGGGGCACTTGCTGCTTCGTGAGGATGGTCATGGCCCTCATGAGCCAATGCGTTGGTAGCCACGAAGCAGGAAAGAACAATACTGGTACGAAAGCGAAGTCGTTGTGTCATTGAAATCGAAAAGCCGTTTGAAGTGGAAAAGAGATGCCTCGAGACGTTGCCGGAAATGCGATAGGTGGGCACGGGGGTTGTGCCGCGGAAACAAGTCTTTGAATTCGGTGTTTGCAGACTCTTTCGTCAACAAAGAATCTGGGCAACCGTAGGAAACGCTCGTAGAAGTCTAACCGAGAACGGTCCGGCCATCCATTCACCTTCGTCCCGATGATCTAAATTGCTCCTCCCCTTGGTAGCCTGTGTCGAGGATCGTCTGATATGGTTCAACGGTGTCATGCTGGGGTCGCAGCTATCAAGGAATCGAGTCGGCAGCAGGTGCGCACCGAACGAACCGTTTTATGCAATGATAGTAGAGGATTTGCTACTTCCCTGCGATTCGTCTCTACCGTTGATCGCCCCTTGCCTCCTTAATGTGAACCACGAACCGAGTGTGAAAACGATGAAAGAAAATAGCGATCCGCGAAACGAACAACAAACTTGCCAATCCTCCTCCTGCGAGTGCTCGCAGGATTCGGGGTTGCAGCGACGCAAATTCCTGACCCTCGTTGGTGCCGGAGCAGGCGTGGTGGGGATTTCCGGTGTCACTCCGTCCAGAACTTACGCCGAGAGGCCATCGAACGACTTGGCTGATCACTTTGTTCCCGAAGACAAACAGCTGACCAAAGAGTGGTTGCATTTGCTCACCGCCAAGGGGGAGCGAAAACCGTATCGAGAGGAGGAGTTGCAAACGATCGGCATGCCCTGTGGTGGCATTGCTGCGGGGCAACTTTACGTTCTCGGTGACGGTTCCCTGGGGTACTGGTGGATTGCCAACAACAGTCACAACACGGGCTATGGCAAAAGCTATGAGTTGGAGACGCCGATGGGTACCTACCCGGTTTGTTATCCGGACAAACCTTTTACACCCCCTGCACCCGTAGACCAGGGCTTTGCACTTCGTGTCGGCAATTCGGTAAGACAGCTCAACCAAAACGACTATGATGACATTGAATTCATCGGGGAGTATCCGGTTGCAACCCTTCGTTACCTTTCCAAGAACGAATCCTTGCCTGTTCAAGTCGAAGCCGATGTGTTTTCGCCTTTCATTCCCTTAAACGCCCGAGACTCGGCGAACCCCGCAACGATCCTTCGCTATACGGTCGAAAACACGAGTGACGAACAACAGGAAATTGCGATTGCCGGCTGGTTGCAAAACCCCGTTGGACTTAGTGACCTATCGAATTGGCACGCGCTCAATCAAAACGTTGTCACTGACATGGACGGAAAACAATCGGTGCAAATGTGCGCCATTGAAAAGCCAAAGGAGGTCGAAGCGGAGCCTGTCGTGAAGCTGTTTGAGGACTTTGAGGCGGGCTATGAAAACTGGATCATCGAAGGGGAGGCCTTTGGTGAGATCCCAGCGGATGGGACACTGCCGGGTCAACAGCGGGTGTCTGGATTTCGTGGAAAGAAACTGGTGAACACTTTCCTTGGCGGGAATGACGGGAAAACGGGCACGGCGACTTCAAGTGAGTTTGAGATCGAATTGCCGTACGTTGTCTTTCTGATCGGCGGCGGATCGCACGAAGGGACGGCGATCCAATTGTTGGTCAATGACACCGTCGTCAAATCAACAGCGGGCAAGAGCCGCGAATCGCTCCAGACGGGTTACTGGGATGTCACCGATCTGGTTGGAAAAAGAGCTCGCATCCGAATCCTCGATTCTGAAACTGGGGGCTGGGGACACGTTAACGTTGATCACATTTACTTCTCGGATCAAAACCCACTCGCGAGACAACCGTACGACCCTCACCACCGCCATGCCGGAGATGTCTCTCTCACCGCCTTGGCCGAAAATTCGACGGCAGTGGCTGCATTTGAAAGTCGCGCAGAATTCCTTCGCGCATTTGGCCAATCCGCTCGACTCTCGGGTGTGGTGAAAGCGACGCATGAACTCGGCGCTACGCGAGTTGCTGGAGTGAGCTCCGCAACGACTCTCGCTCCGGGCGAGAAAGCGACCATTGATTTTCTCCTCACCTGGTATTTCCCCAACCGAGGCGCGAACGGTCGGGCCGGCTGGGGTGGTGAGGCCAACGCCGGTGAACGTGTTGGAAATCGCTACAACCAATGGTACTCCAGTTCTCAGGAGGTTGCCAAGTATTTGGCTGACCATTTTCAACGGCTCACGACGGAAACGGCTCTGTTTCGGGATACCTACTTCGATTCATCGTTGCCCTACTGGTTTCTGCAGCGAGTGGGAATGCCATTGGCGAATCTGGCGACCGAAACGGTCACCTGGCGTGAAGACGGTTACCTCTGGGCGTGGGAGGGAGTCGGTTGTTGCTCCGGAAATTGTGGTCACGTTTGGAACTACGCACAGGGCATGGCGAGGCTTTTTCCTGAGCTTGAAAGGAGCGTTCGTGAGTTCCAGGATTTTGATCCGAAACGCGGGTATCGTGAACAAGATGGAGCGATCTTTTTCCGAGGCGTTCAGGTCGTGGATTGGTCCGGTGGCTGGGCTGGCGATGCCATGGGCGGATATATCCTGAAAGCCTTCCGCGAATACACCTGTTCCAAAGATGACGCATTCTTAAAAAGATACTGGCCTCAAATTAGGAAATCCATTCAATTTCTGATGCGACTCGACGGCGAAGACGGAAGCATTGATGGTCTGATTCAGGGCAAGCAGCACAACACCTATGACATTGATTATTACGGCGCCAATACGCTTGTGGGGGCATTGTATCTTGCCGCTTTGAAGGCCGGACAGAAGATGGCGGAGGACGTCGGCGACCGGGCCTTTGCAAAGCAATGCCAGACCCTGGCGAAGAAGGGGGCCGAATCGACGATGAAGCAAATTTGGAATGAAGAGTACGGATATTTCGTTCAGAATGTTGATTTGGCAAAGCATCCGAAGAATCAACAGGGCGATGGCTGTCTGGCAGATCAACTTTTCGGACAATCGTTCGCCCACCAGCTGAATTTAGGCTACTTGTATCCGCAGCAAGCCGTGCAAAAGACAGTCAACTCGATTTGGAAATACAACTGGGCACCAGATATTGCTCCACAGAACCAAGAGCATCCGCCCGAGCGTTGGTATTGTCGCCCGGGTGAAGCCGGATTGTTCATGTGTACTTGGCCGAAATCAAAACACCTTGGCCCAACATCGGTGCGTTACCGTGATGAAGTTTGGACGGGAACCGAGTATCAAGTTGCTGCACATATGCTGTATGAAGGCATGGTTACCGAGGGCCTCGCGATCGTACGAGCGATTCATGAACGTTACGACGGAATCGACCATAACCCTTGGAACGAAATTGAATGCGGTGATCACTACGCTCGAGCCTTGGCGTCGTGGGGATGTTTGTTGGGCGTCAGCGGGTTTTCCTATCATGGACCGAAGGGTCAAATTGGATTCGCTCCCAAACAAGCCGCCGAAGCATTTCGTTGCTTTTTCTCGGCGGCAGAAGGATGGGGAACGTTTTGCCAAACGCGAGCGGACGGGAAACAAACGGCGACACTGAAGGTGAAGTGGGGTTCGGTGGCGTTGAACCAATTCACGCTTGAGGTGCCAGAGGAAAAGAAGGTCACGTCGGTTACCATCAAAGGAGCAACCGATGTCGCCCCCAAGTTCACTCAGTCAGGCAACCGCGTCACGATCCTTTTTCGTGAGACGATCGTCGTCAAGCCAGATTCGATTCTTGCGATTAAGATGGTTTGATCCATGGCAAGTGAACGTGAATGTTTCTAGTTTCTTGTGTCATGAGGGTCATAACTTAACGACCGAACGTACGCGTTCACTTTGTGTGCGCGGGTGAGTTCAACTTCAGCGTCCCGAGTCGCCATGGGATTTGACCGTAGTCGCCGCTTTGATACTCTTCGTCACTGGCGCCCTGAAACAGCAGTTCTAGATTGTCGGGATCGATCTCAAGTTTTTGATTGACGCCGGCACGGACAAACTCTCCGTGGCTGTAGGATGTCGCCCATGATTGGGACTGGTTGACGACGTTGTTAGGCGAGACCAGCGGCTTGTCTTGACTCGCTGCCAAGGGAGTCCAGGTACCGTCCAGTGTGTCGGCGACGAAGCCTTTGAAGTAACGTCGTTTGCCAGCTTGAGCCTCGACGATTGTCAGGAATTTGTCTTGGCCTCGCAAGGCATAAGTATGGCTTGCTTCGAAAATATCTGCCTGCAACGCCACCTTCGGTTCGGTCCATCCCTTGTTGGGAAACTGATCGATCAAGGTTGCTGCTCGCCACATTTGTCCGTTGAGCGAAGTGAAGAACAAGTGTGCCTTTGTGTCGTCGCAGATAATCCAGAAATCCAGTCCCGCCTTTGCACCCTGCTTAACGACATAAAGGGGCTCGGGTAACGTCCATCCGTGCGGATCGGCAAGGTCGTCATTGGTCGAGAAACAGGGTCCGTACTTGAGCTGCCGCGTCGTGTCCTCTGCTTGATAAACGAGATACCACTTCTGATGAGGCTCGAAGTAGAAGATCTGCGGCGCTCCGTGATACCCCATGGTCAAATCCAGAACGGTCCAGTCAGCATTGTTGGCGTCAGACCAATCCGCGAATGATAAATAGCCGATTCGGATTCGACCCTCGCCCTGCTTTGCCTTCCGCAAAGTACAGAACAAGTGCCATCGTCCATCGAAACGAACAACACTCGGGTCTTTGACGGCCAACCAGGGATGTTCAAGCGACGGGGGAAGCCGATCCTGGTTGACCGCCAGTAGTGGCGGGCCGACCTTCCAGTGAAAGATCCCGTTTGACGTGGCTTGCCCGTAAGCGATGTTGATCAGCAGTACTCCAAGGATGGACCCGACGCATTGCAGGGCGGTGCGAACGCAACGAACCGAGCGACCGCTCGGCCGCGCGTCGGACCGCTCCCGTTGGTTGCTGGAACCATGCTCCGAAGATGACAAGTTCGGGCTTAACGGATCGAGGTTGGCTTGGAACAAAGACAACGCCTTGTGATGTGCGGATGCGAGATTCATCCTGCCATTCTACTACTTGAGCTGGCCGCGCACATATCGATCTATCGAAAAAGGCGATGGTTCTGACTGTACTCTTATGCTTGCCGATTTTCGTCAGTCACGCTTCGGTGAGCCGAGCCGAAGGTGTCGTGATGCTTCTGCCTTACGCGACTTACACGGGCCTATTGGTTGCGGCGTCGCAACAGAAAGATTAAAGAAGGAAGTACGGGGTGAACTCGCCCGTATCCGTATCAAGCACCGCACACCACCCGCAAAGAACACCATGAACGATTAGGAAAGAGCGTTCTTGCGGCTTGAGCACGATCGGACGAGTTCCATCCCAATCCGATTTCCGATCGGCAGTCCACATTTGCCAGCGATGATAGTGACCGATTAGAAAAGCATGATTCGGAAATGTGGTGAAGACGGACGAAAGGCTCTCGCCAGACCAGGGTGGATCGCCGAGATAGAAGATTCCGGGGTCGGTCGCATCCCACGTCGGCATCCCGTGCGAAAATCGTACGCCCCCGATTTCAAGGTGTGGCCTGAGGGTTTGAAAAAACTCGAGAACATCTTCACCGAATTTCCCGAAGGTTTCTGTATCGGGACCGACACAGAGTCCAAGGTCGTGATTCCCCCAAACACCGACCGTGTTTGGGTTGCGCAGCAGTGCGACTGTCTCCCGTATCCGTTCACCGACCTCACAGACGTCACCGAGAATGACGACCTGGTCGACACGGCATGATTGAAACCGATCCAGTGCAGACCGCAGGTTTTCGACGTGCTCGTGGATGTCAGCGAGAATGCCGATCTTCATGCGTTGTGGACTCCAATCAATCGACACGCAGAACTTCCCTGCGATATTGGCGTTCCGTTACCGCGGTTTGGCTAGTCTAATTTGGCTAACCAAACTTTAACCGAGTCGGGATCTCGAGGTCAACATCCGTTGTGGATAACTCAGACGCACGTCGCGTTATTGCGTATCCTAACGACTGACACCTAATCCCTTTCTATTTACGCTTGGATTTCAAATGATGAAGTGCACCTCCTCGATTGTTATTATCTCAACACTCTTAGCGACAAGCATTTGCTCAAGCTCCTCGGCGGAAGACTCGGCTAAGGAGATGGCCGCGAAGCTCGCGGAGATTTCTCGTAAGCATGACGTGCCAGCAATGACGGTTGCAGTGGTCAACACAAATGGACCGGTGAAGGCGGCTTGCTTTGGTAATCGAAAACGGGGAACGACGGATAAGGTTACGCTGTCAGACAGGTTTCCGATCGGGTCCAATACCAAATCCATGACAGCAACCTTGGCGGCCGTGATGGTGGAAACCGGGCAGATCGACTGGGATACGACCCTCGGTGACGTTTGGCCCAAAGCAACGGACGACAATCTTCACCCGATTCTGCGAACGGTAACCTTGGACCAATTGTTGTCCCACCAAAGTGGGCTACCTGGCAACATTTCCGATCTTTCAGGCCAGGCTTGGGCTGGCTTCTTCGACGAAAAACAATCGCCCCCATTGGAACGCCGACGGATGCTCAACTTGGTGCTTTCCCAAGAACCGTCGCAGCCTCAGGGGCAGTTCGCTTACTCGAATCTCGGTTATGCGATCGCCTCGGCGATGCTGGAGACTCGCGCTGGTGTGTCGTTTGAGTCTCTCATGAAGCAACACGTGTTCGTCCCTCTCGAAATGGGTTCGGCAGACTTTCGTTCGATGAAATCAGCAAAGCAACGTCAGCCGCCATTGTTGTGGGGCCATCAAGCTGCCAATGGCGATCCCGTCGATCCAAGAACGGCGGGATCTGAAAACCCAACGGTCTATGCCGCAGCAGGAACGGTTCACTTGTCAACCGAGGACTATGCGAAATATGCGAGATGGCACTTAGCAGGCAAGCCTTCGCCGGTGCTTCGAACCCAGAACGCCTTCGATCATCTCCACAAGCCCCAGGTCGACTACTCCCTGCCAGGTGCAAAGTACGGTTGTGGTTGGATCATCATGGATACGGGACTCGGTCCCGCTCTCAATCACACGGGATCCAACACGAATGCGTATGCGTTGATTTGGGTGCTACCCGAGTCAGACTTCGCTGCCGTCGTCTGCGCGAATTCGGGGCAATCGCAGGCGTATTCAGCTTGCGACGCAATGATGAGTCACTTAATGATGGAACTCGCTACAACTCAAACCAAGCCGAAGGTGGTCACACCTGAGCGGCTGGTCGGCCGATATCAACTCGCTCCCAACTTTATCTTTGACGTGAACCTCAGAGACGGTCACTTGATGGTTGGCATCACGAACCAACCGACGCAGGAAGTCTTTGCAGATTCACCAACGAAGTGGTCGTACCGCGGTGTCGATGCACAATTGGAGTTTCATCTTCGCGCCGAAGGCCCGGCCTACGCCCTGACGCTTCACCAAAACGGCGCTGCACAGCAAGCAAAGCGGGTTCGTGAATAAACGGTCAAGATGTCTGCGTCCTGCGAACCCGCTGGCCAAATCGGTGTCTCTCTACCCATCGAGCTTGCCGCTTCTGCCATCTCTTTACCTTTGTTCGCTGAGTTAACCCTATGTCCTTGCATTTCTCATTACCGACCGTGTTGATCCCGCCGAACGGGCGCGACTCGCTACAAGTAGGGAAAAAGAGATGGGAAAGAAAAGCAAGAATCCGGATCGAGAGTCCCCGTCCAGGAGGCAAATCCACCACGTCCAACGCCTAGGGCTGGGCTCGGTAGAGGAGTACCAGCATTGGTGCACTGAGCATGGTTTCGGGCTGGGGCCCAAAAAAACGAATCGCATGTTGAGGCGAGAGCGGGACCATGCCGCATCGCTGACGGCGAAGCATGCGATGCACATGCGCCGTCAGCATCAAGTTTCAGAAAAACAGCTGTTGACTGGAATCGCAAGCGGTGAAATCGAGAAGGACTCCATCGCGGATCCGCATGTCGGACGATTTGCCGCGTTGATATCGCACCTGGTGCAGCACAACCATCGTACAGAACTTCGCAAGCCAGTCTTTCGTAGGAAAGACCTCGTCGTTCTGCTCGAGCATCTGCAGTCCGTCGGTTGCAAGTTGCACGACAAATCAAATCGTCATCGCAGCCTTTCGCCGGGTGGAATCTCGATTTTGGAGTCGTTAGTATTGGTCGCTCATGCTCGCCCTCAATGGGTCCGTCCCTTAGGTGACTGGAAACCAAGGACTCACAACGCCAAGCGTCAGTTTCACTCGCTGCTTCGGCATCTTTTTGATCGTTTTGGAGAGGTTCCCCTGTTCATGGACCATGCCTGGACCATGGGGACTCAAACTGGTGGTGGACTCGACCCAAAGGGAGTCGAGTTTCGCGATTGGTATCTCCACCTTGGTGTGGGACGAAGCCTCCGCGATCAGCGACTGCCACTCAAGTTTACTAAACGCATGGCTCACCAGTTCAAGGATGCGCCGGCGGATGTCACCATTCCTCAAGCGTTACGTTGGGCGCAGGTCATCGGACTGGGTGGGGACGAGCGATTGGCTCGCGCGGTGGCAGGAACCCGCTTAGCCGACGACTTCGAGCATGACGATTTCTGGACAACGGTCCTTCGTTGGCTGATGGAGCAGTCGATGCTGGACCTCGTTCAGATCGGACCCATGCTTGACTACATTCACCATCAAAGATTCGTGCCGCAACGAGTCTTTGGCATTTTAGAGGACCACGAAAATCCGCAACCCGCAGAGCCCAACTTCACGATGAAGGGAAGAACAGCGAACTCGCTGCTACGGCAAGTCGAGGCGTGGCATCGCGCCTTGGCGGGAAGCAATCGAATTCAGATCGCAAATTGGAAACCGGTTGGGATCGCCGGATTTGAGTTCATGGAAGGTAACGAAACATCCGGAAACGCAAAGATCTGGACCATTCGAGAACTTCTCTGCTCCCGATCATTGGTCGTCGAAGGTCGCAACCTAAACCACTGCGTTGCCACATACGCCAGCAGCTGCTCTCGTGGAGGCACATCGATATGGACTCTCGAAGTAGAAACCAACACCGAAGTTGATAAACGGATCACGATCGAAGTTCGACCGACGTCCCGAACGATTGTCCAGGCACGTGGACGGAGCAATCGTTTGATGAAAGAGCAAGAACGAGGAATCGTTCGGCGATGGTGTGCCCAAGCAGGGCTGACGCTCAGCCCAGGGGTCTGAGCGCAGCGGTTCTGTGTCGCTCGTCGAAGGCACGACGGCACCTTGTATCCCGATGGCATCTGGAATAACAGGATTCATCTCCGCGAGGGTCTCGACAAAGCGTTCAGGTCTCGACCAAGGGGTCATCCGAATTTCCTGCGACTTTGGTAAGATTGTCCTTCACGGAGGTTCACGATGCGAGGCAAACAGCTTTCCCCGCAGACCTGGACTCGTTGACACCGAAATGCACTCCTATTTCGAAACGGATCCTCACCGATGAGACACCGGCAAACAAGCGTTCTGCCCACTTGGCTGCTTTTGGGGGTGATGCTGTGTGGCGTTGGGCTGCCGGTACGTCGCGTCCACGGCGACCTGACGATCGACGCAACTTGTCTGGAACAAACACCGCTGGGCATACGCGTCGGGCAGGCTGTCGACAGCGTGCAGGTCGGCAATTCCAGAGCGTTGCGGTTCCAGAACGAAGGAATCACTGTTCCACTTTCATCGTCGTTGAGCGCGAAATCGGGGACCGTGAGCGTTCGGTTTCAGGTTTCGTCTGATTGGCCGATCGAAACACGTGGAACACTTTTTCATGTTGGCGACCGATCCAACGTTCATGTGACCTTGTTCGTCACGGGCGGTCGAATGACCGCAGTCTACAAGGCTGGTGAGGAGCACTATGCCGCAATCAACTGTACCGAGCCCGCACGTTGGGAGGCCGAGTCTTGGCACACCGCAACGTTCCGCTGGCAAGCCGACGGCCAGTCGGTCAATTTCTATCTGGATTTGGATGGCAGGCTTGTCGGCCGCCAGACCGGGCGTTTGATCGACCCATGGCCGAAAACCGGATATGTGGGAGTTCGCCGGCAGGGCCAAGCTTGGCAAGGCTTGATCGAACGGATCAGCCTCTCCACTTCGTTTGCCCTGCCCCGGGAACTCCAACCCGGCCAACGCAAGATCATCGTGGACGGCGACAGCGCGGTGGGTGAGTGCCACAATTTTTGGTCCATTTGCAACTACACCAGCCAGCACATGTTTGCGGACCCGCGATACGAGGAAATCGCGCGGCGCGACAAGCCGTTTATGAAGTATGTGAATTGCGTAAGACTCCTCGGTGGGCGACAAGATGGTCGGAACGAGTGGTTTAAGGGCGTTGATAAGAATGGCAAATTGGACTGCGAATTCTCTGGAATGGTTCAGTACCTGCGTGGAATCCAAGATGCCGGATACACGCCGCGCATTGTGTTGGACAATATCCCTACGGCAATGAGCGAGCCGGGAGCATTGGCTAAATACGGCAATACGAGGCCCGCGAGAGATCTGAAGGTTTGGCATGAGTACGTGCGGCAAGCGGTAACAGCGATGGTCGATGCATTCGGCGTCGAGACCGTCTCGGAGTGGAGGTTTCGTGTTGGCACCGAGCCCGATCTGTATCCTGGGCACTGGCAGGGCACAAAAGAGGAGTACTTACATCACTACGATTGCACGGTCGATGCGGTATGCTCGGTATTGCCCAACGTAGAGATCGGGCCCGGTAACGTTCTTAATCCGGCTCACGCAGATCGAGTGAACGGGGCCGGGCAGAAGCCGTGGGGCTTGGACATCGTGGATCACTGTGCGACGGGAACGAATACCTGGACGGGAAAGGTCGGCACCCGAATTTGTTTTCTCGAGTGCTCCTGGTATGGTGCCGTTGGAAAATCCATCGACTCGCTGGATGTGGCGATCCAGCGGATGCGAGACCGGCTGGCACGCTATCCAAAGCTGTCCAACTTGCCCGTGTCGATTGCCGAGTTCGCCATTTTGCAGGATGAGCACGGACGCCGATTGTACAGTGGCGACATCACCGAGTGGGGCGCCAGTTGGTATGCCGCCATCGCGGACCAAGTTTACGAGCTAGACGTCCCGCAAGTTCACGAGTGGGCTCAAGCAACCGCTGGCATCTTGCATCCGCGAACCTCTGTGATTGCAATGTTGCAGCGCATGCAAGGTGGGCAGCGGTTGTCGGTGACGGTTGCGGCGGACGGTGCCGCGCGAGCAGGCGCACTGGGATGTATTAAGGATGGCAGCTACTACATCTTGCTCTACAACCACCGCCCCTGGCGCACACCCTCGATTCCTGAACAGATCGATCTCACCTTGAAAGCCAAACGTCTAGCGACCGGCGATAAGTGGACCGTCTCGCAGTGGGGAATCGACAAGGATCACGGCGTGTTTGCGCACCAGTTGTACGCGGATTGCGAGCAGGCGGGTATTTTGCCGTTGCCCGATTCGCCTCTCTACGGCGGCAACGTGGCGCTGCGTTTTGGATCCGCCGCGAGCAAGATCCTGGCGAGCAACCGGTCTACCTACGTTCAACGGGCCAGGCCAGCCGAACTGCAGCAGAAAGAACCTTTGTCGGTTGCGGATGGTGCCGTGCAGCTGACGATTGACATGCCGGGACACAGCGTGCGGCTGTTGGTTCTCACTCCCGAGTCGACTCAATAACGAACCGTAGAAGCAAGTCCTCGCTAATCTTTTCCATCAGCTGTTTCGTTGAGTTTCCACAACTCGATACCGGCGAGGTTTGCCGCGCCGCCATCACTGGTCAGTACGATGTTACCGTCGGCCACGCGAGCGACCCAGGGGCCGAGGCGGTTCCAGTGGCCAGCTGTGCCGCTGGCGTAGTTGCGTGTCACCGGGTGGCGTTCCAGGAAAAAGTCGAGTTGCTCCGAATGATTGTCCTCGAAGACATGCACAAACACGGCGTACGTTCCCACCGGCAAGCGGTTGAACGATACCTCCAAATCCCGACTGAAACGGAAAGAGGTCAACATCGTTGTGTGATCGGCATCAACGGCTGGTTGAGGCTTGACATCTTTCGTCACCAGTGCCTTGCCATTGCAATCAAAATTCCGCGAATCCTCACCTTGCCACTGCCGACCGTCGATCTGAACGGGTGGCCCATTAACGTTAACCGCTCGTTGGAAAACCCACGGCCCATCGGGAGCGGGGATGAACTCAGTGAGCGGTGGTACGACTTCGGCAGACGATAGCCAGACGCCGGGAGGCGGCTCGATCGGCTCACCGCCCACGTTCAAGATCGCGCGGCGATAGGAGGTCAGCGCTGGCTCACCTCGATCGGTCACTTCCAGGATCACATGAATCGTCTGGCCCGATGCGTTGCTGGGAATTGTGATAACGGTCTCGGCGGTTTCGGAACCCTGAAGGGGCGCAGCGAGCCAGTGGCTCCCGGCTTCGACATAATTCCACCAGCGGAATTGCAGGGCGTGTCCGTCCGGATCGGAAGAGCCGACGGCGGAGAGTCGGACGTCCTGATTGGCATCGCTCTCGATTTGCAGCACGCGGCCAGTCTGGTCGCCATTGAGCACTGCAATCGGTTCGTGATTCGCGTTTCTGAACGAGGAGACGCACCAGTCCATGCGGGCCGCAAACGAATTTTGAAAGGCATCACGCCAGCGGTGGACAGGGTAGAGCACATCCGGCACATGTTCGCGAAGATCGCTGGCACTCGTGAATTCCATCCCACTCCCGCTACGCTCGAAGCGGCCACCCCAGTTGCCCCATCCAGGATGCTCGGGATCGCTCAAACCATCGGGCAGCACATAGAAGAATGAAGGCGTATCTCCTTCCTTGACGCCAACCTTGCCAGCCGCCTTGGCCGGATAAATTGGCCCCAATGCGCCATGCGCGGTGCGGACGTTTTGCTCAAGCCATTGGGGCGCAACGATTGTCTGGTCCCCCTCCTTCCAGATACCACGAAACTGGCCGTCAGAATAAATCCAAAAGATGTCCGGATGATTCTTCTTAATCCATTCGGCCGTGTGATCTTGGTCAGCGATCGAGTGAACACGAATCTTGCGTTTGAAGGCCGCCAGTTGCTCAGCGGTACGTGTGTTTTGCACCTTCCAGATGGCTTGAGCAAGTTCACGCGGTCCGCCCCAGATTGAGAACCACACCGGCCGAGGATCATCACGGTCCAACACGCGAATGATCCACTCCGATGCCTCCGAGTCTCGTCCAGGACCGACCGTGTGGGGGTCACCGTTCGAGCCGTCTTTGATCAGCTTCTTCAACTGATCGTGCGACGGGAAATCTTCGCGGTGCTGGAGTAGATTGGGCAACACCTGTCCGTAGGCGTCCACCGCCTTGTGTAGTAGCTCGGGGTGCGTGACCTTGTAATGTCCGTGCCCGAACCCGGTACACAAGCCTTCGACATCGAGATCACAGGCGTAGAGCAGAAAGCGGACGATCGACTGTTCGTCATCTGGGTCCCCACCAATGTCGGTCATCACAACAAGACGCGGCTTGGCAGCCGATGTGTCCGTTGGCAAGCAGATCCACCATGCGGTCGCAAAGAAGAGGGCACCAACTATACGACGCAGGAAGTAGCTTGTGTTCATGATTTTGTATTTCCAATGGATTCAACGGCGTTGGCGATAAAGCTGGTGATCGCCCAGGCAGCAACGATGCTCAAAAAAACTACGGCACAGGGTCATCTCTGACGGTTGATGAAGCGGTTTCGTTATCCGTTTAACCGCTGCGCTCAAGAAAACGACGCGCCGACGGCACCGCGAAGCCCCTTGAAGAATCTCGGCCTGGATGAGATTCAGAATAGTGCGGCGACCCAAGGTGGGTCAATTGCTCGTTTGACGTTTGTTCAAGAAGCCCATTGCCCCAAGTATCAGAGCTTACTCGTCTTGCGATTGCGCCTGATGCAATCAAGAAACGATGGGCCTAGTGATTCGCGGTTGGTCGCAATCTGCTAGACTGCCTGAACACTTGGAATCTGCCGATTTTTTCGGGAAACAGAGTTCCCTCGGCACTCGCTGCCCAACCTCGTCGCCGCGCGACAAATGAGGCGGCAATGCTACGCTTCCCTCTGAGAACAACGCGGTAGACATGGCCAAGAAGAAAAAAAACAGAACGGACACGCAAAGCAATACGAAGAATCCGGAAGCTGACTCGGTCGCAGATTGCTTTCCGATCGTTGGAATCGGTGCTTCGGCAGGTGGGCTTGCAGCGTTCAAACAATTCCTGAAGCCGATGCCGGCTGACAATGGGATGGCGTTTGTCTTGATTCCGCATCTGGATCCCACGCATGAAAGCTTGATGGTCGAACTGCTGTCGACCCAAACGTCGATGCCGGTGGTTGAAGCCGAAGACGGCATGACCGTCGAGGTGAACCGCGTGTACGTCATTCCACCCAATCGTTTCCTGACCATTTCCCATGGTGTCTTGCAACTGATCGATCCACCGGAGCGGGGTGGGTGGCAAACGGCGATCGATTGCTTTCTAAAATCGTTGGCTGCGGACCAACGGGAACGAGCGATAGGCATTGTCCTCTCGGGCACCGGCAGTCATGGAACACCCGGCATTCGCGAAATCAAATTGATGGGTGGAATGGTCGTGGTTCAATCGCCTGAATCGGCCGAGTACAACCAAATGCCTCTCAGCGCGATCGCAACGGGGTTGCCGGATTGCGTTTTGCCGCCCGACCAAATGGCCACGGCGTTGGTCAAGTATATCGCACAACCGTATCTCAAACGCAGCCAGAAGATGTTGGCTTCCTCGCAAGAGGAAGCGGAGCAACTGGCTCGGGTTTTAAACGTTTTGCGGACACGTTCTAAGTACGATTTTCGAAATTATCGCAAAGCGATGATCCTGCGCCGTGTCCTACGCCGCATGGGATTGTGTCACATCGCTAAATTGGATGACTACTTGGCTCTGTTGCGAGATCGGCCGGAAGAAGTCACGGCGTTGTACAAGGATCTGTTGATCGGAGTGACGGCATTCTTTCGCGATCCGGAAGCGTTTGAAGTCCTTGAGAAAGAAGTGATCCCAGCGATGATCGCCCGTCAAACGGGTGAATTCCCGATCCGTGTTTGGGTTCCCAGCTGTGCGACGGGCGAAGAAGCCTATTCGATTGCGATGCTGTTTTTCGAAGGCTTTGCGGCGAATGATATACCTTGCAATGTTCAGATCTTTGCCAGTGACATCGACGAGGATTCCATCGAAGTAGCGCGGAGCGGTATTTATCCTAAAAGTATTGCGATCGATGTCTCGGCCGAGCGACTCAAACGATTCTTTGTCAAGGTGGATGACCAGCGCTTCCAAATCAATAAGCGGCTTCGCGAGTCGATTGTCTTCTCGCAGCAAAACTTGATCAGCGATCCACCCTTTTCGAAGCTCCATCTGATTTCCTGTCGCAATTTCCTAATCTACCTTGAACCGCAAATTCAGCAAAAGTTGATCGCGCTGTTTCACTTCGCGCTGGCCGAAGATGGGCATTTGCTGCTGGGGCCCTCCGAGACGATTGGACGGGCCGTTGACATGTTCGTGACGGTGTCAAAAAAGTGGCGTCTGTTTCGACGAATCGGACCCCAGCGTCGAGACTTGATTGAGATACCACTCGTGCGTCGCCAGGATCGATTGCGCGAGGTCGCACATCATCCGGCCACTTCGGGACAACGTAAAAGTTTCAAGGAGTTGGCGGAAAAGCTGATCCTCAGCGAGTTTGCGCCGGCCACCGTGTTGATCAACCGGCGTTTCGAAATTCTGTATGTCGCTGGCCCGTTGGTCGACTATCTCGAATTTCCAATGGGCGAACTTTCCAAAGATCTGTTGGCGATGGCAAGATCAGGATTGCGGACAAAGATCCGTGCGATCTGCAACCAATCGATTCGCAGCAACGAACCGGTTGCCGATTGCTGCGCACGCGTTAAACGTAACGGAGGGTATGTACATTGCACCATCGCAGTGCGTCCCTTGACGGAACCGAAACAAGCTGAAGGATTGATGCTGGTCACGTTTGAAGATCTTAGGCCCGACCCTGTTCAAACCAGTGGCGATGCATTGAACTCGCCCGTCCCAAATGAGGATCAGTCGACGGGAATGAGGAGCGTGTTTGTTGATGAAACACCACTGGTCCAACAACTTGAACTTGAGTTGAAGTCGACGCGTGAGGATCTGCAAAGCACGATTGAGGAGATGGAAAGCGCGAATGAGGAACTGAAAGCATCGAACGAAGAAATCATGTCGATGAATGAGGAACTTCAGTCTGCCAACGAAGAACTCGAAACCTCGAAAGAAGAACTGCAGTCGTTGAACGAGGAATTGAGTACCGTCAATAATCAACTTGTTGATAAGGTTAGTGAACTCGACAAGACCAACGCCGACATCACCAACTTGATGGCGAGTACCGATATCGCCACGATCTTTCTAAACAACGACCTGCAGATTGAACGCTTCACTCCGCCTGTGATTCCGTTGTTCAATCTGTTGCCTACCGACGTGGGGCGTCCGCTTGCTGATATCGCACACCCCTTTTCGGATCGCTCCATGCACCAAGAGTGCCAGCAAGTCCTGACGAACCTGGCCCCAATGGTACGTGAGGTTCAGACGGACTCGTCGCAGTCCTACCTGCGCCGTATTTTGCCCTACCGGACGGGCGACAATCGGATCGGCGGCGTGGTGATTACGTTTTTGGATCTCACCGACCGAGTCGTGGCCGAGCGACAATCGCGGCTGTTGTCCATTGCACTTCATGACTCCAACGATGCTGTCACCATGCAAGCGATGGATGGGCGTATTACGTCGTGGAATCGCGGTGCCGAAAAGATGTATGGCTACAGCGAATCCGAAGCGATGACCATGAATGCTTGCGACCTGGTTCCTGATGGGCAAATGGATGCAACTTTGGCAGCGATCCATCGAATCTCGGCTGGGGAATCATCAGAATCGTTCGAAACGCGACATCGAGCGAAGGATGGACGCATTTTAGACGTTTCGATGACCGTTTCGAAGGGCGAGGATGCAGCGGAGACAACCGTGGTCGCGACCCACCGGGATGTTACCGAGCGGAATCGATTGGAAAGGCAATTGCAAGAAAGCGAAAAACGCATGCGTGCAATTTTGGAAACAGCACCCGATGCGATTGTCACCATCAATCACCAGGGGATTATCGATAGCATTAACCCCGCAACCGAGAAAATGTTTGGCTACCGCGACGACGAGATCGTCGGCCAGAATGTATCGATGTTGATGTTACCTCCACTGCGTGATGAGCACGACGGCTACCTGCAACGGTTCCTCGAGACACGAGAGCGACGGATGATCGGCAACCGTCGCGAAGTGACGGCGGTTCGCAAGGACGGATCGACGTTTCATGTCGACCTTTCGATTAGCCAGGTCGATCGTTTGGACCTTTTCACGGGTGTGATGCGAGACATTACGGCAAGGAAGAATTTGGAATCGCACGTGTTGGAAATTGCCACCAATGAGCAGCGACGGATCGGGCAAGAATTACACGATGGGACTCAGCAAGAATTGACCGCCTTGTCGTTGTTCGCCGGGACAATGGTCAGCGTCTTGAGCTCAGCATCAAGACAAGTTCCACAATCGAACCAGGACAAAGGTCCCGTTTCCTGGATCCTTGAGGACAGGGTGTTTGTGCAAATCCAGGAAGCTGCGTCGCGGCTGGCCAACGGTTTGAGTGAAGCGAGTCGGCATGTACATGAGCTCTCGCATGGCATCTTACCGGTTCAACTCGACTCGGAAGGTCTGAGGTCAGCGTTGATCGACCTCGCCGAGGCGACCGATCTTCAACAGACCGTCAGCTGCAGCTTTGACTGTTCGGGTGCCATCGCGGTGGCCAATACAACCGTCGCAACCCAGTTGTATCGCATCGCCCAAGAGGCACTCAGTAATGCGGTGCGGCACGGTTCCGCCAGCGAAATCCGCATTTCCCTTGTAAGAAAATTGGATGCCCTTGTGTTGGAGGTGAGTGACAATGGGCGAGGCTTTGATGCGATCGTACCCAACCAGTACGCCTCGGCCACGTCCGGCATGGGATTGCGAATCATGGACTATCGAGCCAACTCGATCGGCGGAGTGCTCCGTTTCCGACGAGGTGAGGATGGCGGAACGATCGTCCAATGTACCGTACCGATTGGGGCACTTTCAGCTGTCTAGCGCGACCTTGCTATTGGCGAGTGGGTTTAACATCTTCGAGACGCTTTTCCAATTGCCGCATGCTGCGTGATAACAAAACACGCACCGCGACATCTGTTTTGCCGAGTTTTTCTGCAATCTGCTTTGTTTGTAGTCCTTCGGCATATCGCATCCGGACCGCCGACTTCTGTTCATCCGTCAATTCCTCGATCGCCTGTTGCATTCGATTCATTCGCACATCGCGACTGAACGCGGCGCTAGGCGATGTCATGCTGGCGGCCAGCATTTGCTCAAGTCCCACCGCAGACGAACCTTGTTTGTCATCAGCATGAATTGATTTTTGACGTCCTGCATCCCGTCTTTGGGCACCAAAATGAAAGCGATGAGCGTCGACGACGCGGCGGCGAGCGATCTGTTGAATCCACTGCATCGGTTCGTATTGGTCCAATGGCGCAGTGCTCAATCCGGTCAGTGCGGCCGTGGAGACCTCTTGAACGAGGTCATCCAACTCCACGACGCTAAGCAGGCGATCACCCGTGATCGAATTGAGAAATCCCATCAATTGCTGGCGATGGAGATCGATGAAACTTGCCAACGCGTCGGCGTCGTGCTTTTTAATCCGATCGATGAGATCCGATTGGTCCGCTGAGTCCATTGATTTATACCCTATTAGGAGGTGGCTCCGATCCCCCTAACAGCTTACAGTAAAGACTTGAATTCGCAAAACCTTGTCGCTTCCGACCTGTTGATTGAACGCTTTCTCGTCTCCTCCTTTACCACTTCACACATGATGGAACCGGTTGTTTCCTCAGAAAAGGCGAAGTTCGATACCGAAGCGAGTACCGATGCGCTCCTCGAAATGGCGTTGGAAGGCTTGGCACGGGACGGGCATTGTGGGGAGCGATCGCGGCTGCAAGACAGGTTACCCGCGTCCAACCCGGATACTCAGCACTTTATTCTGATCGAGCTGATCAAGCTAAACATGGCACTGGCGGCCGATGCGGGCGTGATCGAGCGGATTGAGGATTACACCGAAGCCATGCCCAACGGTTTATCGGTTGCCACGGTGCCGCTCGATTTAGTCATGGAAGAAATCCAATTGCGTAAGGATGCAGGACAGGCTTGCTCCCACGCTGACTATTGTGAACGGTTCCCACAATTCGCAGAGCTGCTGCGTCCGCTACTCGATTCGGCGGAAGTGACCGGGGCCGTTCGAACGCGTTCGGTACCGCCTGAGCTTCCCATCGGCAGCCAGATTGACGACTTTTTGCTGATACAAAAACTTGGGCAAGGTGCGTTCGCCCATGTCTATTTGGCACGCCAAGTTTCCATGCACCGTCTTGTCGCATTGAAAATTTCTCGTGGCGGTGGCGACGAATCGCAAGCCCTTGCCCAGTTCGACCATCCCAATATCGTTCGTGTGTTTGACCAGCGAACGGAGCTGGGACAAGATCTGCATCTGCTCTACATGCAGTACCATCCCGGCGGCACCTTGTCCGATGTGGTTTATGCCGCCCGAGACTGCCAAGACGGGCAATGTGATAGTCGATTATTGGTGGATGCCGTTGACAAGAATCTGTTACGAGCCGCTCAGGCGGTCCCCGAGCGGTCCTTGGTTCGACAATGGATTCGATCCGCTTCGTGGCCAGCGGTCGTTTCTTGGATGGGAGTCCAGATGGCAAAGGCGCTTGGTGAAGCGCATCGTCACGGTGTTCTCCATCGCGACGTCAAGCCGGCAAACGTCTTGTTGACCGCAGAGTGCATCCCTCAGTTGGCCGATTTTAATGTCAGCTTCGCTGGAGCCGCTGGCCGTGCGGGCGCGGCAGCTTCCTTCGGTGGATCGATCGGCTATATGGCGCCTGAGCATTTGCGCGCAATCAGTGCCTCAGCACTTGATCAACCAGAGAATGTTCGAGAACGCGCCGACCTGTACTCGCTCGCGATTCTGCTTTGGGAACTATGGCAAGGTGAGCGGCCGTTTGATTGTGATCGTCACGCGGTATCGTGGAGCGATGCGGTGCAATCGCAATTGTTATCACGCAGCAAACCGTTGAACGCTCCACGGCAATCCGGCAATGCATCGGAACGAGTGTTGGAAAAGGTCTTGCGCAAGGCTTTATCGCATTCACCTGAAGAACGCTTTGTCGATGGCGACGAAATGGCGGGGCGATTGCGGTTGTCTCTTCATCCCGAAGCGGCTGCGTTGTTTGATCCCGCTGAGAACTCGTTCAGTGCCTGGGTCGCGAAATGGCCTCCTTGGGTGATTGCGTCGACCGTCATTTTGCTTCCGAACATGGCCGCCGGAATTCTTAACTACGAATACAACTACCAACACGTGATGTCGACCGAGGGAATGCGTGATGGACTTCAACGAGTCTCTTGGTTCGTCAACCTGACGGTTTTTCCGTTTGCCGCCTGTGCTGTGATTTGGTATTCGCGACGCATCGTTCGTGCAGTGGACGCAGCAAGACGCGGCGTACGAGTCGATTCCGCCGACTTAGGCGAAGTGTTGGAACTGGGGCATCGTGCGGCGAGATTAAGTGGCTCGCTCTGGTTGGTGTCGGGCATCGTGTTTTCGCTTGTCATGGCGACGCTGTTTCACGAGTTTGTATGGACACAGGCTGTGCATTTCGTCCTCTCGTCAATGATTTGTGGCGGTGTGGCGATGATCTATCCCTTTTTTGGTATGGCGTGGTTGTCGACACGCGTGTTTTATCCGCTTTGTTTGAGCGCTACGATGCAGGACCGCGAATTTGATCAGCGTGCGAAACAAATGGAGCGTCGCTGCGAATACTATTTGTTGATCGCAGCCGTCATTCCACTACTCGGTGCGACGCTCATGATTTTGAGCGAAACCGCTTCTCAGGGCTTTCGTTTGACCGTGATCGGAGCCGCCTTACTTGGACTGCTCGCTTCCTTTTTCGCCTACCGTGTGATCGTCAACG
This sequence comes from Novipirellula artificiosorum, assembly GCF_007860135.1. NCBI lineage: Bacteria > Pseudomonadati > Planctomycetota > Planctomycetia > Pirellulales > Pirellulaceae > Novipirellula > Novipirellula artificiosorum. The sequence goes on from NZ_SJPV01000004.1 coordinate 170,738, forward strand.
CGTGGCGTATGATGGCAACGGTCTTATCCAGGAAAGGATCGTCGGTTCCCGGTGAGGTTGATTCCTAAGCACGCGTTCTCGAATTTCAAGGTCATTTGCAGGCCGTCGGCCTGCGTTTCGTATCACCGTCAAGGCCTGCACCTTTTTCAGGTTACAGGGCTCACATCCGATTGGCAGCAGCGCTGACCGCGGTGACCGTGTCAAGCATTTTGATTGCCGAGCGAAGTTCGTCGGGTGTTGCCTCGACCACAGCTGTAGCGATTGGAGGCGACGTCGTCAGAGGAACACTTGGTTGCGGTTGCGTTTGAACCGTGTCAATGACGTCCGTAACGGCCTCAATCGATGGCTCCGATCCTGTCGCGACGATCGTGATCGCAGCCGCTTCGTACGCTTTCACGTTGTTCGCTTCATCGGTTTCCAACAGTTCATCATAGCTGTCGATCGCGATGACCAATCGCTGAAAACCGACGGGTTGCCCGTTGTGATTGCCCATCGCGAGTGCGTCGATTGGAAGTGGCAGGTGGACTTCGGTTGCTTCGCCCGCTTTGATGCAGTCCACTTTCGTCGTCACGTTGGGGGAGGTGGGGCCGATTCGACCGAGAACGGCGACTGCGGAGACGTGAAAGTTGGAAACGCTTCGTGTGCTTTGGTTTTGGATGACCACCGCGAAGGTTGGCCCGCAATTGGAATCGCTACTCGCCAATTGGTTCACGCTGATGATTTCGAGATCACCCCATTCCTGGCTTTGGATCTCGAATGCCCCATAGGGCGTGGTCTGCAGCAGCGAGGACGATCGATTGAAACAGTTGTTGACACCATGCTGGACGATCAGGTCGATCACGTGATCACAGCGGGTAACGTTCCCAAAGAGTTGGGAGGCATTGACTTGTTGTGAATGAGCCTGTGACGAGATGCCAATGGATAGCCCAACGGTGAGGACGACGAGACGAAGAATGGAACGGTTCATGACGTTGCCTTTTGAAAGGAGTTTTGTTTTCCGGTGAAAAAAGCCCGGCAACCGCGATTGCACTCGGGTGGCCGGGCTTGAGAGATGGATCGTTGGGTGGTTTCGCAAATACTCGGTTACCAGCATCCCCAGTAGCTGGTGTAAACCGGTGTGTAGTGGCTATAGCACGGAGCGTAGCTGTGGTAGCGTGGGTAGTACGATGACGAGAAGTTGTAGCCGTAGCTGTAGGAGGTGTTGTAGCAAGGGCGGTAGTAGCTGTGATAGCTGCGGTAGCCGCTGTGGCGATAGCCGTAGCCGATGCGGCGGAAGCAAGCTGCAATTGCCTCTTCACCACTCGATTCTTCACCCTCGTTCAATAAGGATTCGACATCAGCCTGACCAAGATCGTCACGGTCGTCGACCGCGGCGACCGAGTCACTCAGCTCCATGTTTGCGATTCTTGACAACAGATTGTCCTCAGCGACAACCGAGCTGGCGACCAAGATCATTGGGGCAACTGCGAAGAGGATTCGATTCAACATTGTACTGTTCTCCAAGTGTTTGGCAGAGGATTGGAATAGAAGCAAGCGAGAGGTCTGCCGTTGTCCCTCTTTCGCTGCCGTGTCTGCTTGACTAACAGGCCAAGCGAACGATTCGCCAAGGTGTTACGGAAAAATCGGAAAAGGTTTTTGGCTTTCTCGCTGCGTAACATCCAAGCCCCCTTTTCGCTTGGGATTAACAGTAACGCGTGCGTGTCACGCGATTCCTTACTGAGTGAATGAACTTAAAACATCCAAAGGTGTGCCCGTGCGTTTCCAACTTTTCACCGCCGTTTTGATCACATTGCTGAGCCCCATCGTTTCCGTTCGCGCCGACGACAGCCTGTTCTCACAAGTCGCCATGGAATCGGTGTTCGAGAAAAACATCGAAACCGTGAAACAGGTTGCGGTGATCGACAAGGACCAACGAATCGGACGAATCACCAGCACGGCGTTACTGGTGCGAACCTTGACGGCTGCGGGGTTCGACGCGAAGGCGGTTGACAATAAGGCGAAATTTCAGCTGAAACATGCCGGATGGCTGTTTCCCGTGTCGATGACCGTGAACGTGGATCAAGATCGAATCGGCTGTGAAATGTCGCTTGCCAAGGTCGATGAAAACCAGCCCCTGGACAAGGAAACGCTCCTGCAACTGCTGACCGCGGGTGATGCCGCCAGCGGCGCGTTCTTCGCCTACGAGCCAGAATCCAAAAGAATCCAATTGCGATGGTCGTTTGACAATCGCGGGCTAACGGCGACCGATCTAAAAACGGCCGTGCTCAAGCGGGCGAACTTCGCCGATCAAAACGCCAAGCTTTGGTCACCGACGAAGCAGGAACGTGACGCGGCTAGCTCCCCGAAAACCAACTCCAGTCAGGAAAACACGTGGTTTTCCCTCGTGGGATCCTGGTCAGCCTCGCTTCCCGGTGGCGAAGCATTCGCAATCCAGATTAGTTCAGACGCCCGTTTTCAGTTGGTCCATCTCAAATCCGGTAAATCGACCGTATCGAAAGGAAAAGCGTCGCGATCGGGAAACAACTTGACTTTGGCAGGTGACGACAAGACGACGCTCAATTGCCAGGTCTCAAATTCCTCGGCCGACAAATTCCGGCTGTCGGTAATCGATGCGAAGGGAAACGCTGCGGTGAATTTGGATTTCAAGAAAGCCAAATAGCCGTCTGTAACACTTTCGCCCCTTTTCCGCTTTGAATAAGAGAACCCAACCCTGTCCGAACAAACACTCCAAGGTGATTCGATGAGCACTCGTCTTTCAAAACGGATACTTTCGCCAGCGTTCTGCGGCCTTTTTGCGTTGACCTTTTTCGCCATGCCGACGCAGAGCGCTCGAGCCGATGCGGATAAGTACTCACAAACGCTGAAGTCGACGGTGTGGATCATCACCAGCGATGCCGATGACGAAACGTCCACGGGAACCGGCGTCTTCGTTGACAAAGAAAAACGACTCATTTTGACCAACGCACATGTTGTCGGCGACAGTCGCTCCGCAGTAGTTTTTTTTCCTGACCTCGTCAACGACTTGCCGAAAGTCAAACGGAAACACTATCTCGATAACGTGCTGAAACTCGCTCAACCGGGCAAAGTGGTCGCAATTGACCGCAAATTGGACCTCGCTTTGATCCAGCTGCCCAAGGTCCCCGAGCGAGCCAAGGTGATTGAGTTGGCGGAATCGAGCACCAAAACAGGTTCTGCCGTCGACGTGATCGGCAATCCAGGGGGCAGCGATGTGTTGTGGGTCAACAGCTCGGGCACCGTTCGATCGGTCTACGACAAGAAATTTAAGTCAAACCATGGCGAGCACGAGTTCCATGCCGTCGAGATCCAAAGCCCCATCAAGCCGGGCGACAGTGGTGGGCCCGTGGTCGACGGCGAAGGCAAACTGATCGCGATCGCCCAGTCCTTTTCGCCGCAAAATGCCCTGGTTAGCTACTGTGTCGACGTCACGGAAATCAAATCGTTCCTGAGCAGCAACTGGAAACAGGCGCCGCTTCCCACCAAGCAATTGCTCGATTCTGCGAACATCAAGCACAAAAAGCACACGACGGGTCACTATGAAATCGAGCAGCCGCTGTCCAGTGGCAAGTCGCAAGTGGTCTTCGTGGCCAAGGATACCGAGTATTTCAAGCGAGCGGATGTCCGGAAAATCTGGTCTTTGGTTTCGGTTTCCAAGGAAGCACCGACCTCGGAGTTGATGATGCGGCTGCTACGCCAAAGTTCAGCGACCAAGATTGGATCGTGGGCAGTTGAAAAGAATGACTCGGGTGAACATTTGGTGATTTTTGTCGCCAAGCTTGATGCCACGGCTCCCGATGAGGCTCTGGAGGGAACGATTGAATATGTTGCTCGTATCGCGTCAGCGATGAACAAGGAATTGAATCCCAAGACCGAGGAAAAAACAGCCAAGGAAACTTTGGCCTCCTGGCTGGCCAAGTAGGGAAGTGGGGCCAGTTCCCTCCGGCCATCGCGAGGAAGTGCTTTGTCAGACGTAGTGCCATTTTGCCAATAAGAACCTATCCGAAAGGGGGTCTGACCCTTTGTCGACCGACGTTTCGATTGCTCAAGAACTCGTTGTTTTCCAATGGAATCGCTACCGATACGCTCAGACCAAGAGAGGGTCAGACCCCTTTTCGGATAGGTTCGAAGTTGCAGAAGAGAATTTCTGTGGAAATTTTGTAACACCCGGGTTGGACTTTCGCTTGGTGTCTTAGAAGGCGATGACAGAACACCGTGACTCGCCGCAACTCACTTACTACTAACCATCAGGACTCCAAGCCATGCAACGTTCATTGAAAAACATCGTCGTCGCTTTAACGGCCGTCACTTCCATGACCACTTTCGGTATCCCGTCCGCACAAGCATGTGGCGGTGGCGGAGGCGGCGTTTTTCGCCGGTCCGTCTCGCGTCCCTCGTATTCACGGCCGTCTTACTCGCAGCCGTCCTACCATCAGCCAAGTTACTCACAACCTTCGTACCCGCAGCCGATCTACGCTCAACCCACTTCACAAGCAAGTTTTCAATCGGTTACCGTGCAAAACGCACCCTCACCATTCCAGCCGGCTCCAACACCGTCGGCTCAAACGCAAGCAGTTCAACCCGTACGAGCGAGTTCGCAGCCGCAGCAAACGTCACCTGTTAGCCCGTCCTCAGGACGATCGGTCGCCTTGACGTCGAGTCCGGCTGCAACCGCGACACCATCGAATCCATCCGCCGAAGTGTCCGCGTTGCAGATGTTGGCGTCGTTGAGTAACGCAGCGACCGAACCCGCGGCAACCACCTCGTCGCAGATCCCTGAGTTCACCGCAGCTGAATCACAGCCCGTCGGCACCCATGTCGGCAGTTGGAAAGTTAGTTTGCCAGGAAACCAATCCGTTGACCTGACTCTGAACGACGACGGCAGCTTCGAATGGACCGCGACAAAAGAGGGCAAATCCAGTAGTTTCAGTGGTCAATTCCGCCTTGAAAACAGTCAACTGACCTTGGTGCGATCCAACGACCTCCAACAAATGACGGGAACGTGGACCGGAAGCGACAACAACTTCACCTTCAAGCTAGAAGGCGCAACCAACGGAGGCCTTAGCTTTTCCCGAAGCTAGTGCATCAGCCAGATTCAATTTTGGCTCATCGACACCATTTCTGGTTCCGTTATCTCAAGGCTGGTTGCTCCGCAGCAAAGCCAGCCTCCGCTTGACGGAGCCATGCCGAGTCGAGCGGATCATTTGACTCCAATCGGTATCACCAGCCTTCCCATTTCTATTTCTCGCGAGCATGCCTCTCAAGACCGCCAGCTTGTCTTCGAGGCTCTACAGATTCTGCTGAGGAGGCAAATGACAAACAGTCAACAAAGGACTATTTTTTCTTGCCAATTTGGATGTCCTTTTGCTTCGAAATCTGATTCATCATGCCATCCAACTCGCTTACAATTTCACGATTTTCAACCGCAGAAACAACGTTCGTGAATTGGCTGGGATCCTGTTCCATGTCGTACAGCTCTTGCGAGCTATCGTTGTATCGAATGTATGCCCATTTCGCAGTTCGGATTGCCAAGCCGTTATGAATCGAAATCGCTGCCTTTCGAACGGTCTTGTCAGGATCCTTCAAGACAGGGACCAGACTCTTTCCTTGAACCTCCTCTGGTATTTCCAATCCCGCTAACTCGGAAAGCGTTGGATAGATGTCGGTCAATTCAACCATCGCGTTCGTTCGTCCAGGCTTCAAGCCAGGAACCGACATGATCATCGGCACGCGCAACACTTCTTCGTGAAGATTCGATTTCTGCCAGAAAGTATGCTCGCCGAGGTGATAGCCATGATCGCTCGTGAAAACGATTGCCGTATTGTCGCGCAGCCCCAGTCGATCGAGTTCATCGAGAATCCGTCCCACCTGCTCGTCCATGAAGGTCACAGCCGCATAATAGGCTGTCCACATACGTTTCTGATTCTCGGGGTGTTTTCCAATTTCATTGACGGCATTGCGCGTGCCTGCCCAACCCAATTTCGGGATGTCGTCCAAGTCGTTTTCGACCGACGGAGGCATCTGGATTTGTTGCCATGGATACGGCTCAAAGTATTGCCGCGGAGCCACCATGGGATAATGCGGACGTACAAGACCGACCGCCAGGAAAAAGGGATCCTCCTTGTGTTGTTGCAGCAACTCGATCGCTTTGGTGGCAGATTTGTGATCGGGTTGATCCGAGCCATCACCATCATATTCCACTGAGACAAACATCCGATGTGGCATTTTGGTCGACTGGCGACCCTCGAGTTCGTCAGTGAAAATATTGAGATTCAGGCAAGCGTAATCGCCAGGTGTGTGAGCTTCCTGGCCGGAGGAATTGAATCTTTCGGTCCATGAAGAAGCAACATCCTCCCCGTCTGTACCGGCAATAATGTCGCCCGGAACCCGCATGTGATAAATCTTGCCGACTCGCGCACTGTAGTAACCCTGTTCTTTGAAATGCTGACCGAGGTTGAGATCTCCTTTGCCTTGGTACCTGCTGAACATGAATGATTGACGACTCGGTGCACACCATGTTCCCTGACAGTATGCGTGGTTGAAGACCATCCCGCGACTGGCAAGCTTATCAAGGTTCGGTGTCTGACAAACTTGGTCACCATAACAGCCCAGTACACTTGCCTTGAGATCATCGGAAATGATGAACAGTACGTTCTTGATCTGTGCTGAATCGGCGAAAAGCGGGCTCCCCGCGACAAAACCGCCGAACAGGATCGTCAACGCGACTTGCAACTTCATTCTGTTTGCCTTTCGATTTATGCGTCGTGCCCCCGGTCACCTCCAAAGCGGCGCTGAGAACGTCGGAGAATAGGGTCATCTAATTTGTTTTCATATCAGCCAACGCCTCGGCAAAACCTTTGCCGATTTGAGCCATAATCTTCGCGGACCCCAGGTAGTGAAACTCAGCGTTGGAAACTCCCGTTTCCAACACTTTTCGTTCTCGGTCTGTAAACGCCTCTGCGAATGCCTCTTCTTCAGCCGCTTTGCTCTCCTCGCGACTGAGTTCGCGGTCCGATAAGGACTGTTTTAATTTTTGCTTGATCGCTGCTTCCCTTGCCCGCAGCCGGGTCAGTTCTTGATCCCAATAGGCCTCGGTCAGCACGTTGGCAACGTTTCCCTCAAATTCCGGCAATCCAGCCACCTTGGCCATGGCGATGCGGAAATTGCGATGGGTTGATGCGTAACGCTGCTGATCGGGCAAATATTGCTCCACGGGGCCTCCTGCCCCCATCACGCCAATCACGACCGGCAGTGTTTCCGACGACAGCTCTTTTCGAACATCGCGGATGAAATGGGCCAGCACTTCGCTGTACTGGTCGTAACCGCCCGGTTGATCTCGAGTTGGATAGGTACCGCGATCGACCATGTCGTTCCAACCCTGAAACCAAACCAAGCCCGCCAGGTCATAGCCTTGGCGGGGATCGTAGTCGGGGTAGACTTGCTTGATATCCGCCAGGACCTTCTTTACGTGGTCGATCGTTTGGCGGTAGTAGTGACCGGTTGCGATCAGCTTGTCGGCTTTGATGGCCTCAAGATCCTTGCCTTGCTTCGTGAACTGCTCGATCTGAGTCTCATTGAATTGATAGGGTCCAGCGCTCGGTGGTCGAAAATCGGTATGCAGGCTCTTGCCACCCCAAGCGGTTTTGATAATCAGGATCGGCTCGTCCAGGATCTTCTGCATGGTGATGCCAAAAGTGAACTCGGGGCCGATCTTGTTGGAATCCGCGCCGAAACCGGCGCTCAGTCGCCCCTGTTTCTCGCCCCCGCTCGATAGGTAAGAGATCCAAACCCGATCACAGACTTTTGGCATGCCGTCCTCTCCCTGCATCTCGAGAAGAAGCGGAGCCGTTTTTGGATCCATGCCGATGTGTTCAAACGTGCGAATCTGGGCGTGCCCCTGCATGTTGGATTGGCCAACCAGAATGTACACTTTGAGCGGTTCTTGTTCCGCAACGACTTTACCCGCCCCAAGACTCAAAATAGCCATAACGATAAGCAAGCGTCGATTCATATTTGACTCCGTCTAGGTTGACTGGGCATTCAATACGCCCCGATTCAGCGTGATACTCTATTGCTCGATTTAGCGGAAGCGTTTCATGCATCAGGATTGCTGCTAGCCCTCCGGAGTGCCTTGGTTCTTCCACCCCCCTGTCACCGAATCGGTTCCAATGCGCCGATGGCGGTTTTGTCCCCTTGCAACGGGGTCCCCAACAGGTCCTTCCCGCCGTTAGCCATGATCGGAACTCCAGCATCGATGCAGGGTGATGCGAGTCGAAGACGGTAACCCCGCAACGAAGCCATCGACTTCAGATTGATGTTCGTTCCCGCCAAGCCGGGTTGGCGAAAGAGTGGATCGGCCACGATCGGATTGGGATCCGCTGAGGGCACCGGAAGATTGAAGTACAGATTGTTTCGAAAGGACGTGTTGATGCCTTCTGCATTTTTCCCCCACGCTCCTTGATCTTCGAAATAGAAAAGGTTGTTCTCGAAAACCGAGTTAAGGGGAGTGCGATCTTCGGGGAAGACACAAACATCGAGGCCTTTACGAATGAAATGAGTATTGTTGTAGATGTGCACGTTCTCGGCTTCCCGGTTCCTTTCGAACCCGTAGAAGTAGATCCCCTTTTTGTCATTTTGGCTGATGTTGTACCGAATGACAACGTTGCGGTTGCGTCGCTTCATGATTCCGCAAAACCACATGTTGTCGTGACTGTAGTTGTACTGAATGAAGGTATTGACGCAGTTGTAGTCGGCATCGTAGCCACCGCGATCCTGACCTTCTTCTCCAAGATTCCCGTACGCCTCGTTGTATTGGATTTTGATTCCGTCAGTGTTAAAGCAGAAGATGCTGTGCCCTGTGTCGCATCGACTGCTGTTGGCAAGCGTATTGTGTTCGTAGACGGCGTCCTTGCTGACGCGAGCAATGACGTTGTTGCGTCCGGTCGAGTCAATGAAATTGCCGGCCACATAAACCTTGGTCCAGAGGTGATGCGAGATAGTACGATCTGCTTGGAACTCGACGCGGCCGCAGGACGAGGAATTGCCAATCCCGACGCCGCCGACTCGGACAATTCGGTTGTTTGTCAGACGAAGGTCATGGAATTTCGTCGCCTCACAGTCCTCCACGTGAACATGAATCCCTCCTCGTTTCTTCCCCGCTACCAAACCATTGACATCGTGGATGAAGCAATCGTCAATGTAAATGTGATGGTAGATACCTTCGACGCCTTTCACGAGGACGCGGATACCGAACAAATTCCCCTGGTCCTCGTCCGTTCCATCGGTATTGGTGATTTCCAATCCGTTGACTTCCCAGTAGGCCACGTTCTGTAGCAGCAGGCCAGCGGGATGTTCTCCGCCCGCATCGATGCCTGGACGGTCTCCCTCCCCATATGCAGCAATCTTGATCGCAGCGTGCTGTGTCCCGCTACCTGAAGGCGCGAACATACCCGAGTATCGCTTCCCCCTTTTGAAAAGAACGAGATCCCCAGGCAGAAAAGTGTGCGTGCTGAGTGCGTCGAACTGCTGCTGAGAATCAATGCGGTACTCCCTGGCGCAACACGGGGGAGACAGCACGGTGATTAAGAATAAAACGCCCGTAAGATAACGCCACCGAAATTTCATTTGTCGTTCTTCAAAGTCGTTAGAGTGCGGAAGCTGTTCAACTTCCTCACAATCTACCATAGTCGCACAGGGCTTGTTCGCACCAACCGCATCGGTGTCTACTGAATGGCAGGACCGGATGATATTCTTCGTTGATCAAGAGTTTCTTATGGACATGGCCCCTCTTCCCGTTGTTGCACGCGTGCTGCAACCATTCATGATCTGTCTATTCTCGGTCCTCCTGGCTGTGGTCTCACCGACGGTTGCTTACGCAGCCGAACCGGATCGCGACACATTTCTATTCGGAGGCGACATTTCGGCTTTGACCGTCATTGAGAAGGCAGGCGGCGTTTTCCAAAGCCATGGGAAAGCCGACGACGCAATCCGTGTTCTGGCCGACAACGGTGCCAATTGTTTTCGGTTGCGACTCTTCGTGAATCCCTTAGGCGAGAACGTGGTGGTCAATGATTTGCCCTACACCCTTGAGCTGGCCAAACGGATCAAGGCGACCAATGCCAAGATCATGTTGGACTTCCACTATTCCGATACGTGGGCCGACCCGGGTCATCAGAACAAACCGGCCGCGTGGGCCGAGCTTGACTTGGATGCCTTGGAACAACAGGTGTTCGATCACTTCGTTTTAGTCAAGTGAAGATGGACAACGTTGTGACCGGAAAGTTCAAGGTCAAATTGCAGTGTTCCGTCGTCGTTTCGCGATAGCTCAGGAAACTCATCAAGGCTGCTGAGGCCGGTCATTGCTTTGTATTTCTCACCGTGACGCATCATGACCTTAATGGCAACGGAATACGGATCCGCGTCCTCGCCAAGCTCTTTTCGAATTCTTTCGCGATCAGCTTCCATTTCATGCATAAACCCCGAGTGGGCGCGGTCAATCAACGATCCTCGCATGATTGTCCAGAGTTGCTCGTTCGGTTTAGCACCATGGATCACAACGCTCGCAGATACTGGCTGGCCATTGTCGCGAGTGGCGAGATGCCGAAAGATCAGCAGGTCGATGTGCTCGTCGCTTCGTGTGGCGATGCAACCGATGTCATCCAGCTCGTTCTTTTGCGAAGTGATCGCGGACAAACGTGTTTCACCGACCATCTGTTCGAGCATTCGCAATACATGGGTTACGGGGATTGGCAGTGCCCCTGCCTTGGTGGTGTTCCAGTGCCACTGATAAACCCGCCCGACACGAAGGTCAAGGATCTTTTTAGCCATGTGGGCCATCCATGAGCCACCGAACTCCGTGCCCTCGCCAGCAATCAACTTGCCATTTTCCGTCAAGATGCCAAATTCGTGAATCTCGACAGGAACCTCTGCGAACTGAGGGTACTGCCGGAGCCTCGCTCGCATGGTTTCGACAACGTTATCGAATCTTTCGTCCGTGACACCCACCGACGTGTAATACGAAGATGCAAAGAACGCCATCGGCGAGCCGATTTTTCCCGTCGCGTGATTCGTTCCCGTCGCGCAGTGGTCGACGATCTCAATCCCCCAACCGCGTTTCTTGTGCTTGACGGGATCCAAGATGTTACCCGGTCCGATGTCGGCGTTGGGCAAGACGTCCAGGACCGCTGCGACCGTATGGTCATAATGCCTGAGGTATTCTTCCTTCGTTCCGCTCCAATGTCCCGGTGACAGATCCGGTTCGGTGCCAACGCGAAATCTCCATCCACTCACCTCGTCTCGGCCAAACCGATCGACGAGCGTCTGAATCAATTGGCGAACATAGCTTGTCCAAACCGTCGGATTGGCAGGCGGTTCGGTGTTCCCGTACTTATTCTGGGTCGACTCGGCACTCATCGCGGCAGGAACGTTATCGAGAACGATCCAGGGTGTAAATCCGCATTCGCGAATTCCGTTCAACAATTCGATCGCTTCACTAAAATCGCAGATCGCCATGCCATCTTCGTCAATGCCGCGAAAGTAGTCGTCCTTCGTCAAGTCTTTGCCACCAAGAAATCGAACGCAGTTGATGTACTTCGCAACGGGATAAAGCTTGCGCAGCTCACCATGCTTTTGCTTGTCCTTGAAAGGAGCTTGAATCGTGACGGGGAAGACACTCCAGAACTCATTGAGTTTCCCGAGATCAGAATCGATGTCGATCGAAATCGTGACCTTTCCCCGGTTATCGACGCTTGGATCTTTGACAACCATCGCGAGCGTTGTGGATTGGGCAGGCAACGGACAAGCGATGCATACCATGACAATCATCTCAATAATGATTCGAGTCGGACCGCCAAGTTGGTGAAGTGTCACTTTGGTTTGCCTTCGAATGATTCGGTGAAGCAGGGACGCCTCTCACGCTCATGGAATCGCATTCTTAAATGTCGCCAGTCAAACACGCGTGCCGGGGTTGTCGTTGAGGAACGGCTGGCATCGGTCGAGGGTAAGTGCCTTGAGAGCTTTCGCTGCTTGCGGTGAAAAGGGCATGAAAGGAATTGAGACCAACCGCGTGGCTTAGAAAATCTGCCATGCCTTGGCATCGATTTCCCTTTCCAATTCTGGATCGTTCGCGCGAGCCAGCAAGTCATAGTAAGCATAGGGGTACTTAAAAACGTGGCCGATGCCAAGCGTCTTTTCGCCCCTTTGTTGCCAATACTTTGCGTCATCGGGTCGGAGTTCGCTGTTGCGATGATCCTTGATCTTGCGATCGCCCGATTGTGGCCCCATTCGCGTCACCGTCACGTACTTGCGAAATGCCGTGCGGCATGTTTCGGCCCACTCAACCTCGCCAATCGCAGCGAGCTCAATCAGTGATTGCCCAAAGGTCAGCATGTGACCCGCGAATCCTTGCCCAAATCCTTTGAACCGGTCGATCGCATCACTGGCTTCTTTCAACACGAATCGTGACGCAGCAACGGCGTCTGCAAACGCAGGTGGCTGAACCTCGTCGCTGGGCGCAATGTCACGCCATGGTTTGATCGCAGCAAGAAGTTTGCATACGCCGTCGACGCGTTCCTCCGTCGCGGATTCCGGCATCATGCGAAACCCCTTGACCGCGTGCATCGCAAAAATTGCATCGTGACCTACTTCACGCAGCGTGCCGCCACCCTCGGCCAGCGCTTTGCCGACGCGCTGGACCGCGTTGTCGACCGGATCGCTTGCTGAAAACGGTTCACACAACTCGGACGAGGCCCAGTTTCGATCGAAAAGTTCAATGATCCGATTCGTTGTCGCTTCATCGAGTCCATTGTCGACGCACATGAGATGTGCAGAGATCATCGATGCGCCGCGATGTCCGTCCGCAAAGTAGCTTCGCTGGGGAGCCCTTGCCAGCGCATTAAGGCCAAGCAGAACCAAGCGTTGCTCCGTCAATCCACGTTGTTCGGCCACGGCACAGCGGTCCAAGTGAGCCATCGCGGAACCGAGCATCGCAGTGCTTTTCAACGCAAACTGTCGTCGACTGATCATGGCCGGATCTGCTCGTAAGAAATTTCGACACGTTGCCCGAAACCGACTGACAGGTTCCGTTTCGATTGGTCACTTGGTAGTTTAGCAGAAATCCAAACCCTGGTTTACTGGCAGGTCACTTCTTCCAGGTCAATTCGGAGTTCATTCAGAAGGCGTAAGCCATCCCCATCTGCGCTCTGGATCAAGGTTACGCGCGGTCTAACCACCATCAACAGAACGATCCATTTCCTTATCACGCCGCTTTATCCGTTCCCGCCGTTGGCGTGCTTTTGTTTTGATGCTTTCCGACAATCCTGGCATGATTAACATGGCCGCAAGATCGTCCGCCGCTTTCTCGTCCTCATGAATCGCGGTATACGCGAGCGATCGATTGTAAATCGCCATGGCTTTCACATCGATCGGAATGTCCGCTGCCCGAATCGCTGCAGAATATGCGGCGATCGCACCGACGTAATCGCGTTTGTTTGCCTTCGCCATACCGGTTCGATACAGCGAGAGAGCCTTTCCGCGGTGCGTTAGCCGACTCCTTATCCATCGCATCAAACTCATGTTGGTTCCTTCTAAAGAAGAGAGGGAGCGTCGGGAAAGCCCCGAACCCGGAACGGTTTAGCTGGACAGCGCCATTTTGGAGCGGAAACGTTGCAAATACAAGCACGTATCGCTCGGGGATCTACTCTTGATCTGGCGTACCGAAGAGTTTGTACAGATCAAAGACCCTGGCTTCCGAGCTGTTTGCGGTTAGCAACCAGCGCCCATCTGAACTGAAATTGATCTCTCGAATTCGCGCCTTGTGTGTCGGCAGTCGAGTCATCGATTCAGGAATGTCTTTGGCAGTCAGATCAAATAGGACCATGTCAGCGTGTTCATATGGGTTTGCCCTTCACGAATCTCAACTTCGGCGATGTCGTTGAATTCGGGTAATCCTTGCAGCAGATCGTCGACAGCTTCCTCCAGAAAGAACGTGTCTTCGCTACCGACGAGTAGGTGGACTTTTCCCCTCAGTCTTGGTCTCAGTCTTTCCCAGTCAGACTGAAGAACTTGTCGTATATCGTAGGCCTTCCATTGCTCGGCGACGGCGTGATTGACGAGCCCCGTCTTGCGGTCAAGAATCTCGGCTGGTTGTCCATCGGGATCGAGCGGACTGAACACAGCTTCAAAGGCGCGCAGTTGTCCGCCGCGTCTGTACGCGTCGTCCATCCGAGTGAATGAATCCCAATAGAGAAGATTGTTGCGATAGGGTCGAGAGAGCTGGCGCCGTTGGCCAGCGGCGTCAACGAAGACACTCTCCGCTGGATCGGCATAAAGATTTACACCCTGTCCACTCAATTGGAGGGTTGTCAACCGGGATCCTATTCACTGGCACTTGCACGGTTGCCCGATAGTCAGTGGCCGATCGAAAGATTGCTGCGTGCCCATCGAACCTCTGCCGTTGCGACCAGAGAACTCGGCTTGGAACGGTTGGATGGATTCAAATCAGACGAAGGCATCCGTCGTCAGCTGCCAGCTAACGCCCGCGCCATGCGACGACGCTTCAGTGTTGTACGATCCAGATATTGCGAAACTGATTGGGATCGCCATGATGCTGGAGGTATACAGGGCCTTTGGCGACTTCCGGACGAGGCCCCGCGGGACCGCCGCCGGTTCCTCCGGGCAAACTCACTCTGTCGTGAACTTTCACGCCGTTTTGGATCACGGTCATGACCGCTGGTGAAACCTTGGCTCCCCCCTTGAAACGGGCCGCCGTGAATTCGATTTCAAGACTCTGCCAAGCAAGCGGCGGAAGGCACATGTTCAGGTCCGCTTCGCGGATTCCGTAAATGCCACCGCACCATGTACTGACGGGTTTGAGCAGAACCATGTTCTGCCAAGCATTCGAATTGGGGTCAAGTCCAAACGAATCGCAAATCTGAACTTCGTAAGCTCCGACCGCGAACACACCACTGTTTCCTCGATGCGGATGGCTGAGAGGCAACTCAGGCTTCAGCGGAAGCAAGTACTCCAGATGCAAAGTAAAATCCTGGAATTCGTCTTTGGTCTTGGCACCCGCTTGCAACAGTCCTCCCTCCGTTTTTGCATGACTCCAAGCATCGGTTCCCGAGCCGTCGAACAGCACGATCGCGTCCTTGGGAGGTCTTACACCCACGACGTCTTTGCTGCGATCAATCTTATCCCAGCCCTTCAATCTCGCTTCGATGGCGTCGGCATCAACCCAGGCATGAGCAACATCGTCGCCGTCCCATCCCCTTCCAGGCAAGCCGCCTCCGTAGGTCGAAAGGTAAAACTTGCCCTCGCTGGGTACGACCTGCATGGCTTGTTTGCCTCGCATGTACTCGCCCATGAATGCGAAACCAGGAAACTCCTTCGCCGCCAATTTGGCGTCCGTCCAAACCGACGCGTTAGAATATTTTTTGATGACGGGCTTCTTGGTCGCGTGATGGACTTGCACAAAATAGGCCCCGCGGGTTTTGCCATCCGCGCCGCTCAGCCAAGTTTGCAGCAACCCGTGACCTTTGGGCAGGTCCACTTCAAACATGACGGACGCTTCTGTTCCGCCGAGTTTCTTTTCCAACGTTTGATCGCCGATCTGCAAGATGGCCTTGGTCGCACTCATCGACTGGGGTGCATCGTCGGGGAATCTTGACAGCCGAATCGAATAGTGCCCAGCCTGCACAACATTGACGGCCCAAAAGCCGTTGATGGCGAGTGAGTCATCGCCCAGTTGGTCTTGTTTCCAAATCACATTCCCTACCGTTGGATGCCAATCGCGGACCGTCAGCAGCGTGGGGTTCTCGTCAGCCGCACCGAGTTGAAAGCGTGCGTAAGGTTCACCGTCGGCAAACACCTCCGCAAAGTGATCTTCGTACTGGCGTTGCAAATCGCGGACAATCTCGGCGTACTGGTTCGCGACATCGCTCGTTTGTCCTGGATCACGGACGATGTCGTACAGTTGGCCATCGACCAGTCGCCAGTTCTCGGTGAGCACCGCGTAGTGTGATTTCGCGCCGTGATGCTTGTCCGATTCCCGCAGTATGGGTTGGTCCCCTTGTCGCTGCACGAACAACGTACGGTCAGGCCAGTTGTGAGCATTCTCGTCGATCAGAGGCTGCAAACTTCGTCCGTCAAAACGGGTGCTCTTGGGCAATTGCAGACCACACCAATCCACCAGTGTCGGCAGCCAATCGCGGCACGACGTGAGTTCGTCAACGACATGCCCCGCCTTTAACCGTACGGGCCAACGCACAAAGCAAGCGACTCGATGCCCGCCTTCGAAGACGGAACCTTTCTTTCCTCGCATCCCGGCGTTGAAACCATCGTCTGGGGAACTGCCGCTGGTGCCTGCGGCTGATCCGTTGTCTCCCATGAAGATGACAATCGTGTCCTCCGTGAGTTTGTTCGTTTCCATCACATCGAGAAGTCGTCCGAGGTTTTCGTCAAAGTGAACGATCTGTCCAAAGAATTTGGATCGCATCTCCGCATGCCCTTGTGCTCGGAACGGAGCCGAGTACTTCTGGGGAACCGTGTGCGGACTGTGCATCGCGTTAAGTGGCAGATAGACAAAGAACGGTTTATCCGATGGTTCGCTGACAAATCTTCGGCACTCCCGAAAGAACACGTCGGTGCAATAGCCGGCGATCTTTTCTGGCGTGCCGTTTCGATAGTACGTGTCATCAAAGTAGTCGTTGCCGATGGGGTTGCCGATCTCGTCGATGCCGCCGGCAAGGTGCCGCACGACATTCTGAAAACCGCGGAAACGGGGTGCGTAAGGCCATGCGTCCCCAAGGTGCCATTTTCCGAACATGGCGGTTCGATAACCGGATTTTGAAAACAGATCCGCCATCGTGGTTTCATCTGCGCCAAGCAACTGCCGTCCCTGGACGACATCCCACGCTCCGACTCGCGTTGAGTAACGGCCCGTCATCAACGCCGCCCGTGTTGGCGTGCACACAGGATCGACGTGATAGTCTTCCAAACGAACGCTCTGTTGCGACAGCCGATCGAGGTTTGGCGTCTTCAGCCATGGATTCCCATGACAGGACATATCGCCGTAACCCTGATCATCGGTAACGATCAAGATAACATTGGGTTTCTTTGTAAGGTTTGCTTGCTTCGCACGTTTTTTTGTCGCAGCGGAAGTCAGCTTCACGCCCGGCGCGTCATGTTCCGTAGCGTGAAGATCGAATCTTGGTAGCACCTCGTTCAGCAGGTCTCGCTCGGTTCGGTGCTCGGCGGACACCGTATCCCAATCCGTGATCTGGTTGAAACGGATCAGGTCATCCGGCTGCGTGGAAACGTCCCACCATTTGTTGAATCCGTCCTTCATGACGCGTTCGCCTCGGATGATCTGATGCGCTCGGCTGTAGGCATAGATCCAATCACGATGTTTTGGTTTATCGGTCATCAGGAACGGCACCAGACTCTCGCCGTTGATTGGATAATCCACAGGAAGTTCGACGCCTGCAAACTCCGCGATGGTTGGCAACATGTCTGACAGATTGACCAGCACATCTTGCTCGCCGTGCTTCGTCATGCCAGGTGCGTAGATGATCAGCGGCACGTGCGTTCCTTTTTGCCGATCGGAACTATTCTTGCCGTACCCGGAAGTGCCGTTGTCAGCGCAGAAAATCACGATGGTGTTTTCTTCGATGCCCATTTCCTTGATTTTGTTGCGGTACAACCCCATCTGATAGTCGAGATAGTTGATGTGCGTGTGGATGCCTGGTTCGGTCACGGTGCCGTGCGAGTCGTAAACGCCATGGTCGCCCGTTATATTCGGCTGCGTCCGCGTGTAACCCGTGCCGTCCCAGTGGATGACCGGCGTTCCCGGCCAACGGCTTTCTGATTCGGGGTTCAACCAGTCGAAAGCGTCATGCCCCAGGTGCGTGGTGTGGTACACAAAGAAAGGCTTGTCCTGCTCGTGCTGCCGCTCCATGAAGTCGAAAATGAAATCCAATTCGACGTCAGGTCCGTAGGTTCCAATCCCGAATGACTTCTCAGACTCAGCCGTGTTCGGCCACCACTGAAAGTCCCGGTCGTCGTGATTCATCAATCGGACGTGCGGATAGAAGTACCAACCGTGCTGTAAGTAGGAGTCAATCGGCTGGCCCGTGTCTGCATTCAGCAGCAGCTTTTTCCCCGTTTCCGTCTTATAACGCATCTTGAAGTCGGTGAACGGATTGTCGTTGTCCGAAAGATTGCCGGGGGTGAAGCAACCTTGGTCAAACCCGAACGCCTTTAAATCACCGGCCATTTGCGTCTTGCCGGCCCAATAGGTTCCATATCCGGCCTGTTGTGCAACGTGTCCGATCAATCGCGGCGAACTCCGATACAGCGGCCAAACCGTCAGCTTGCCATTTTCGTCGATGTATTGGCCCTTGTCTTTATTGTTCCACCACTTGTGCAGGTGCGCGTAACGGCCTGTCATCATCATCGCGCGACTCGGGGAACAAACAACCGACGCCCACGCGGTCTTGACCCAACAGCCTTCGCTGGCCATTTGATCCAGAACCGGCGTTTTTGCACGCACCTTTTCATCGGTCGTGTCGCCTCGCGTCGGATGACTCCACACCGAAGAACCGTAAATCGGCAATTCCCTCGCACTGATGTCGTCTGCGTAAACGAGAAGGATGTTGGGCTTTTCCGACGCAACCGCAACGGAAGTAAGAAGCGTCGTGATCACGAGAAGGGTAGAGGAAAAATGCTTCATTTGAGTTTCGACTTCGGTGTTACTTTCTCGTTCGCGGTGTTGTCTCTTTGTGATGCATGCTTGAACACTTTTTGCTACGGCTTGCCGCCGACGGCGATTGTCTGCGGAAAACCAGGGAACATCTCTCCTTGGTTGCCAAGCCGGTACAGGGAAACCTTCGCCGTGCCTTCGTTCTTGTTGAACTCAACCATCCCGTAGCCACTTCCCTTGCGGTATCCGATCATCATAGGATCTTCGGACTTAGGCAATCGATTGCTGGCGTATTCCGGGTTGCCAACCGCCAGCACGTTAATGGGATGGCCTGCGTCATCATGGAACTTGCCCGTAAAGTCCTGGTCGGGTTGCGGTGCTCCGTTGTTGACACCCGGCCACCAGGCACGGGGAAAGCCGTTGGCCGTACCTGGAACCATGAACGCGAATCCGGCATCGTCGAAATCATCGACACCGTGACGCAGCAACACGCCCAGGTGCTGGTCGCCGTGAATGGCCAACGCATTGCAATCTCCCAGGATCCGAACCGCTCGATTGCGTGCCGCCTTGGGCCAAGCGCCGCTGTCGGAGTAGCCGCGTGTGCGTTTCAGATTGTGCCCCGTGTGCGTTGCGGCCGTGCAGAAGATGGTTTGGGAAAGGGCGCACTTCATTTGCTGTCCTGTCCAGTCGGTGGCCCAGCGTTTGAGAAACGCCTCTTGCGCCTCGCCCAGCAGGTCTGCACCTTCGCCTTCTTGCCTTGTCGCCTCCGGAAGCGACAGGGGCCCAGTTTTGAACTTGCGATCTTCCAGGATCACGAATCCCACTCCGCCGTAAGTCATCTGGGTGAAGTACGGCTTGATGCCGATCGCGGATTCCATGTCCACAGCGGGAGCGGGCAAGTGCCCCACATGTATCTTTTCAACGGCTTGGACCCAGTCGCCTGGCATCACATATCCGCCTAAGGTCCAAGTGTTCTTGGAATCGCCGGCGGGTAAGGCTCGCCCGCCGTGCCCCCACAAATTCCCTTGGAAAACATCATGGTCATCCGGAAGGATGACGCTCGGACGATCCCGCAACACATCTCGCCACGTCCAACCAAATTGATAGTACTTGCGCAGGAAATCGACCATCGCGGCTTCGGTATCGTCGCTGCGATTCACTCCGAACCCACCGTAGCTCTCGTAGATTTGGTCGCCCGCAAAGTACACCATGTCCGGATCTTGCTCCTGCACTTGCGCAACCATCGCGGGAATCGGAAACAGGTAGCCGTTATCACATGAAAAGCAACCAAGTTTTAGCGGTTCGTCCGCGTTCGGCTCACGTCGCACTCGACCGCCCCAGACGTACGGCTTGCCTCGCCATCCAAATCGAACCTGATAGAGTTTGCTTGTCGTGCTCGGCCAATCGTTCACGGTAAACGTGACCGTGCGACTCCGTTTGTCCATCGGCGCTGTGGCGATCTTAGCCCATTGAGGAGTCCCCTCCACATCAGCGGTCCACAATTCGGCTTCGTAATCGGCCCGCATCCCAAGTGGCGCGAATTGCGCTTGCAATCGTAATTGATCGTCGCTGAGCGAGTATTGGGACCAGAGGATCGGCCCGAACGATCGATCCGGAGTTTCCTTCACCAGATCGCCGCTGACTTGGAAGTCACGAAACGCAAACTGCGTCGCTGCATCGCCAACGGCTCGCAGCGAAGGACCGTTCGATAAAAGTGCCACTCCACCGAGCACCTCCTTTGTGGCGAATGACTGCTGCGTGCTGATCGTGTTGGAACCCTGAGTCGCGGTCAGGGTAAGCTCAACCGTATCACCATCACGCTGGCCAGATAGTTTTAGTACGACGGGACCGTTTTGGAGCGAGAGGCTCTTGTCGGAAATGGATATGCCCACACGAAGCCGCCCGTCTTCGCGGAGGGTGGCATCAATCCAATGCGTTGCGTGAATCAAGGCGTGCCGGAAGTCATCGATACCTCCACGGCGTCCGATTCGAAAGCCAGCCGATTCGCCTTTCTGGGCCCCTTGGCCCAACGCCTCGACTTCGACGCTTGCCTCGAACGCTTCGCCGTCGCCGCTCAACTCGGCTGGCAAAAGACAAAGCGTACGATCTTTTAACGCTGGCGCAATCACCGAGCCATTGCGCAACGCCCAATCGGTCATCGGGTTGGCCCACCAATCCGGACCGAT
The DNA here is from genome assembly GCF_007860135.1 of Novipirellula artificiosorum. NCBI lineage: Bacteria > Pseudomonadati > Planctomycetota > Planctomycetia > Pirellulales > Pirellulaceae > Novipirellula > Novipirellula artificiosorum. The sequence goes on from NZ_SJPV01000004.1 coordinate 191,636, forward strand.
CCAGAGACGAGTTCCTTCCCAATGCGATTGGTATCCGCCGAGTCGCTTGGATGGCTTCTTGGCTTTGGGTTCCTGCTCGGTTTGGGGTTGTGGCTTTGCTACCAAGAACGGTGCCAACGACGCAGCGACTTTCGGATCATTCCGTCCGGCATCACTCGTCTGCTTTAGGTCGACGCGAAACGCCTTACCAGCGCGTTCGACAAACCCTAGCGTGCGGAAACTCTTCTCGTCAGTCATGATCGAGGGAACATCGGGAGGACCATTCGGCACACCACGAGCCAGACTTGGAGTCAACACCAGTGCCAGCAAAAGAAAGAGTTGCTTCATTGAAAACGGGTTCTGCATTTCTGTCTCTTCCTATTTCGTAAGACTCAGAGGGATCGGGATGTTGAAAGAGTGAGTCTTTTCTTCGGTTTCTTCAGCGACTGTAAAGATAAGTGACACTTGCCATCGGCGTCGCGCACCATACTGCCGCCCCGGATGTAGTAGCGGTTGTCAATGAACTTAGCGGAAGCTGGAACGGGTGAGATCATCGATTTGAAATCGAGGTTGGCGACTGCTTTTCACCACGAGATGCCGCATCGATGGTTTTCTGACGCGTTTCTTCTTCGTTTCGCACGTTCTGACCATGCGCGTCGATCCACTTTGGCGAAATATTTTCTCGATCCCACTGGGCGATCCGTTGCTCCAATCGCTTGACGGTATCGGGTCGGTCCGCGGCGATGCTGGTTCTCTCCCAGGGGTCATCCGCAAGATCGAACAAGAAGGTTTCGTTTTTGTATCCGCTTTGCACAAGTTTCAAATCGCCATCGCGAATGGCATAGCCGTATTGACCATCGCCCATCGCGTATCGCCAAAACAGGGTGCGTGGTTCTTGAGACGGCCTTCCGCTCGTAAGCATTGGAAGCAGGTCAATGCCATCGAGTTGATCGGCCTGGTCCGGCGAAACACCCGCGGCGGCTAACACCGTCGGGAAAATGTCGAGAGCAGAGATCGGCGATTTGATTGTGACTCCTTTGGGAACGCGCGACGGCCATTTCATCACAAACGGCACTCGAATTCCTCCCTCGAACAGCATTCCCTTGTGGCCGCGGTAGGGAAAGTTCACTGCGTGTTCCCTTCGCCCGCCGTTATCACTATAGAAAATCAGCAGCGTCTTCTCGTCGGCCCCGATTTCTTTGAGTTTCGCCATCACTCGCCCGATCCCTTCGTCCATCGCAGCCACCATCGCACCGTAAACAGCACGGCCGCCGTATTCGATGTGATTGGTTTTCGCCAAGTGTCGTTTCGTGGCCTGATCGGGCGAGTGCGGAGCGTTGTATGCCAAGTAGAGAAAGAATGGCTGATCTCGATGCCGGTCGACGAACTGAACTGCCTCCGTTGAAAAGTCGTCGGTCAGGTAGGTCAGTGAATCTTTTCCCACAGGATCGTCGCCGCGATGAACGCCAAGAGCAGCCGCCTTCTTTCCCGTGTCGCCCCAGTAGCTCATCCCGCCCGCACTGAATCCGAACCACTCGTCAAATCCGCGTCGATTGGGCCAGTAGGGTTTCGCATCGCCGAGATGCCATTTGCCGATGGCTCCGGTCGCGTACCCTGCAGATTGCAAAACGTTGGCAAGCGTCGTTTCCGACAACGGTAGCCCCGTTGCTTCACCTTCTTTGAACTCCGCATCGGGTTGCGGATTGCATTCGTGACCAAAGCGTTGCTGGTAGCGGCCTGTCAGCAAACCGGCTCGGCTTGGGCTGCAATAGGGATGCGAAGCGTAGCCGCACGAAAAGACAGCACCCGCTTCTGCGATCGCATCCAGGTGTGGCGTTGGAATCTCCTTGCAGCCGTTGAACCCAACATCGCTGTAGCCGAGATCATCGGCAACGATCAGAACAATGTTCGGCCGCTCGGCCGTGACCCCAACGCCAAACGACGCCAACAGCAGAGCCAGAAGCCAAGAGGTGCGGGTGATTCGCAGAAGTTTGATCATGTGTATTCGGACCATCTATTGGCTTACCTGCTTCGTTTTTTGGCTCGGTTTCTTTGTGTAGGAAATCACGGGGCGTTTCATTTTGCTCGTCGGTTCTCGGAACACCCAGGGTTCCCACATCGTTTTGACCGCCTGCCATTCTTCGAGTGTTCTCGTAGGGAACCATCCTGGGACGCCGAACTTCTTGAAGTCGTAGTCGTCGACGTGCTCTTGAGCCCACTGACCCACCGTTGGCAGAGGGCAAGTTTCGGGAAAAACGCCAACCGCTCGGAAATCATCCGAAACACCCTGGTCGTGAATCACGGTCGTTCGCCAAGATTCTAACTCGCTCAGCAATTTCGATTTGACGTTTGCGTAGTTCAGATCGTCCGCCACGTTGTGGACTTCGTGTGGATCGTTGCGGAGATCGAACAGTTCCACCTCCGGTTTGCGCTGCGCCATGAACGCAGCTTGCTCCGGCGTCAACTTTCCTTGTAGGTTCAACACATTCAGCTCGGCGAGCGCCGGGTAGGCACTCTCTTTGTAAAAGCTCAGTTGACAATAAGCACGCTCTGGCATCAGATTCAAAATCAACTTGTGGTCCCGCGACCGGATGCTCCGCATGGCGTCATGGGTATCATCCATCTTATCCCGGGCGGTAAAGACGTACTTCCGTTGCTTCACTTCGTCGCTAAATAGGTTTTTGCCATGCAAGGGCACCGGCGGAGTGACACCGGCTGCATCGAGAACGGTCGCACAAATGTCGATCGACATCACCAAGTCATCGTTGACTTGACCAGGATCGACCTTGCCCGGCCAACGTAGGATCATTGGAATTCGAGTGCCTTCGTCGTACAGAAACTGCTTTCCGCGGATATGGCAGCGACCGTGATCGCCGATGAAGAAAACGATGGTGTTGTCCGCTAACCCTTCGTCCTCCAGTCGCTTCAAGAGTTCACCGACCTCTCGATCGACAATCTGCATCTGCTCGAGTCCATTGGCCCAGTCACGACGGATGAACGGTGTATCGGGATAGTAGGGTGGCAATTCCACCTCCGCGTTGTCGATTGGCCGCAGCGGATCGCGATTCCAAGATCGGTGGGTGCCACCGAACGTGATCCGAGCAAAAAATGGCTGGTCCGGTTCTCGCTCGCTCCAGTCGACACCCATGAACAATTCCTCCTTCTTGTCGGGTAGGAAGTTGCAGTCGGTCTTCCTGCTCATCAGGCAGGTGAAATAGCCAGCATCGGCGAGCAAATGCGGAATCGGTCGGATGCCAAAGGGCAACGGTTTCTTGTCGTCGGTGCGGTGTTGGTGGGCACCCAAGTAGTTCTGATGAAAGCCCGTCATCATCGCGGAACGCGAGGTCGAACAGACCGGCGACGTGGTGAAGGCTCGCTCGTATCGAATCCCTTCCGCGGCCAGCTTGTCGACGTTCGGCGTTTCGATCCCCTTCGTACCATAGCATGAAAGATCGGGCGACCAATCTTCGATGGTGATCCACAAGATGTTCGGTCGTTCAGCGGAAACCGCAGAGGGAGCCAACACCAACAGCAGAATAGCGGCTGGAGCGATGCAGCGAGATCGTTTCAATAACATAAGTAATTCCTTGATGACTTCGAACATGACGCGGCAAGGCGTTAGCCGCCGACTCTGTGCTGGATAACTTCTCTTCATTCACCAGGTTTAGCGCCATTCCGCCCACTGATTTCCCGCACCTTGCTTAGGTGGGGAAAGCACGCCATGCCCGAGATTGAGTGTTTTTCCAAAACGTTCTTTTATCATAGCGGTGGTTGTCCGGTCTGGGGATTCGCTACGCAGGTTTATCCAAAGACGTTCTCCATTTGCCAGGCGCCGAGGGACAGGAACGGGGCAGCCGACCCGCTCGAACCGCGTGATTGCCTGGGACTTTGGTATCCACCAGCGTGGTGGATGGTTGAGTTTTCCCGGCCGGAAAGCGAACAAAAAAGGCTAAGATTTGACCAGAAACCGGTGATTCATGATTTCGTGAACGTCGATCGATGTTCGTTCATCCTCACGCAGCTTCACCCACCGACGATAATACTCGTCCAACAACCGTAGCACATCGCTTCGGCACACCATGCCCACTAGAAACTTCCCGTCGATGACTGGCAAATAGTGATAGTTGTGACTGACGAAAATCGACGACAACGCGAAAATATCGGTGTCAGTCGTCACGCAAAGAGGGTGCCGCTTCATGATTGTGGCGGCAGTCTGAATCGGCATCGGCGCTCCATAAAACAGCTCATTGCTGAGGTGCTCTAAACAATCGCCTTCAGAGATAAATCCCAACAATTCTTTCTTGCTGTTCTCGTTACGAGCAACCAAGACGCTGGCAAGATCGTGTCGAACCAGGAAAGCAATCACATCCGCTAATCGCATCTCGGGTGTGACCGTATGTGGAACCGCCGTCATCAACTCGTTGGCATTCGGTGCAGGTTGCGGTTTCATTTGATTCTCCTCTATAACGTAGAACAATCGACACAGGTCGTTGTGAAGGGCAGCAACTCTAACCGCTCTGGGGATATTGCCTTATCGCACTTAGTGCAGCGCCCGTAACTACCCTCGTCAATACGGCCTATCGCACGCCGGATTTGATCGATCTCCTTTCGAGCCTGTGTACTCAACGATTGCAGAACCTCATCGTTCGACCGCTGCGAAGCTTGTTCCTCCCAATCTTCGTCGCCCGGTTGCCGCAAGCGGTTTTCAAGTTTCTCAACTCGATCGATATGTTCTTGAAGATTGTGTTGCAGACGCTGTCGAATTTCAGATAAGTCTTGCATCGCTCGATTTCCTCCCGAGTATTCTTTGGAAACGTCGTTGAATTCGATTTGGAACGCGTCGACGCCGTGAACCGTCTGATAGACCAGGAACGAGTGTGACATTTCGGTCCTCTCCGTGGGACGAATGTGTGCGGAATTGCACATGACCATTGTGTGTGATTCTCAAAGTGCAAGTGCCGGACCCTCGCATCGACCACCACCGAATTGAAAATCGCTTGGTACGTTGATTGCTCGAAGCAAGCACATCGTGATGAGGAGCAAATTTGATTCCGTTTCGGAGGCAAACAGAATGAGTCGGGTAAACCGGGAATGGCAGGCGCATGTTGAGGGTTGGATGCAGCGAGGGCCTTGGGGCGTTCACGAAAATGAAGCGGTAGTCGTCCACCCGGTCGCCAAGGGAGCTCAACGTTGACCACGCTCGCATGGATTGTTGTCTCCAGCATTGCAATGAGCGTGATCTCACTCGCCGGTGCGGTGACGTGGGTGATCAAGAAGGAAACGCTCGACAAACTGCTCTTGCCGCTGGTCGCGTTCGCCGCGGGGTCATTGATCGGCGGTGCGGTGCTACACATGATTCCTGAAGCAGTTGACCAGATGCACAATCGTCTTTCGATCTACCTCTGGCTTCTTGCCGGCTTTATGTTGTTCCTGGGACTGGAGCAATTTCTGCACTGGCATCACACACACAGTGCAACGGCGGACGACACGCCTCCGCTGACGTACTTGATCTTGATTGCCGATGCCATTCACAATCTGATCGGAGGCATGTTTGTCGCAGCAAGTTTCATGGTGGACGTGCAGCTGGGTGTCACCGCCTGGTTGGTTGCGGCAGCTCATGAGGTGCCACAGGAGCTTGGCGATTTTGGCGTTTTGGTGCATGGTGGATGGACGGCAACGAAAGCACTGGCGTTCAATTTCTTTTGCTCGATGACGTTCTTGGCAGGAGGCATTTTGGCGTACGCCGTTTCCAATCAGATCAATGTCGTGTTCTTGGTTCCCTTTGCGGCAGGAAATTTCTTGTACATTGGTGCTGCGGACTTGATTCCAGAAATCAAACATCACCACCGCATCAAGACAAACATCATCCACTACCTCGCGTTCAGTCTCGGGATCGCCTTATTGTTGGCAGTGCGGTTGATCGGGTAGGGCCGGTCCCCACCAGCCATCACGAGCACGCCATCCATCACTGGACGACGGGAACCGGCCATCCTAGTGAACAGCGATTCGCTTTGCCTTGGCGTGCTCGCCCTTGGGCAAATGCACTTCCAGCACTCCGTTCTTGTAGGTGGCTTGGATCTCGCCCGCCTCGATCCCGTTGGGAACGATCATGCTTCGGTAGACCTTGCCGTACGAAGACGTGTTGCCCGGATCCGTACTACTTTCGGACTTGCGCTCAGCTTGAACGACCAGCACACCATTATGGATTTCAGCGGTGATCTTCTCTGCGTCGATCGACTCGCCGATCAGGAACGTTCTTTGGTAGTCGCCCACGCCATACTCTTGCCGGAGCATGGCCGCGGTTTCCTTCCGCGCCGGAGCTTTTCCGTGATTCGTCAACGGTTCATTCTCATAGCGAATATCGAGGTTGTTGTCTTCGACGCCGGGCATGTCGCCATACAAAACCAGCTCATTTTCCGACTCGACAATGTCAAACCGAGGTCGGCAAATCGGTGATTGGCCTTTCGGTTCTGCTTCGACTGACGCAGGCCGAGGTGTTGTCAGCATCAACAGTCGCCGATCGATTTCTTGCTAAACATTTCCATAGATCACTGCGGAATCAAGTCCGTGGGAACGGGGTGCGTGTTTGGCGACATCGATGAGCTATGTCATTGCGCGACGTCCGAAGGCTTGTGAAGGACCTCACCAGCAAGGATCGTGCGAATGGCTTCGGTGAACGATGCAACAGGTTGATACGTTATCGAGCCAGTTTGATTGAAGCTGAATTACAAATCGAACCAGGCAAGCATGGCGGCACCGTCGTCCGATGCCGTGTAGCGAACGGCATGACCTTTGCCAGACATTAATTCGGAGCATGTCTCAGGCGGCGATACAGACACTCCTTTGGTGTGTAGTGATCTTTGGCACACAAAATGCAACTTCGGTACCAATGCGGGAAAGGCAAAAATGAGGAAGAACTGACTAAGGCAACGCTTCACCACCCATTTTTCACCTTTCTCATGACTCATAAGTAACAAGAAGATGATCAAACCGGGATTTACGGAACCTCCAAACGAGGGGCGGGTCGTGGCGGTGCGCGGTAGCGTTCTCGACGCCGTCTTTCCCGAAACACTGCCTCGGATGAATCACGAATTGCGAGTCGGCGATGATGGCGATGTTGTCGCGGAAGTCGCCAGCCAGCTCGACGCGAAAACCGTTCGGGCGATCGCACTTACGTCACTGCGTGGCCTGGCTCGAGGAGCGACGATCCGTGACCTCGGGCGTCCAATGCAAGTCCCCGTGGGCAAGCCGTTGTTAGGCCGCGTGTTAGACGTGTTCGGAAACACGATTGACGACGGCGATCCTCTTCGGGACGTCACACAACAGAGTATCCATCAATCGCCACCCGCGATCGATCACCGTGTTACCAAATCCGAAGTCTTCATGACAGGAATCAAAGCGATCGATTTGTTGTCGCCTTTGGAACGGGGTGGCAAAGCGGGACTGTTCGGTGGAGCGGGTGTGGGAAAGACCGTGCTGATCACCGAGTTGATAAACAATGTCGTCGGCAAGCACGAAGGGATCAGTTTGTTTTGTGGGATTGGTGAGCGATGCCGAGAGGCGGAGGAGTTGTACCGCGAAATGGGCGAAGCGGGCGTACGAGATCACACGGTGATGGTGTTCGGGCAGATGAACGAGCCACCGGGAGCACGGTTCCGTGTTGGACATGCAGCGATGACGATGGCAGAGTACTTTCGCGACGAGGCGAAGCAGGATGTGTTGCTGTTGATTGACAATATCTTTCGTTTCGTTCAAGCAGGAATGGAAGTCTCGGGTTTGATGGGCCAGTTGCCATCGCGAGTGGGATACCAACCTTCGTTAGCGAATGATCTGGCGGAGCTTGAGGAGCGAATTTGCACGACGTCTTCCGCCGCAATCACGTCGGTCCAGGCGGTGTATGTGCCAGCGGACGACTTTACCGACCCGAGTGCCGTGCATACCTTCTCGCATTTGTCGGCGACCGTGGTTTTGTCACGCAAACGTGCTTCGGAAGGGCTTTATCCAGCAATCGATCCACTGAAGTCCAGTTCGGAAATGATGTTGCCGCACGTGGTTGGAGATCGTCATTATCGGACTGCGAACGACGTTCGACACACGTTAGCAAACTACGATGATCTGAAAGATATTATCGCGATGTTGGGCATGGAAGAATTGTCGCGAGATGACAGGAGAACAGTCAATCGAGCACGCCGCTTGGAGCGGTTTCTGACACAGCCGTTCTTCACAACCGAACAGTTCACCGGACACAAGGGACGGACGGTTGAAATCGAGCAGACTTTGGATGGTTGTGAACGGATCATGGATGACGAATTTGAAGAGACGTCGGAACGGGAGTTGTATATGGTCGGTAGTGTGAATGAAGTGGGGCAAAGGTAGCGAAGAGCAATCGATCGGAGCATCATGAAACTAAAACTACTAACCCCGGCGAGAAGGGTCGTCGATCAATCGGTTACCAAGATCGTCGCTGAAGGTACGCACGGAAGTTTTTGCTTGCTCCCTCAGCACGTCGATTTTCTTGCTGCGTTGGTCCCTGGTTTGCTCAGTTGGGAGGACGAGGCTGGAGTTGAGCATTTTGCCGCTGTTGGGGATGGAGTCTTGGTGAAACAAGACAACGAGGTACTCGTTTCGTCCGCCCAGGCGACAGCGGGAACAAACTTGGAACAATTGAAGACAACCGTTCGCGAAGAATTTGCAACGTTGGATGACCGGCAACGAGCCGCTCATGCCGCCACCGCAAAGTTGGAAGCGAGTTTCTTACGCCGGTACATGGATTTCGCTGAGCAAACGCCGTGAACACCCAAGATTCGAAACGCTCAAATCTGAAGGCTGACTTGCAGCGAGAAGTCGATACGAAACAAACTCGAAAGATGGCCGCCAGAAGCGAAGGAGAGCGTTCGGCATGGTTCGGTTTGGGGATGTTCGGGTTGGTCGGTTGGTCGGTCACCGTGCCGACACTCCTGGGTATCATGTTGGGGCTTTGGATCGATAAGCAGTGGCCGAGTCGGTTTTCGTGGACACTAATGCTGTTGGTCATGGGCGTCGCCGTTGGTTGTTTGAACGCATGGTGGTGGATCAAACAAGAAACGTAGGGGAAGTCGTCAAGATGTTCGGAACCGTGATCCCGAGCGGTCGCAACGGTTAACGGAATCCGCTACGAAACAAGGTGCAATCATGATGTCAATCCCATTCGCATTTCTATCAGGTATAGCCTTGGGGATGTTCTTCCTCGGGTCGCTGTGGTGGACGGTCCAGCGTCTGCCGAAAACGAGATTGCCGTGGTCGTTCTACTTCACGAGTTTGATCGTGCGGATGCTTGTCTTGCTCGCTGGATTCGTGGTTTTGGCACGTCAAGATGATTGGCGATTGCTGCTTGCAGGCGTTCTCGGCTTTGTGCTGATTCGCACAGTTGGTGTGCGATGGGTCGCGCAGGAGGCACTCTAGTGGATAGTATTCAGATCTCGCCCGACAATTGGATACTGTGGCAATGGGAAATCTGGCCAGTCGTCAAGCTGAACGCCACGATCGTGTTCACTTGGCTGGTCATGGCGATTTTGGCGACGAGTTCATGGCTCGTCACGCGGCGACTGACAACGGGGACCGATATCCCGCGCTTTCAGAATCTACTGGAAGTGCTCGTGACTGGGATCCGGGACCAGATTCGCGATGTCAGCCGACAAGAGCCAGGGAAGTACCTGCCGTTTGTTGGAACCCTGTTCTTGTTCATCGCGATGGCAAATCTGCTCAGTATCGTGCCTGGCTATCGACCGCCTACCGGTTCCCTTTCGACCGCCGCAGCATTGGCCACTTGTGTCTTCATCGCGGTTCCGTTGTTTGGAATCGCGTCACAGGGAATCGGCGGCTACTTCAAGCACTACGTCCAACCGACCCTTTTGATGTTACCGTTCAATGCGATTGGAGAGGTGTCTCGGACCTTGGCGTTGGCGGTTCGGTTGTATGGCAACATGATGAGCGGCACGGTGATTGCAGCCATCTTGATCGGTTTTGTGCCATTTTTTGTGCCGGTGTTGATGCAAGCACTCGGGTTGTTGACCGGAATGATCCAAGCCTACATCTTCGCAGTATTGGCGATGGTCTATATCGCGTCGGCAAACGTGGCGCGGCGGCCCCCGTCGTCAGGGACCTAGCCCAGGCTTCGAGCTGGGTTTGCATCACCCCCAGGCTTGAAGCCTGGGCCACGTATTTTTTCGGCCAAGCCGCTTGGCGTTGTTTCAAACACAGGAGAACACGATGGACGGCGATACGATGGTCGCTTTGGCCTCAATCATTACGGCGGGTTTAACAATCGCGATCGGGTCGATTGGCCCAGCACTCGGGGAAGGCCGCGCGGTTTCGCAAGCACTCAACTCGATTGCCCAACAACCCGATTCCTCCAACACCATCACACGGACTCTCTTCGTTGGATTGGCAATGATCGAATCGACCGCGATCTATTGTTTCGTCGTCGCGATGATCCTATTGTTCGCCAATCCGTATTGGGACCATTTTGCACAGTAACCCAACGTCCCCCGCTTCAAGATGGATATCGATTGGTTTACCTTCGTCGCACAAATCATCAACTTCCTGATCTTAGTCGGGCTGTTGCGATGGTTACTTTATGGCCCGATCACGAAGGCAATGAGTCAGCGGGAACAAAGGATCGCAGATCGCTTGGACGAGGCGGATCGGCAGCGAAGGCAAGCGGAACAGGAAAAGCAAACCTACCAACAGAAATCTTCTGATCTCGACAGTCGCCGCGAAGAACTACTCGGGAAAGCCAAACAAGACGCCGACGATCAACGCAAACAATTGATCCAAAACGCACGCCGCGAGGTCGATCGACGTCGCGACCAGTGGACCGAGGCGTTCCAACGTGACCAGCAACAGCAGCGACATGAAACACAGCGAGAAACAGCAAAATTGGCAACCGCCATCGCCAGGCAAACGCTCGCACTACTCGCCGACACACCGTTGCAAGCCGGCATGGTTAGCCAATTCATTCGCCGACTCAGCGACATCGACAGCAAACAACGCGATCAGATTTTACAAAACTTGAAGGATTCGCAAGACACGATCGTCATCCGTAGTGGATGCGAATTGGGGGAAGAAGAGCAGCTGCGATTACGCGATGCCGTTCATGACTCACTCGGTCCAGGAATCGCCTTTCACTTTGAGATCGACGAGGAACTCATCTGTGGCATCGAGCTTGTCGCTGGCGGATACAGTTTGACGTGGAACGCGGGGGAGTTCATCAATGAAATCGACCAACAATTCAGCAAAGCGTTGAAAATGGGATGAGCGAACTTAGCTACCAGGATGCGATCGACGACACATCGCTCAAACTTCACCGAGTTATCGACCAACACACAGCAACATTGAAGGTTCGAGAGACGGGGACGGTCAGCGATGTCGAACGTGGCATCGCTCGCGTGCATGGGTTGCCGCACGTTCAAGCGGACGAGATGCTGCGTTTCGCAGGAAACCTGCGCGGCTACGCATTCAACCTGGATCGTGACGAGGTGGGATGCGTGCTGCTGGATGATAGCGAGCGATTGCAGGCAGGAACACGAGTCGAGCGGACGCACAGCGTACTGGACACGCCCGTTGGCGATGGCTTACTCGGTCGCATTATCGATCCGATCGGTCGTCCGCTCGACAGTGGTCGCTCGCTCGATGCATTGGAACGATTGCCATGCGAACGTGATGCACCGCCTATCATACAGCGTGCGCCGGTGACCGTGCCGCTGCAAACCGGATTGAAGGTCATTGATGCACTGATCCCGATTGGACGCGGACAACGTCAATTGATACTCGGCGACCGCCAAACGGGTAAGACAGCGATCGCAGTGGACGCAATTGTCAACCAACGCTGCCGTGATGTGATTTGCATCTACTGTAGCATTGGCCAGCGAAGCACCAACGTCGCTCGCGTGATCGACAATCTGCGGCGGCATGATGCACTGCAAAACACAGTGGTCGTGATCGGTGCCAATGACGCACCGCCAGGCGTCCAGTTCGTCGCCCCCTATGCAGCGACGACGATTGGCGAGAATTTCATGGAGCAAGGTCGCGACGTATTGATCGTTTATGACGACTTAACCGCTCACGCTCGTGCGTATCGGCACGTTTCCTTGTTGCTGCGCAGACCGCCTGGGCGAGAGGCGTTTCCAGGAGACATCTTCTACGTTCACTCGCGACTGCTAGAACGAGCAACGCATTTGCGTACAGACGCCGGCGGAGGCTCATTGACGGCTCTTCCGATTATCGAAACCGAAGCTCAGAATGTGTCGGCTTACATTCCGACGAACCTAATTTCGATCACGGATGGACAAGTCTATCTATCGCCGAACCTGTTCCGCAAAGGAATCCTGCCAGCGGTTGATGTCGGTCGCAGCGTTTCACGCGTCGGTGGAAAGACTCAGTTGCCCGCCTATCGAGCGGTCGCTGGCGACTTGAGGTTAACGTATTCGCAATTTGAAGAGTTAGAAAAATTCGCACGTTTCAGTAGCCAGTTGGACGAGGACACTCGAAAGACGTTGGAGCGTGGAAAACGAATCCGAGAGATATTGAAACAACCCCAATTCCAACCGTTGGAAGTGCCAGAGCAAATTGCGTCGTTGCTGGCAGTCACAAGCGGTCGGTTCGACGAGGTCGATCCGATTGAGATCAGGCGAGCGGAACTGGAAGTGCAAGATGTGATGAAGAAAGACTTTCCAGAGTTGGGGGCGAGGATCCTGGAAGGGGGAAAACTGTCCGAAGATGACGTGGTAATATTGACGGAGGGAAGGTGAAACATGTGTGGTGAAAAACTACGGAGTCTCGTCCGAGCAAGTTTCTTCACCATGCAGTTTTCAACTTCGTTTGCCCATGACAACCCTAGAAAACCTTCGCCGACAAATCGACACGGCGACCGATCTTAACTCGGTCGTCTCGACGATGAAGACGTTGGCCGCTGTCAGTATTCACCAGTACGAACAGGCCGCAGATGCTCTGGCCGACTACAACCGCACAGTCGAACTCGGCTTTCAAATCGCCTTGCGAGGCGAACGTCGGGCACTCGACCAACCCAGTCCGGCCGCCAAGATCGGCGCAATCGTCTTCGGTAGCGATCAAGGGATGTGCGGCCAGTTCAACGAACGGATCGCTGAGTTCGCGATCGAGTATCATCGACAAGCCAGTGACGATCCACCCACGGGTCTGCTCGTTGTTGGTGCTCGCGCCCGAGCGGCCTTCATTGACGTCGGATGGAAGGTCGATGAAACCTACTCCGTGCCGACATCGGTATCGGAGATCAATGACTTGGTGCAAGCGATGATTCCGAGGATCGAACAATTGCGTACGGAGTGCGATATCGGCGCGATTCATACCTATTCCAATCGCCGTGCTGCGGCATCGTCCTTTGAGTCGCAACACAGTCAACTGCTGCCGATCGATTCCGGGCGAGTCGATGCTTGGCGAGAGAGAAAGTGGCAATCGCGATCACTACCCACATTCGCTGCTCCGCGTCGGCAACTCATCTCGCAGCTTGCCCGACAGTACTTGCTTGTTTCTCTCTACCGCGTCTGTGCGGAATCATTGGCCAGTGAGAACGCCAGCCGGATTGCTGCGATGCAGGCAGCGGAGAAGAACATTGAAGAACGGCTTGATGAGCTACAATCGGACTTCAATAGACTGCGGCAATCCGCGATCACCGAAGAGTTGCTCGACGTCGTAACTGGATTTGAGGCGTTAAGAACGAAGCACGATGGCTCCCCACCGTGAATCGATACCGGGTGGGCGACCTACGTGGTCTCTGTGGCAAAACAAGCTTGCATGCTCGTATCGGTATTGGCAGCGGACTGAAGTTTGCGACGTTGATTGAGTGTCATTCGGACGGGATGCGTGAAAGAATCGAGTACGGGCTTCAGGGTAGCCACAGAGATCACCGAGGGCACAGAGAAATGAGCGATGAATTGACGGAAAAGATCATTGGCGCAGCAATCGAAGTGCATCGCATTCTCGGCCCTGGTCTGCTGGAGACGATCTACGAAGAGGCCCTTTGTCATGAGCTCGGTTTACGAGGTATCCACACCAGCCGCGCAAGGTTGATCCCCCGCTGTGGATAGTCTGCGCTGGAAATAAAATAGCGATCCTCTTCATCCTGAATGATCTCGGGAGCGTGTGCTGCGAGCTGAGCAACGGGATCCCGATCGTGGAAATCCATCGGTGTATCCGAAGCATAGACAAACGTACGATAGTCGTAGGTGGACGGGTCATGGCCATCATACAATGCCTCGAGCTGCTCCCCTGAACCTGCGCTATCCCACAAGCACCAAAACAAATAGAAGACTCCATGACGCTCAACCAAGGTTGGGGATTCGCAGTTCCAGCTTTCCTGCGGCGCGGTGAAGATGTTGACCGGATCGGTCCAATTCACGAAATCCACCGACGTTACCAGGCTCACGGATCGGTTGCTGCAGCGAGTCAGGTAATAGGTCCCATTCCAAAACAAGACATCGGGATCTCGCGTATTCTCTCCCTTGACCTTGAGTTTGCCTTTGTCCCTCCAGTCGAATAAATCGATCGATTCGGCTCGTCCATTGGTTGAGCTGATGAGCGAGAAAGCCTCGCCGATCTTGATGCAATGAGGTGCCCAGCCACAACCGCTTACATCGAGTTTCGGTTGGTCAATCCAAACCTGCGGACGCATTGCAGTCGCCAGTTTCCCAATCGGTGCCAGCGCATGGAAACAAGTCCCTTCTCCCTCATGGACGCCATCATTCTCAGCTTTGTCGGGGCGGGTGATGCCAAAGCAATGCCACCGATCGCCTGAGCCATCCATGTCCGGGCCTTTGATATAGGTGTGGTCGTTCGTCTGCCAGTGAGTGTAGGTTTCCCCGTTCTTGTAGTTTTGGGTATCCTGTCCTGAGTACACATCGGGCTGCGGCTTGTAGATCAAAGTGTAGTCACCGACGATCGCCGGTATCTGCACGCCGGTTCGCACTGGAGGTTCGTCTGCGACAACGCAAACGGATCCGATGGTCCAGGCGATGACGCCACGTAGGAGTGACTCGAGGTGTTTTTTCATGGGTACGCTTCTTTCGTTGTATTTGAGGGCTCCCTGGCTGCCTGTCTGCAACCCCTTGATCCAGAGGATGCCGGGCTGCATCGCTCGTAACGTCAGGGAAGCACACTGATTGCCAGGAACAGTGCCCCCATTCAACTTAACAACATTCGCATCGGTAAAACATGGTCGAGTGTCACCTCGGAGTATTTTCAGTAGACTCTTGTAATTAACGTTGCACTGCGAATGAATACTGATGCAATCGTATTCTCCCTGTGTCCAAGATTCCAATCGGTGAGGCGTCGCGTAATGAAGAAAACCATCCTTTTGGGAATGGCCTGGATTGCCGTCCTAGCCTGTGTCAGCCCATCGTCGGGTGACGAGTCTACAAAGGCATTCCCGTATGCGGTGACCGAGGAGGCTCGCAATCGAGAACTCAGCGCAGCGATGGATCGCACCTTCAATGGGCATGAAGCACCGCACATCAATGACAACGAGCTGTACACGCAATTCAAGTACACCAAGCTTGAGGGATTGGACTACAATGGTGGCGATGGCACGGTTTCCCGCCGCGATCCGACCAAAGTGCTGTTTGAGAAGGGGAAATACTACGTTTGGTATACGAAGCGAGAGACGCCGACCAAGCCGATGGGGCCGATGGGGTGTACCGAAACGATTCCCTCGACGGACTGGGACCTGAGTGATCTTTGGTATGCCACCAGTGAAGATGGCTTCCACTGGGAAGAACAAGGCGTGGCCGTGCCTCGCCCCCCCAAACCTGAACCGGGCTGGCGCAGCGTGACAACGCCCGGTATCCTGAAATGGAAAGGCAAGTTCTATCTTTACTATCAAGCCTTCATGGAAGCCAGCGGCAAGCGAGGTGATTACTGTCCGGTCGCGGTGTCATGGGCGGATTCCGCCGATGGACCTTGGACGGCTGCGAACAAAATCGTGATTGAAAACGGAGCTGAGGGCGAGTGGGATCAGTTTTCGATTCATGACCCGTGCCCACTGGTTCACGACGGTCAAATCTTTCTCTACTACAAGTCGGCGTTCAACCGACCGGGCAACGTGTGGATCTGCCATGGGATCGCCATTGCGGACACTCCGCTCGGCCCGTTCAACAAGCACCCACTCAACCCGGTCGTCAATTCCGGCCATGAGACGACGGTTTTCCCTTTCAAGAAGGGCGCGGCGTGTCTGGCAATCCGTGATGGCCAAGAGCACTTCACCATACAATATGCTGAGGATTGGGTGAACTTTCAGATAGCGGCGATCACCGAACTGCTGCCGACTGCCGCTGGCCCGTTTGTTCCCGACGCGTTCACCGACACCAAAGACGGTCGCGGTATCACCTGGGGGATTTCCCATTTCACCAACGCCGGCAATGACTGGAAACGCAATCACACCGTGCTCACAAGATTCGACTGCGACCTCAGCCAAGACGTTGATGACCCGGAAATGAAGCGGCATCAGATCGACTTCACCCCGGAAATGCACTATCAACAAGGGTTGAGCAAGAAACAACGGCAGCGTCAATTGGAACAGACGGCTAGGCAACGTGCGGGAACTAAGTGAGCGGAATGACGCTAAATCGAGATGCTTTTTTGTTAGCGGAGCGGCGCGAGCCGCCCGGTTTTACTATGGAATTGGCGAGGCCTCGATACCGGACGGTTTGCGCCGTGCCGCTAAAACTGGACCTCGATTTAGCGGTATTGGGCTCCCGCCTTGCCGCTCACAAATGGAAATTCGAAAGTGATTTCTCGTACGATGCTAAGCTGACTGGGCAACCATAAATAGTGAGAATCTGTCAGAACAAGGTTTTAGGAACAGGGGAATCGATATGAAGAATGTGTGTGGATGGTGTGGAATGACTCTGGCAATGCTCGTCCTGTCAGGCCAACTGGTCGCGCAGAATCATCCTCAGGGAGGCTTCCCCTACAAGTTCCCCGATGAAAAACCGGATCGCCCATTGAGCGCTGCGTTGGAACGCAATTACACGGTGTACCCCGCGGCTCGCCCCGAGAACAATGAACTCTACACGCAGTTCAAATACACGCGACTCGAAGGATTCGATTACAACGGCGGCGACGGCACGATCTCGCGTCGTGATCCGTCGAAGGTGATCTTCGCCGATGGCAAGTACTACGTTTGGTACACCAAACGCCATACACCCACGCCACCCCAGGGAGCGCAGAACAGCACCGACACGATTCCCTCAGCCGACTGGGATCTGTCGGATATCTGGTATGCCACCAGCGAAGACGGCTTTCTATGGAAAGAACAAGGAGTCGCCGTGCCGCGTCCGCCCCAACCCAATGTCGGCTGGCGCAGCGTGACCACGACCGACATCCTCGTTTGGGAAGGCAAGTACTACCTTTACTACCAGGGATTCATGGAAGCCAGCGGTCTGCGTGGCGATGACTGTCCCGTGGCGGTCTCCTCGGCCGACTCACCCGATGGCCCCTGGATACCCAGCAACAAGATCGTGATCCCGAACGGTGCCAAAGGCGAATGGGATCAGTATTCGATTCACGATCCCTATCCGTTGGTGCATGACGGAAAAATCTATCTCTATTACAAGTCCGACAGCAACGGCAAACCAAACATTCGCATGCATGGACTGGCGATTGCCGATCACCCGCTGGGCCCCTTCAAGAAACACCCGCTCAATCCGGTT
This sequence comes from Novipirellula artificiosorum, assembly GCF_007860135.1. NCBI lineage: Bacteria > Pseudomonadati > Planctomycetota > Planctomycetia > Pirellulales > Pirellulaceae > Novipirellula > Novipirellula artificiosorum. The sequence goes on from NZ_SJPV01000004.1 coordinate 209,335, forward strand.
ATGGGTTCTGGACATGAGACAACACTCTTCCCGTTCAAAAGCGGCGTGGCGGCGCTAGTGATTCGTGATGGCAACGAGCACAACACGATTCAATATGCCGAGGATTGGGTCAACTTTGAGATCCAATCCATTGTGGAGCTCATGCCCAATGCTGGCGGACCGTTCATTGCCGATGCATTCACCAACACCACCGATGGCCGCGGAATCACCTGGGGTCTCTCGCACTTCACCAATGCCACCGGCGACTGGAAGGCGAATCACGCAATCTTGGCAAGATTTGACTGCGACCTCAGCCTGGATGTGAACGATCCCGCCATGAAAAAGCATCACGTCTATTTTCCTGTCGAATTGTTCTTCAATCAAAAATTGAGCAAAGCTCAACGCGATCGTGCCATCGAAGTTGCGCGCCAAAGACAAACCGAGTAGCCATCGCCTCGGATCTCATGGTTCCCGGAGCTTGCAATAGAATTCGCCACCGAAATGTACGAGAGAAAGCGATAGGATGCCAAATGTACATTCGGCATGAGGTTGACGATTTTGAACTTGTCTCCACTTGAAGTATCGATATGAAGAAGAATCGTATTTTTGGTTTGGGTGTCGCCGGAATCGCATGTTTCGCAGGGATGGGGTTCGGCGTTTGCTTGGCGGAGACGCCAAACAAACCCTCCGAAGTGACGGCCGATTCTGGGGCGACTGCTTGGCCGAGCGTGCCGATGCCTAAGTTTGAAATCGCGGACGGCCCGTTTGCACCCAACTGGGATTCCCTGCGCAAGTTCTATGTTTGTCCGGAATGGTTCCGCGACGCCAAGTTTGGCGTTTGGGCGCACTGGGGACCACAATCTCAAGCGGAAGCCGGCGATTGGTACTCACGAAGCATGTACATCGAAGGACACCCGCAATACCAACATCACGTCGAAACGTACGGGCACCCATCCAAGCATGGTGCGAAGGACTTGATGTGTGAGTGGAAAGCCGAACGCTTCGATCCCGACGAACTGATCCAGTTCTATCAACAAGCCGGTGCCCGCTACTTCGCCTTTATGGTCAACCATCACGACAACTTTGATTCCTGGGACTCAAAATATCAGCCGTGGAATAGCGTGAACATCGGACCCCAAAAGGATCTGTGCCGACTGTGGGCCGATGCGGCACGAAAGCATGGCCTACGATTCGGGGTCACCTTTCACAACACGCCCTACCGATGTTGGAATACGTTCATGCCGGCTTGGTACGGCTGCGATCGCAGCGGGACCATGGCGGGCGTTCCCTATGATGGCGCCGTCGCCGCCAAGGCGGACGGCAAAGGGACGCCGTGGGAAGGTCTCGATCCCCGCGACCTCTACGGTCCGATCCACAAGGAAAACGAGCCCTGCCCTGAGTTCGTCCAGCAGTTCCTGCTACGCGTGGATGACCTGATTCAGAATTATCAGCCGGACCTGCTCTATTTCGACGACGCCGTCTACCATCTACTCGACAAAAACGAATCACTGCGTTTGAACGCCGTGCTCGGAATGCCCGACCTGCTGCCTCAGATTGCGGCGCACTACTACAATTCCAATCTAAAATGGAACAACGGACGCATGGAAGCCGTGCTCAACATCAAACACGTTGCTGCGACTCCCTTGATGGAAGAGATGCTGTCGAGTGCCGTCGTCAACGACTTCGAGATGAAGGATCCGGACAAGCCGTTTGAGCATCCGTGGCAAACGGACACATCACTAGGCAGTTGGCACTACCGAAAAAATGACCGTTACCGTTCGGCGGAACGAGTGATTCACCATCTGATCAGTATCGTCGCGAACAACGGCAACATGCTATTGAACGTGGCCCCTCGCGGAGACGGCACGATCGATGCCGAGCAGCGGCGGATCGTTAAGGAGATCGGCGACTGGCTTCGCATCAATGGCGAGGCGATCTATGGCACGCGTCCCTGGACGATCGCCCGGGAGGGCAACATTCGCTTTACCCGCGACAAGACAAATACAATCCTCTACGCAACTTTCTTGGATTGGCCTGGGGAAGAGGCGAGCATCCCATCACTTGCCGGCGTCGATCGGACGAGCATCCAAGCAGTGCGGCTCCTAGGAATCCCACAACCGTTGACGTGGCAGACCATGAACGACGGCCTTAAGATCGAAATGCCCAAACGACCTGATTATGGAATCGCCTACCCCATCCGGATTGAATTTGATCGGGAACTCCCTTGAGCTTTGGCAATGAAAGAGAGCCGTCGCTGGACGGCACTCACACCGTCATGCAATCTGCCATACAGTTTCGTTCTTAAAGAGCTCCTTCCCTTCAAGGCAAATGCTTTACCGATGAACGGTGAAACGAATCTACGGACCTTGCTGCAAAACATGCAGCCCGAACTCCAAGATGGCGAATTCGTATTTTGCACGATGGAACCCGCAGCCGCGTTTGGACTTTGCCTTTCTCCCAGAGGTCAATTCCTTGAAAGCGAGGGCTTGACGCTGATTCTTGCAAAGGCCGAAGCCGAGGCGAACGAACTCGCATGCTCGTTTCCTTGCAGAATGATCACCCTCAGAATTCACTCCAGCCTTGAAGCCGTTGGTTTCCTTGCTGTCGTTACCGAAAATCTCGCTCAGCGAGGCATCGGCGTTAACGCCATCTCAGCCTACTTTCATGATCACCTTTTTGTCCCCCTTGACCAGGCTGACGAAGCGATGAACGTGTTGAAAGAGATCGTTCAAAATCCAGGGACGGGGCCGGATGACTTTGCGTAAGGTGACGGCCAGCGTCGCTCCAATCGTACTCGTTCGTCAATCTTCGACCGCAGCCACAAGAGACATCCGATCCTCTATAGTAGGGATTCCCGCAAAAAAAACCTGCCTGCTCCATTGAAAGAAGGACATCCACCATGAGATTTCTCTGTCTGTTGCTCGGATTGAGTTTGTCTACCTTTTCCGTGGTCTTGGCGAACAATGACATTTTGCTCGCCGATTTCGAAGGTGAGACTTATGGCTCGTGGACAGCCACCGGCGATGCGTTTGGCGAAAGGCCTGCTCGCGCCAATGTGAAACCACGAAATCGCGTGACGGGCCATCAGGGCCAAGGGCTGGTCAATACGTACTTGGACGGCGATCGATCGACGGGAACGCTAACCTCGCCACCGTTCACGGTCGAGCGTCGTCACATTAACTTTCTAATCGGGGCAGGCAATTTTATCGAGACGACCTGCATGAACCTTGTGATTGATGGAAAGGTCGTCCGCAGCGCGGTTGGACCGGCTATCAAAGCGGACAATCAAGAGGTGCTCGACTGGCAATCGTGGGATGTCCAAGAACTGGTTGGTAAACAGGCCGTCCTCCAGATCGTTGACAACGCGACAGACGGTTGGGGCCATATCAACGTCGATCAGATTGTGCAGTCGGACACGCCTCGCAAGCCCTCCGTAGCCCAATGGGTTGCAGTCAAGCCGAGACCCAAGACGGGCGAGGCCTCTCGGGTTCCACAATACACCTTTGCCGAGACATTGCAGGCGCAGGAAGCACAACTCCGAACGAATCCATGGCTGCAACGCATGACGGCATCGCGGTTGGCTCAGGCTGGCGATCCACATCGGCCCATCTATCATTACGTGAACCCGGAAGGACGCCTGAACGATCCCAATGGTCTCTGTTACTGGCAGGGTCGCTGGCACTTGTTCTACCAGGCGTATCCGCCGGAAGACACTCGCCAGCACTGGGGCCATGCGGTGAGCGACGATCTGATCCACTGGCGTGACCTGCCGCTGGCCCTCTACCCAAACCCAGAGGACAAGTGTTTTTCTGGTTCGACACTCGTTGAAAAAGATCGAGTGATCGCCATCTACCACGGGATCGCGGCTGGCACGATGGTTGCTGTCGCCACCGATCCACTGCTATTGAATTGGGAGAAAGTTACGGGCAACGCCGTGATCCCCTTGCCGAATCCGGGTGATCCTCCGCTACCCTACAACATCTTTGACCCGTGCATCTGGAAACGCGATCAGATGTATTACGCATTGACAGCTGGCACGGTCAACGAAGGCCCCGGTGGAAAGCCGATTCGCGCTGAGTTCTTGCATCGGTCGAAAGATCTTGCTAACTGGGAATACCTGCATCCATTTCTTGAGGATGATCAATACGGCCTGATCGGCGACGATGGGGCCTGCCCGTATTTCTGGCCCATCGGCGATCGGCATATCTTGCTCCACTACAGCCACACCAGCGGCGGCAAGTATCTTCTCGGCGACTACGATACGGATCGAGATAAGTTTGTTGTCACGCACGGCAGCGATTTCAACTTTGGTCCCAGTGGACCGGGCGGTGTGCATGCGCCATCTGCCTGCCCGGACGACAAGGACGGCGTCATCGCGATCTTCAACATGAACCCCGGAAAGCCAACGCAGCAATGGAATCAGATCATGACGTTGCCCCGGCGTCTGACTTTGATTGGCAAGGACCAATTAGGAATCGAGCCGGCGGGAGACATCGAATCCGTTCGCGGCGAGAGGACACACCTTGACGCTCTGACCCTTCCGGCCAACCAGGAGATCGTCCTTGAAGGGGTCAGTGGCAACGCCATGGAACTGATCGCCGAGATCGATCCGAAAGGTGCGCCGATGGTGGAATTGAATGTCTTGCGATCCGCAGGCGCAGAGGAAGTCACGCGAATCGCACTGCTAAGGGAACGAGGGTATCGCGACCGTTCCCGCAATGCACCGTTGCCGAGTGTGATCATGCTTGATAACACGCGTTCCTCCATCCTTCCGGATGTACGTTCAAGACCACCGGAAATGGCACAAGTTTCGATCGCAAAGGGCGAACCGGTGAACCTGCGAGTGTTTATCGACAAGAGCGTCGTCGAAGTATTCGTGAACGGCAAGCAATGTGTCGCGTTGCGGGTCTATCCGGGACGGGAGGATAGTGTGGGCGTCTCGCTCCGAGCCCAAGGCCAGGATGCGCAGTTGCGGTCGCTTGACGCTTGGCAAATGAAAAACATCTATGATGGAACTCCTTGAATCCACCTCGAGCCCTCACCAGCGGTCGGCATTCGACCAAAACGTTTTCCAGGCGATTGAGTAAGCTCAACCCTTCCTCCCCTCTCTCCTTGCACAACAAAGTAAAGATGAAACGAATGCTTCCCTGGCTCGTGGTCACGTTCCTCACGGTTCCAGCTGCTATAAGTCAGCAACCCGTTCCCGAGGAAATTGAAAATCCCGCGATCACTCAATTGGGCAAACTACCACCTCGTGGCAATTCCTGGTCTTATCCAAGTTTGGAGAGTGCCGAGGATTCGATCGACGGCGAGTCGCCGTGGGTGAAATCACTCAACGGAGACTGGAAATTTTGCTGGAGTCCAAGGCCAGAGCAACGACCGTTGAAGTTCTTTGAGCAGGATTTCGACACCAGCAAATGGGCTCAGATCCCCGTCCCGTCGACCTGGGAACGAGAGGGTTATGGAACGCCTCTCTACGTGAACATCAAGTATCCGTTCCATGTTGATCCGCCGCGCGTGATGGGGGAACCGGACGAATCCTTTACTTCTTTCCATGAACGTAACCCTGTGGGTTCTTACGTTCGTGAATTTGACTTGCCCGAGGATTGGAAGGGGATGCGGATCGTCTTGCACTTCGGCGGCGTGCGGTCCGCAATGTTTCTCTGGGTTAACGGAAAAAAGGTGGGCTATTCCCAGGGCTCTCGATTGCCAGCCGAATTTGATGTCACTGAATTCGTCCATGGTGGCGCGAATCGATTGGCTGTGGAGGTCTACAAATTCAGTGATGCATCCTACATCGAAGATCAAGACTTTTGGCGTCTGAGTGGCATCTATCGAGATGTGTTTCTTGCAGCGATGCCTGCGGACGGTTTATGGGATGCGTATGTGCAACCGGAGGTCGATTTGGCAACCGGTGCAGGGAGCGTGACCTTGCATACAACCCCCATGCCCGTAGCGGTGGCGAAGGGGGCCAAACCACAAGTTGAGCTTACGTTGCTGGATCGCAAGGGTAACGAGGTTGGATCTGGAGCGGACCGAATCGAAGTCAATGATGTCGACTTATGGTATCCCGAGCAGCCATGGCGATACACCGCGATCGTCAAGGTTCGCTCAAACGGAAAAATCGGCCAAGTCTTTCGCTTGCCAGTGGGCTTTCGCAAATTGGAAGTTTCCGGACCGGAGTTGCTGCTGAATGGAAAGCCGCTGAAGATACGAGGCGTCAACCGACACGAATTTGATCCAGAAACGGGTTATGTCATGACGGCCGATTTGATGCGGCGCGATTTGGAATTGATGAAGCAGGCGAATATCAACTTCGTTCGCACCGCTCACTATCCAAATGCCCCCCAATGGTACTCGCTCTGTGACGAACTCGGCATGTTGGTAATGGATGAGGCGAACGTCGAGTCCCACGGGTTGAGTTATCACAAGCGAGTGCTCCCTGGTGATCAGCCAGATTGGTCGGCAGCGGTCGTCGAACGAATGAAGCGGATGGTCGTACGGGACCGCCAACATCCGAGTGTCGTGATGTGGTCGCTTGGGAACGAAGCGGGGTATGGGACGTCGTTTTTGGCGATGAGCGATATGTGTCGTTCAAACGATCCAGAACAACGGCTGATTCAGTATGCCGATATGAACCTCGCTGGAGACGTGGACAGTCAAACCTATCCCGATCTGGAATGGCTCAAACAACACGTTCAAGGAGCGGCAAAGCGAAAGGGGGAAAGGGGTAAAATTTCTTCGCAAGAACAGCATGGTCCGTACCCGTCCGGACGTCCCTTTGTCATGAACGAGTACGCGCATGCGATGGGCAATAGCATCGGAAATTTCGCAGACTATTGGGATTTGATTCATTCCGAGCCGATCTTGAGCGGCGGATTCATTTGGGACTGGGTGGATCAGGCGTTGTACCGAGACCGTACGGATCCAACTCAAGGTTTCGTCTATGGAGGAGATTTCGGTGACATCCCCAATGACACAAACTTTTGCGTGAACGGAGTCATCGGGGCAGACCGAGAACCGCATCCTCACTACTTCGAAGTGCAAAAAGTCTATCAACCGGTCCACTTTGATGGTGCGAGGCTCACCGATGGCATTCTGTTGTTGACGAATCGCTATTCGGCTCTCGATCTCAGCGAGTGCCAATTGTGCTACGAGATTCAGAGCGACGGCGAACGGGTGGAACAAGGGCATCTACCCGCCGTCGTGGTGCCACCACATTCGTCAAAGCCGATCGATGTTTCCGCCGTGAGTGCGATTGTAGAGAAGTATGCTCTGGGAAACCAAGAGGTGATGGTCACATTCAAGCTGAAATTGATCGAGGATGCATTGTGGGCGAAGTTGGGACACGTCGTGGCATGGGAGCAATTTCCGTGGCCGCACGAAGATATCCTTCAAGCTCCATTGCCCTTGGGCGACGCAACCGCAAAGCAGACGGAAAGCGGAATTCGTGTCGAAGGCGAAGGGTTCTCGGTGCGCATCTCTGCGAGCACCGGTTTGCCGGATTCTTACGTGATGAACGGCCAAGAGTTGCTTGTGCAGCCAATGCGATGGAATTTCTGGCGCGCATTGACGGACAACGATGATGGCTGGAAGGTTGGCGAAAAAATGCGCGCGTGGCAGGATGCGGGCAGCGCGGCGGTGGTCAAGTCAATCAAGCTGACGGAGAACAAAGACGATCGACCGGTCATCAACGTTGTGGTTATGCTGCCGAATCCGAAGACACGCATTTCGATCCAGCATACCGTGGCAGCGGAAGGACGGTTGAAGACAACAATCGGTTTCGAGGTTCTCAGCGAGCCTTGGAAACCCGATCTCCCGAGACTGGGTATCCAGTTCGCAATCCCTCGTACCTTCGGTCGTGTCGCCTGGTATGGACGCGGACCCCATGAGAACTATTGGGACCGGAAGACCTCGGCGCCAATCGGTCGTTACGAGTCAACGGTCGCGAAATGGGTGACGCCCTATGTGCATCCTCAAGAGAACGGTAACCGCTGTGATGTGCGTTGGCTTCGGTTGACCAACGAGCGTGGAATCGGATTGCATGTCGACGCCCCGACGGACTCTCCGCTTTCGGTGAGCGCATGGCCTTACACTATGGACGATCTCGTCAACGCAAAACATAATACGGAATTGCCTGAGCGAGACTTCATCACGGTCAACCTGGATCATCTTCAGATGGGCGTCGGAGGCGACAATTCTTGGGGACTTCCGGTTAACGAACCGTATCGGATCAAAACCGACCGAAGTTACCAATGGAGTTTCACTCTCGTTCCGGTGCGACCTTAAGCCTCTCAGCAGGCACTTCAGAAGACTCAGCGGATGAACTAGACTTGATTCGGTAAGCTGGAAGCTTACGTCACTTTCCCTCCAAATCATTCCCACCCCTAAGGTCACGGATGCATACTGCATTGTGGACTCCCGTACTTATTCAGCCCCTTGGCAGGGCTCCTTCATGCGGTTCGCTTCGGACCCTAACCTTGTGGGTTCTTTGCATTGCGTCGCTTTGCGTTGTGGCTGGCTCTCTTTCAAAATGTGAAGCAGCAGAAGGTCCCGCAGCCGCCCACTGCGCCGTTTCCACTCAGCCGCTCCCCGATTGGACATCCAGCTTTCTGACCGGCAACGGGAATATGGGCGTCATCATGAGCGGCGATCCCTACGAGGAGAAACTCGTTGTCAACGGCAAACTTTACCTGCCATTGGGCTCGAAAGAAATCTTGCCAGATCTATCTGACTTCAAGAATGAATTCAAGAAAGCGGGGCTTGCTGCGGGCAAGGACGGGCCGGCGACTGTCCACAAGTTGATGTTGGAAAAGACCGATCACAAGTTGATCAATACCGATCCGTTTCACCCAGCGTTTCAGTTGCGGATCGCTTCCCAAGGTGATCCCGACACCGTCACGAACTATCGGATGACAGAGGATTTTGCGACAGGCGAACTTCGAGTCCGTTGGTCTGACGATCAGGGCAACTGGTCTCGTCGACTGTTCGTGTCTCGCCCCGATGATGTCGTCGTGATGGCCATCGACGGACCACAAGGCAAGGTCAATTGCGAGCTGACGATGCAAGTCGAGCACCCGCAGGTGAAATCGGAATTGAAGCTCGAGGAAGGTTGGCTCGGCACACACAACACTTACCTGCAAGGCAAGGGTGGCTACGACAATCTGATCCGGGTTGTCCCTCAAGGTGGCCGAATGTCGCAGCATGCTGATCGACTGGCGATTGACGGAGCCGATCGCGTGTTGTTGATCATGCAAGTCAAGCCGTGGAAAACGCCGCTACCAAAACAGCAAAGCGAGGCGTGGGCGTATTCGCCAAATCACCCTGATCTAAAGCTTCCGCATGCGACGAACCGTTTGCCAGGCATGAAAGAAACGCTCGCCGGATTGCAGCCTGATTACGAAAAGCTGTTCGTTCCTCACGCTCAAGCACATGGCTCGCTCTACAACCGAATCCAACTGGACTTGGGCGGCGATCGGGAGTTACGCAACCTGACGTCTGAGGAGCTTCTGGCACGTGCCGCGAAGCAGGGCATGATGTCCAATGCACTCGCCGAACGTCTCTACAACGCTTGCCGCTACCTGACGATTTGCTGCAGCGGCGACACACCGCCAAATTTGCAGGGCATTTGGACGGGAACGTGGAACCCAGCATGGAGCGGCGATTATACACTCGATTCGAATCTGCAGCTCGAAGTGCAATCGATGATGAGTTGTAACATGCCGGAGCTAATGGCGTCTTACTTCGATCTGGTTGACTCGTGGATCCCCGAGTGGCGGCTCAACGCAAAGAAGATTTATGGATTTCGTGGCGTCGTTTCCAATGCTCGCGCTTCGAACACTTGCCTGTTGCTGCATTGGGGCAGTCAGTGGCCGGGCGAGCAGGCGGCGATCGGCCTCGCTGGCTGGATGCTGCATTTCTACTATGACTATTATCTGTTTACGGGCGACCGCGATTTTCTCGCCCAGCGTTTCGTCCCACTGGCCAAGGAGATCGCGTTGTTTTACGAGGACTTCCTTTCGGGCACCGAAGATGAAAGTGGGAAGTACCAATTCTACATGGGCTATTCACCCGAGCACCGCTTGTACGCCAACACGACCTTTGACATCTCCATCGCTAAGAACGTACTCACCACGCTCCTCACTGCCTGTCAAGAGCTCGGCATTGAACAGCAAAGCCAACCGAAGTGGCAAGCGATGCTCGACAAGATGCCGCCCTATTTGACCAACGACGCGGGCGAGTTGCAGGAATGGTCATGGCCAGGCGTGGGTGAAGACTACAACCAAAGGCATCATTCGCAGTTCCTGCCCTTGTACCAGTTTTGTGAGTTTGACCGCGATTCAACGCCTGAACTTTGGAAGGCCAGCGAATTGGCGTTCGAGCAGAAAGTGACACACTGGCTAAACGGCCCGAAACCGAATAGCAATCACATCACCCATGGCATGATGAATCAGGGACAATGTGCTGCACGTCTTGGCCGCGGAGATATCGTCTACGACGTCCTGTCGAGGATGGTGACGCGAAACTACGTCTATCCTAGTTTCATGATCTCCTACTGGCCTGATTTGAAAGGTTTCGGATTTGATCCCATCGGCACGATTCCCGACGTGCTCAACAACTCGCTGGTGTTCGCCTGCAATGACATTGTGGACGTTCTTCCAGCACTTCCGGAACAGTGGCCCACTGGTTCCATCAGCGGCGTGCTTTTACGAGGTCAAATCCAAGTCCAACAACTCACTTGGGATATCCCACGCGGCAAGGTCAACCTCACTTTGTTGAGTGACAAGGACCAAACCGTCACGCTGCGATTTCCTGAGCGTCTCCGCTTGCTGGCGGATCCCACCAGCACCCCGCCGAATTGCCAAAAACTCACGTTGACGAAACAGAAACCGGTGCACATCGAAATCACGCTCAGCGAACAGGAGAATCCGTAATGAAACCTTGTAAACGAGCGCACGCACGGTCCGCTATTGCTGGAATCACGTTGCTGCTGATCGCGCCGCTGGCTTCGCTTCGTGCTGCCGAATCGGATGCGAGCCTTCGCATGGACCCTTGGCATTGCATTGGTCCGTTCAAGGACGCGGCGTTCGGCAGTCTGGTTACGAGTTCTCGTCACCTGTTCGACGCCGAAGCGGATGTGTTGTCATGCGGTCGCGACGCTGCCGACCTTTCGCGGCAGTACGCGTTGCCGTCGTTTCCTGGCTATGAAAAGTTGACTTCACTCGCGTGGCAGAAACATTCCGAATGGTCGGACGGTTGGCGTCATTTGCTGCCGCGTGGTCCCGCCCCCTCACGTCATGAAACCGTTTATCTGTACCGCACACTCACGGTTCCAGAGTCGACCAGCGTCACCATGCGTCTGTATGCCGAGGATGCCGTGACCGTCTGGCTGAATGGCAAAAAGGTCGGCGCTGCGATTCGCAATTACGGTCCCGAGCACCGCCCTTGTGCTGTCGTAGAACCGTTGAATCTGTTGCCGGGTAAAAACCGTCTGTTGGTCAAGATCACTTGCCTGTTTGGCTCGCATGGATTTGCTTTTGCTCTGGATGGTGTGACCGTCTCGAACCCGCTGCTTCCGACCGACTGGGACAAAGAACACATCCGACTGGATCCGAAACAGCCGCCACTGTTCAGCCCCGCCGACCGTCCACTGAACTTGACGCATGCCGATGAGCCATCCGATGACGCGGCATACGCCGCACGGCTGCGCAAGATCCGTTTCGAGGTGGAACAGCAGCCAATGTTCGATCCCGAACACTCCGTGATGGAACAGATGTGCAGTGAGTTGCCTCCGTCGGACGGAGCCGAGGCTTATCTTCGCTCGCTACGGGATCTTCGACCGCAGGTTACCGCAGCCCTGGTGCGGAATGCCTCGGACGCAGCCTTAGGCGATGCGAACGAGGCGGTCGAGAGCCACTGGATTGCCCAAAGCCGTGCTTGTGGCCCAATCCTCTTCATGCGACATCCACCTTACCGAATCAACGCCATCGCTCCGCACACGTCGGGTGGTGCAACGCCCTCTGCAATCTGTGTCTGGGATCCTGAGCATCCGCAGGACGCGCCGCGTGTGGTGTTTGAGGAAGAGGGGCTGAGTTTGTTCGACATGAACCTCTCTTACGATGCTCGCACCCTCTTTTTCTCGGCTCGACGCAGCGGCGTGGAGGGAGGATGGCATGTGTACGAGATTGGTGTGGACGGATCGAACCTTCGTCAGATCACTTCGGGACCGAGTTCGGACATCAGCCCGTTGCCGCTGCCCAATGGGCGAATCGTCTTCATCTCGGATCGGGCCAGCACTTTTGTCCAGTGCCAAGCCCATACCGCGCCCCTTCTTTATTCCTGTGCCAGAGACGGAAGCGACATTCGAAGGCTCTCCGGCAACATCGACAGCGATCACTCGCCCCAGATCATGGACGATGGACGCATCTTATTCACCCGTTGGGATTATGGCATCGAGAAGAACGTCGATGCGCGCCACGCGCTGTGGACCATGAACCCGGACGGCACCGAGATGAAGCTGTTTTTCGGTAACACCATCGAGGACCCTTGTGGGTTCTGGGAAGCGCGCCCGGTTCCGGGGCGACCCGAAATCGTGTGTGCCTTCGGGCCACATCATAACTACCACGCCGGTATGGCCGGATTGGTATGGAATGGGCGCGGTCCCGAAGCGCCGCGCGGCGAAGGTTTCCGGTTCATCACCACCGAGCGACCCTTTTTCGGCGATACCACGGTTCCCTACGGTTGGCAGGACCTGTTTCCGGTCCACGAGCGTCTTTTCTTGGCCAGTTACGGTGGCGACGGTGGACACAAGAATCGGCTGTACTTGCTGGATGACCGTGGCAACCGTAAGTGTCTTTATGAGGCAGAGGGCGAACTGGGCTGCTGGAATCCTATCCGTCTCGCTCCGACGGCGGTGCCACCGACCATCGCCCAAACCTGCACTCCGGTTCCCTGGCAATACCGCGATCCAGAAGAGATGAACCTCCACCCCGATTCCGATACGGGCACGCTACTGCTTTACGATGTCTATCAAGGAATTGCACCCGATGTCGCCAGAGGCGAGGCGAAATGGATCCAGGTGATGGAGCAGGTCCAAAAGTCTCGCCGTATGGCAGATGGCGAGGCTTGGGGACACACACCCATCATCTCTCGCGGCACGGTTCACGTTCGCCGCGAAGTGGGCCTCGTTCCGATCGAGGCCGACGGGTCGGCTCATTTCACGGTCCCCGCACTTCGAAGCCTTTCGCTCAACGTGCTGGACGAGGAGGGCATGGCGCTGATGCGGATGGGATCCGACATGCACGTCATGCCGGGCGAGATGCAAAGCTGTATCGGTTGCCATGAGAATCGAAGCGGGGGGGTGCCACCCTCTTCACGTGCACGTCAGCCGCTCGCGGCGATGTCCCCGCCGGTCACTCCGGTCATGGCCGACTGGGGCACCGACGGCATCATCGATTACCAAAAAGTCGTGCAACCGGTTTGGGATGCCTATTGCGTTTCTTGCCACAGCGGCCAGCAGCCCGAGGCGGGGATCGACCTGAGCGGCGACCGAACGCGATTTTTCTGCCAATCGTACGATCATCTCGTCGAGCGCGCGCTTGTGGATTGGTTCCAACCGTTCGCGAACGACTACGACGAGAACTCGCCCAAGACCGTCGGTGCGATCATCAGCCGACTCCGGCTCTACTTGCTAGACCCAGAACACTGCGGCAAGACCATTCCGCCTGAGATGCGCCGACGCGTGTGGGCGTGGATCGACGCGAACGTACCCTACTACGGAACCTACGACTACGCCGAGCTGCCAGACGCCAGCAGCAACCTGATCACACGTGGCCCCGGTGCGCGTTGTTCGTGGCAGACCGATGGCAATTGGGATGCCAAAAGCTGGCGGCGGTCTTCGGGGGGGCGACCACACTGGTTTTATGACGGCGTGAAGACGGTGTTCGACAAACGCTGCATGAGTTGCCACGTGCGTGAGGCTTACAACGGTGGAACCTGGGGCTTCGGTGGCGGCCCGATGGACAAGCCAATGCCAGTGACCAGCCGGCTGTGGGAAGACCGCGGGCTCTGCGCCCACATGGCGACAGCTCGGTATGGCACAAGTATCCTTTACGGCCCGGAGTTTCGGATCAACTTGACGCACCCCGAGAACAGCGCGATGCTGCTTGCACCCTTGGCAAAACAAGCCGGCGGTTGGGGGCTGTGTCAGCAATCTGATGGGAAGCCCGTCTTTGCTGACTCGAGCGATACCGACTACCAGACGATGTTGCGCGGCATGCGGGTGGCGCAGTCGCGACTTTACACTTGGCCGCGAGTGGACATGCCGCCCACCCATGTGGATGCTGTGCGAGGGACGCTTGTCACCGGCACCGACTTCGGCGAGCCGCAAGCGGAATCGCCGGCGCTTTCCGCCGGGCTATCGATCTTGCCGAACACTCCCAAGGGAGCCGTCAACCTTGCCCGAGCTTCTCGGGCCACCAGCGACGACGATGTTCCCGCTCAACAAGCGTCCGATACACCCGACAAAGCAATCGATGGAAACCCACAAACGTATTGGGACGACCGCGACGGCGCAGCTGAGTATGATCTGAGTGTCACCTTTACGGAGCCGACATCGTTGTCGGTTCTGAGCATGACAGGTTGGCGTCACGAAGATTTCTCGCCCTGCGATTTCACGCTGCTCGCTGACGGCAAACCGATCGGCAAAGTGAGGGATGCAGTCTATGCTGAAAACCAACTCATCCTCCGCTTTCCAACGATTCGCTGCAGTCGCTTCTCCCTGCGCATCACCGCATGCTACGGCGGTTCGCCAGCGATCCGTGAACTCGAACTCTACGAGTGATCGTCCGCGATGCGTCCCATGCGATCCTTTACAGGTCCGATGAGTTTCCTTTGGTGTTTGACTTCTTGAGTTCGTTGTACGGGTTGCTTGGGCTGTCGGGTTCGTGGTGCGAGGGCAGATGAGTTCTCAGCCGAACAAGGACATTCTCATATTCAGGGTTGGAAGCCAGATTCGTGTACTCCAGCGGGTCGTCGGTGTGATCATACAATTCCTCGGCACCCTCGGCTCTACCGCCGTACCACGTGTACCGGTAACGCCCGTCGGTGATGGAGTGGTTCTTGTATTGGTAGGTTGTGAGCGTCGGGTAGGTCCACTCCTTAGCCGGATCGGCCAGCAATGCTGCGAAACTACGGCCATCGTTTTTGTTGTTGGGCGGTAGACCACACAATTCTAGGAGTGTGGGATAGATGTCGATCAGGTTGACGACGCCGTTGCATTGGATGTCTTTGTGCACGGAGCCTGGAACTCGAACGAGGAAAGGAACTCTCGCAGATTCTTCCCATAGGTTCGTTTTTCCATACTGTAATTTTTCGCTGAGATGCCATCCGTGGTCTCCCCAGATCATGACGATCGTATTGTCCGCATAATCACTCTGATCAAGGGCATCCAATGTCACTCCGATGCAATGATCAGCGTAGCTAACATTCGCGAGATAGGCACGGTTGGCTTGTGCGTGCATCTTAGTGCCATCGGCCAACCGGAAGCGATCGCCGGGTCCGAAGATCGGCCTGCTGTTGTCTCGAACGATGTCATCGAGATCGTCGCGTCGAAACGGAGCCGGTACGACTTGATCCAGCGGATACAGATCGAAGAACTCCTGGGGCACGTACCAGGGAAGATGCGGTTTGGAGAGACCGAGCGCGAGGAAAAAAGGCTTGCCATCAAAATCGCGATCGAGTTGATCCGCCGCCCACTTGCAGGCCATGAAGTCTTTGGTTTCTTCGGTCGCAGCCTTGGTGGCGCCCCATGCAAATTTGGTCCCTCCGGCCTTGATGCCATCGATCTTGGGTTCTTCTTCCCATGAAAACCCTTTGTTGCCGCCGCCCGGATGAACGTGTTCATGAAACGCCCACTGACCTTCGTCCATCCCAGCAGGGTCACCATGCTTGTGAAATATCTTGCCGGCCGAAAGCGTGTGGTAGCCTCGGTTGCCAAAATACTCGGGCAATGTTTCAAGATCCTTTGCCTTGGACGCGTGCTTCAGATTCTGTCCATTCCCATAGACGCCGGTATGAGTAGCGTGCTTGCCGGTTAGCAGCGCCGAACGGGAAGGGCAGCAAACCGTGGATGGGCAATACGCTTGGGTGAAGACGATACCTCCCTCGCGGGCAAAACGATCCAGATTCGGTGTCTTCACCTGAGGATTCCCTCCCAAGCACCCGACCCAATCGTTCAAATCATCGATGGCCACGAACAACACATTGTACTTCGGAATCGATTCCTCACCTTTTATCCGTTGCCCCGTGGTGAGGATCATGACGATTTGCAAACAAAAAAGCAGTAGCAGAAAGCCGGTCGTTCGGTGCAATAGGGGCTTGGTATTCATTCGAGGTCAGCCTGATATTTCGTTGGATACGGTGGGAAGAGGTTCCGCTATCTTACCGTGAATTTGGGGATGTGTTTAAACGCCGTCTGTTCAAAGACCGGAGGCGAGCACGGTGGCCGCCCCTTCAGATTTCCGCACTTGCGGGTCGGCCTGGGCGAGGTTTTCGGCTCTGCAGCGAATTGCGGCGATACTCGGTGGGGGAGGTTTTCTCGACTTGAATGAAGGAAACCCGCATCCGCTCTTCGCTTGGGAAGCCCGCCAAAAGCGCCACGGTCTTGACACCCAACTCGGTCTCGCGAAGCAGACGCTTTGCCCGGCTGATCCGGCAGGCCCCGATTTCGTCCAACACGGTGTGCCCCAGTTCCTGACGGAAGTGGCGTTCAAGCGCGCGTCGGCTGGATGCCAATCGATCCGCAATTTTCTGGACCGAGAGCGAACGATGGCTATGTGTCCAAATCAGGTCCAAGGCGTCCCGGACCAGCGGGTCGCGAACGTCTTTGCTGCGAACGGTCCGATGCCCCCCTGGCAACTCGTCCCGCGCCGCAGCGTTTTCAACGACCGTTCCAATCAGCGACAGCGTCTGCATCGACAGCAGGATCGAGTTTTGGTTCGCATCTCGATGGATGCGTTGAAGCAGTCGGTCAAATGCCTTGGAAAGCATCTTGGGCGTTCTCGCGCGACGCACCGCGGCCTCCGGTCGCAAGACGTGAAGTTCGAGCAAGCGGTGAGTCAACTCGCCATGGAACGAAATCCAACGCTCCGTCCAGCCTGTCGATCGATCGGGACGATACCGATGCCAAACGCCGGGAAACAGGAACAGCAAACTGTCGGACGTGACGGCGACCTCTCCGGTCGGCTCTGACTCGAAGATGCCCTGGCCCTCGCTAATCAAGATGATCTGAAACTCGGGCAACACACGGCCGCGTGACCACTGAAAATCATACAGCCCCGGGTGACCCTCACAAGGATAGTCCTGACCGGCAGGGATCACACCGCGGCCCGCCCCGGTGACGTAAAGGCCCCAACGCATGACGTCATCGTTGACAGGCAGATAGTGATAGTAGCCATCGTAGTCGGCCATGGTCCGTGACTCCTTACGCGGCTTGATGGGATCGATCGCAAACGGCATTCTAAGCAGAGAATGCCGCAAAACAAGGGCTAATTAAATCCCTGCGCCTACGCCGTGTCGTTTAGAATCCGCATTGGTCGTCAAGCATTGATTCGGGAAACCCTTAGCGGATTGAGTGAGGGACAGATGACAACTCAAGAGCCCATCAAGAATTCCATACGCCCGCGCATCGGATTGTACTCGGTGGGGCACGCCCATTATTGGGATCAGTTCAAGGGGCTGCGGGATCGGCTGCTGGGCTACAACCGTTTTGTGGCTCAGCGGATGTCAGCCTGGGGTGAGGTTTGTAACGTCGGAATGATCGACGGCGAGAGCCATGCGCGGGGGGCAGCTGAGGATTTGCGTGCGGCAAATGTCGATCTGATCTTTTGTCATGCCGCAACCTACGCAATGAGCGCCTCGCATCTGCAGATCGCGAAACACTGCGGCCGGCCCGTGGTCGTGTTGAATCTGCAACCGGCAGCGTCCATGAACTACGAACAGACAACCACCGGTGAATGGTTGGCACATTGTGTTGGATGTTGTGTTCCGGAAATCTCGAATGCTTTCAATCGAAATGGTATCGATTTCCACCTGGTGTCGGGGCTCTTGGGACTAGAACAGACACCCGCCATTTCGTTGGCCTGTGAGGAAACAGCCGGTCATCCCGAAGCGATCGCAGCATGGAAAGAGATTCATCGCTGGATCAAGGCAGCGGGTGTGGCGCGTACGTTGCGTGAAGGTCGAATGGGTTTTCTCGGCCACACCTATCCGGGGATGTTGGACATGTACAGCGACTTCACGATGATCACGGCCCAGACCGGCATGCACGTCGAAATCTTGGAAATGTGCGATCTGGCGAAACTGGCCGAGTCGGTGACGGAGGCCGAGATACGCGAGAAACGAGATCAGGTGAAGGAGATGTTCCTGGTCAGTGAAGACTCACCGTCGGATCCTCTCGCGCGGAAGCCGCAGCCGGAACAATTGGACGTTGCATGTCGGGTCGCGGTCGCGCAAGAGAAGATGGTTCGCGAGTTCGACCTGGACGCCCTGACCTACTACTACCGCGGCCGCGACGGTAACCCGTACGAGCAACTCCAGGAAGCGTTCATTTTGGGGCACTCCCTACTGACCGCACAAGGAATCCCCTGCAGTGGCGAAGGTGACATGAAGACGGCCATCGCGATGAAGATTTGCGACATCTTAGGCGTTGGCGGTAGCTACAGCGAAATGGTCGCAGCGGACTATGACCGCGGCACCCTGATCCTCGGCCACGACGGACCGTTCCATATCGCCATCGCCGACGGCAAGCCGATCTTGCGTGGGATGGGACTGTACCACGGCAAATGGGGGACGGGCGTCAGCGTCGAAGCAACCGTCCGCAAAGGTCCGGTCACGCTATTAAACTTGACTCAAACCGGCGACGGCAAGTTGCGTTTGATTGCCAATCAAGGCGAGGCCATCGAAGCGCCCATCTTGAAAATCGGCAATACGATGACGCACGTCAAGTTCGCCCAAGGTCCGACGCAGACGATGAACCAGTGGTTTGCCATGGCTCCCACACACCATGCCGCCATGAGTGTGGGTCACAACATGGCAGACCTGAGCCGAGTTGCAACGATGATGGAGATCCCCTTCGACACCGTCGCCATTTCATCCGAGACGACTTGAGCAAACCATCCGAGATCGATCCATTCACAAAGTGATGAAACACCTTTTCCGGTTAAGCATCCGAGAGGAGCAAGACAAATGACGATGATGAGAGCCATGATCAGTATCCTGGTGCTGCAATCCGCGTTGTCCGTATTCGGTGCCGATGATCCTTTAGAGCGGCAGTTCCGAGAACTGCCCATGGAAGCACGGCGGCTGACCGGCCCCCTGTTCTGGATGCATGGCGACGACAACGAGACACCACAGCGACTCGAAGCGTACGTCGAAAAGGTCGCCGAGGGGGGCAACGGCTGCTTCACCGCGGAGTCACGTCCGCATAGCGATTGGCTGGGACCCCGCTGGTACAAGGACCTTGATGTCTGTTTACAGAAAGCCAAGCAGCTCGATCTAAAGATGTGGATCTTTGACGAGAAGTGGTGGCCTAGCCAATCGATCGGTGGCACGGTCCCACCCCGTTATGCGGCAAAAACCCTGGTGGCCGAGGCCGTGGACATCACAGGCCCCATGGTATTCGAGGCCGACGGATACAACGGCGAACGCTACATCGCGGCGGTGGCCGGGCGTCGGAATGCGAAACAGGAAATCGAAGGTGAAAGTCTGCTTGACTTGGCTCCCTTCATCACCGACGGCAAGCTCACTTGGAACGCGCCGGCCGGCAATTGGAAAATGATCAAGTTCACGCACCAACAGGCGCCTGGTCTTGGACAACGCGGCGGCAAGGAACTCAGTGTGGACGGGGCGAGCCGGGATTGCACCGACTGGTTCCTCCAAACGGTCTATCAGCCGCATTACGATCACTTCAAGGGCGACTTCGGCAAGGCCATTCCTGGGTTCTTCTATGACGAACCGGAGACGAAGGGGGATTGGGGAAGCGAGCTCAATGTGATCCTTCACGAATGGGGTGTTGATTGGAAGAAGGCTTACGTGGCCTACAAGTTCAAACTTGCCGGCGACGACGATCTTGCAGCCCGCTACCAATACATGGAGGCCATTGCCGAGGCTTGGGGCCGTGTCATGTATGGCGGCATGACCCAGTGGTGCCATGAACATGATGTCGTCTCGATCGGCCACTTCATGGAGCAAGGGTACCTCTATCTGCGCCCGGACTATTGTGCCGGCGATATGATGCGGTTGCAGAAATACAGCGACATGGGCGGAATCGATCTGGTGGTTCGGCAAATGTATCCTGGCCAGCGGCCACACGACATCTACCAAACGCCCAAACTCGGTAGCTCCATCTCACACGTCTACGGCAAGCAGGATGATGTTGCCATGTGCGAGATCTTCGGTGGATACAATCAAGTCCTGACCTATCCGCAGATGAAATGGCTGACGGACCAGCACCAAATCCGCGGCATCAACTTCATGATCCCGCATTCGTTTAATCCGAAAGCACCGAACGATCGCGACTACCCCCCCTACTTCTACAACGACGGACAGGAACCACGATGGCCACTCTATCGTGTCTATGCCGACTACACGAGCCGGCTGAGTCTAATGCTGACCGGCGGTAGGCACGTTTGCCCCGTTGCCATCTTGTTCAGCGGCAACGCGAAGCGTGTCGGCAACTATGTGACGCCCGAAGACATGACCACGGTCCTGCAAGACGCGCTCTACGATTGCGACTGGTTGCCATTTGAAGCGTTCGAGGCGGATGCCACCTTGGACGGCAAGCATGTCAACCTGCACCAGGAACGTTACCAGGTCCTGATCGTGCCGCCAACGGAAGTCATTCCCTACGCCACCTTGGCGAAGGCGAAGGCGTTCTTCGACCAGGGCGGCGTGGTCATCGGCTATGGTCAGCTGCCGACGAAATCGGGCAGCGTCGGCCAACCCTCATCAGAGATCATGAAACTCCGCCGCGCCATCTGGGGAAGCGATACGCAACCGGGTACGACGGCCTGTCGTACAAACGACGCCGGTGGTAGGTCCTATTTTCTGCCAGAAAAACCAGACGTGAACTCGATTTCCGCGGCTCTCCACCAAGATGCCGGCATCCCACCGGTCGTCGAGGTCCTCGAAGGCGAAACCAACAACTGGCTGCATGTTCTGCACCGCGTGAAGGAGGGGAAGGACGTCTTTTTGATCTGCAACCAGGACCACCAGAACGAGGCCAAGACGTTCCGCTTGAAGGTCACTGCCGACGGGTTCCCCGAAGTCTGGGATGCCATGCGTAATGACATCACCTCCGTGGCCTTCAAACGCACGGGAAAGACGGTTGAGTTTCCTCTGCGTCTTGAGCCGATGGAGAGCATCTTGCTTGTATTTCATCCAGACCGGCGAGTTCTGCCTGCGAGAATCGAGGGCGATCTACTTCGTTCAGGGACGCCCATTGTAGTGAAAAGCGATTCAGCCCCCGTGTCGAAAAAAGCGGAAGCGAAAGAGAATCTTAATTGGTTGGCGGCAAGCTCATGGGTTTGGTTTCCGGAAGCCAATCCGCCCGCCGCCACCCGGTATTTCCGCAAGGCACTGACCTTGCCTGAGAGTGGCAAAATACGAAGAGCCGTCTTCACCCTGACCGCGGACAATTTTTTCGCTCTGTATGTCAATGGACAGGAGGCCGGAAAGAGCCAGGGGGATATCGACAATTGGAGAAGTTGGAAGAAGATCGACGTCACCCCGTATCTCAAGCCGGGCGCCAATTTGGTGGCGATCTCTGCGGTCAACGGGGGCACGGACCCCAATCCGGCCGGGATCCTGGGCCGCTTGCTGGTTGAGTTCGAAAACGGTGAGGCCGTTTCCGTATTGGTCGACGAGAGTTGGAAGACGACGAAGGAGAAACAGTCGGGCTGGGAAACAACCGCACTGGATGATCGCGGCTGGTTGGCGGCAGCACCGGTTGCGAGTTATGGGGAAGGTCCCTGGGGTCGTTTTGCTGGAGCCAAGGCCAACCTCGTCGTGGCGACACCCTTTTCAGGCACCTGCGACGTACCGGGCGGGGTCGATCTGAGCACAGCACGTGTCTTTCTTGAAATGGATGAACTGAGGCAAGCAGAAGAGGCGGCGCGTGTGACGGTCAATGGCCAGTATGCGGGCGGCGTGATTGGCAGACCCTACCGGCTCGACGTCACCCGATATCTCCAACATGGCGAGAACAAGGTCCTCATCGAACCTTTCTCGCCCAACTCAGTTCACCTGGTTGTCCGGGGAAAGAAAGAAGCAAAGTGATCACGATGAGCAAGGCGGAAAACTGGAAGAAAACGGTCACTCCGTTCCCGGATCGAAGGGACGGAGCCCCAAGACTTTCGGCAATGACAAATCACCAGGGAAACCACACACGAAGAGACTTAATGAGGCCATTGCAATTTTTCATTTTGATCCTTTCACTCCTGGGGACGATGCTCCGTGGTTCTGCTGAGGAACCTGGCCGTTTGGAAAGGGATTTCAAGGATCCACCTGTGACGCTCAAGAGCATTCCTTTGTGGCATATGAACGGCGAACTCACCACAAAGGAGATCGTTTCTCAACTGGAGTCGTCTCGAAACGTCAGTGGATTCGGTGGCGTTGCAGTGTTGCCGGTTAGGCATACCAAACCGGAGTACTTGACGAACGATTATTTTGCTCGTTACGGAGACATTCTCGAAACCAGCAAGAGGCTTGGAATGAGTGTTGTCTTCTATGACGACATCGGCTTCCCTAGTGGTTCGGCGGGCGGTCGGATGAAGGAGCAATTCCCAAAGGATGTGTCCTATCGTCTGGAAAAGAAAGAGTGGGACGTCGAAGGACCATGCGATTGGACTCAGCCGATCCCTGAAGGCACTTTCATGGGCGGCGTGGCGCTGAATCTTGATTCTTGGCAGAGACTGGATCTCATCGATGCGGCGAGCGACGGGAGGATTTCTTGGCAAGTTCCCGCAGGGGAATGGAAGTTGATGATCTTCACCTGTGTCAACGCTGGCGATCGAGTGGATTACCTCAACCCCGACTCCGTCGACCGATTTCTCTCACTGACCTACGACCAGTATTACAAGCGTTTCCCGAACCACTTTGGTTCGACCATCACGATGAGTTTTTTTGATGATATCAGTATTCGTCGTTGGGGAGGAACCGAGTGGACGCCTCGATTTAACGAGCGGTTCGAAAAGCGGTATGGGTACAATCCCGTCACTTTGTATCCTGCGTTGTGGCATGACATTGGGCCGGATACCGCGTCGGCCCGTATCGCACTTCACGATTTCCGAGCGGACCTTTTAGCCGAAGGCTATCCGCGGCAAGTCAACGAGTGGTGTTCGGCGCATCGTATTCGTAGCACCGGTCACGCGGCGGGGCAGTACCATCCTCAACCTTCCTTTTTGACGGGCGATCAGATTAAGTTCTATCGCCACTGCGATATCCCAATGATCGATTCGATCCACTACTACGGACATGGTCGACCAGGATTCAAGCTGACCAGTTCCGCCTCGTACAGCTATGATCGCCCGCTGACAGCGGTTGAGATTTACGGAAACTACAAAGCTTTCGATAAGCAAACGCTCTATCGTTCTGGGATGGAACTGTTTGCACGCGGAGCCAATTTCTTTTTGCCGCACGGCATGTGGTACGATTCGGAAACGGTTCGAATTCCTCCGCTGATCTCGCACTTTTCCGACGAAATCGGCCCAGAGCTTGGCCCCTACAACGATTGGTCGGCACGCTCAAGTTTACTGCTGCGCGGGGGGCGTCATGTTTCCGACATCGGAGTGCTGTACCCCGTGGCGACCATGCAGGCGTACGCACAGTTTGGAAAAGAGGAGCAAAAGCATCCTGGGTTGCGGAAGCCTGAGACTACGGATTTCAACCGGCTGAGCGATCTGCTGACCGGCGATATTCGACGTGACTTTACGTTTCTTCATCCACACATTCTGGACGAGAAATGCCGAGTCGATGGTGCAACGCTGCATTTGGAGAACAAGATTAATTTTGAGCAGTACTCTGTCCTGATCATTCCTGCCGTGAACGTGATCCATTGGAGCAATCTTGAGAAAATCCGAAAGTTCTATGAAGCAGGCGGAGTGGTGATTGGCACCACTGAGTTACCAACGCAGTCGGCCGAGTCAGGTCACGATGATGATGTTCGAGAAACAATTGCAGCGATTTTCTCCACTGCGTCAGCGAATGAACACGGCTATGCCAAGAGAACGAACGAGGCGGGAGGAACTTCCTACTTTGTCCCTTCGCTCGACAAACACGGATCGGCCTTGGCAGCCGCCTTGCAAGATGCGATGCCGGTCGCGGATGTTCGCTTTGGCCAAGATGCGCCACAACTGGAGCATTTACCCCAGAGCGGCAGCCAGCCTCCCGCGAATAAGAAGCATACCGGCATGCTCTCCTACATTCACAAGATCAAGGACGACCACAATCTCTACTACTTCGCAAATTCGACGGATGGTCCTATCGAGTTGGATGTCGTTTTACGCGGGCAATTAAGCTTGCAATCTTGGAATCCCCACGACGGTCACATCACGGATGTCGATCATGCGACGGTGATTGACCATGGCGTAGCTTGCACGAAGGTGCGTTTGAAAATGAAACCGGTTCAATCCGTGTTCTTTGTCGAGAAGAGGTGACTCTCAGGGCAACTCACTGTTCGAAGTTGAGATTTGTGCCCCTGACAACTCCGACGGAGATCGCAGAGAGGTTTTCCGTTTGGCGTAAGGCACCACAAACGAAAGAAAAATCGATGACCAAATACCCATTGCCGCTCACCCAGCTGCTCCTTTTCCTTGTGACATCTTCCCCAGCCAATGGCGTGGATCTCGAGGACGAGTTCAAGAATCCGCCCGACGCGGCGCGGCCGGGGGTCTACTGGTATTTCATGGACGGAAATCTTGATCGCGAAGCGATGACCAAGGACCTCGAGTCAATGAAGGAAGCTGGAATCGGCAATTTGATCTTCCTCGAAGTCAACGTTGGCGTTCCGCGTGGGCCAGTCGATTTCATGAGCGAGCCGTGGCAAGACTTGTTTGTCCACGCCGTCCGTGAAGCCGAGCGTTTGGAAATCGACATCACGCTGGGCAGTGGTCCCGGTTGGAGTGGCAGCGGAGGTCCGTGGAATCGACCAGAAAACTCAATGCAACATCTTGTCTATAGCGAGACCGATGTCAGTGGCCCCAGCACGTTGGACCAGGTCTTGCCGATTCCCAAGCAGCGGACCGGTCCTTTTCATAAAACGCTCGATGACTGGTTCGAAGACGTTGTGGTTTTAGCGATCCCAAAGTCCGCGCCGGTCATTGATGACCTCGATCGCAAAGCGTTGTATTTGCGAAACCCCTTTTCGATTTGGCGAGGCGGCGAATCCCAAGCTTACGTGGATCCGCCGATCGCCAATGGCAAGGGATCAACGGATGCGATTCCGATCAACCGAGTCGTCAACCTGACGGACCAAATGGACAAGGACGGTCGGCTCAAATGGCAAGTTCTCAATGGCGATTGGACAATTTTGCGAATGGCTCGGCGGATCACCGGTTCAAGCTCGCGTCCAGCGCCCGAATCAGGGCTCGGGTTGGAGTGCGACAAGTTCGATGCCACCGCGCTCGACCATCACTACGCAAACTATTGCGGGAAATTGATTGAACGAATCAACCGGCAAGCACCCTCCATTCGGGAGTCGGAGCATGGGCTGACGACGCTTCACATCGATAGCTGGGAAATGGGATCACAGAATTGGACGGATCACTTTGCCAAGGAGTTTCAGAATGTTTGCGGTTACGACCCCACTCTCTACTTGCCCGCCTACGCAGGACGTGCCGTGGCCAGCGAAGCGATCGCCGAGCGTTTTCTATGGGACATGCGTCAAGTCTCGCAAGAACTGATTCTTCGCAACCATGCGGGACACCTGAAAAAGCTGGCACGCCGCGATGGGTTAACGCTTTCCATTGAACCTTACGATATGAACCCGGCAAGCGACCTGGATCTCGGCGCGGTTGCAGATGTTCCGATGTGCGAGTTTTGGGCACTCGGCTTCTACGATACGACGTACAGTTGCGTTGAAGCGACCTCGATTGCTCATGTCTTGGGAAAACCGATCGTCGCAGCAGAGGCCTTCACCGGCCGGACACAGTATCGCGAGCATCCTTGGTCGATGAAGTCGATGACCGACTGGGCGTTTTGCATGGGGATCAATCGACTGGTCTATCACACCTTTGCCCACAAACCACTTGGCGACGATTTTCGCCCCGGTATGACGATGGGGCCTTATGGAACGCACTGGGATCGTGGCCAGACCTTCTGGCCGATGGTGGGGGACTATCACCAGTACGTGTCGCGATGTTCCCATCTCCTTCGCCAAGGCACCGGCGTCGCGGACATTTTGTATCTGACGCCCGAGGGGGTTCCGCACATCTTCCGTCCACCCCATACAGCACTCGATGGGACCGACGTCTTGGCCGACGGACGCGGCTTTCGTTTTGACGGCTGCTCACCGAAGATGCTGATCGAACGAGCCGAAGTGCGCGGGAAACGAATCGCATTTCGTAATGACGAGGGGGGCTATGGAACGGAGTATCGCATCATGGTTTTGCCGCTGATCGAATCGATGACGCCGAAGTTGCTGGCCAAAATCGAATCGCTCATCGCCGATGGCGCGACGGTGATTGGCTTGCCACCGCGGCGCTCGCCGAGTCTGGTCGGCTTTCCCCACTGCGACGAAGAAGTCAAATCGCTGGCCACGAAGATTTGGGGTGGATTGGATGCACCGGAAACAACCACATCGATCGCCTATGGCAAGGGGACGCTGGTTTGGGGCGGCACGTCAACGACGCCGCTGCCAAGCTTGAATCAGGGCGAACGTACGGAGAAACCAACTCAATATCCCGACTATGCTTCCACGGCCACGATTCTGGACTCGTTCGGTTTGGCCGAAGATTTTGCATCGGATCATCCGGTGCGTTTTATCCATCGGCGTGATTCGCAGCGTGACATCTACTTCGTTGCCAATCAAACGAGCGAGACGATTCATCCGACGATGAAGTTTCGCACCCTCGCGAATGCCGGAAAGGCACCGATGCGGTGGGATCCGCTAACCGGCGAAACGCGACCGTTGGTGTTCACTTCCCATGAGGATCACACGACGATCGAGCTAACCTTTGCACCACGCCAAAGTTTCTTTATCGTCTTTGCGAAGACCGGGGCGGACTTACCCGTTGCATCCAAAACGAATCTGATCCGTAGCGAAACTCTCGATGAAGTTTCCGGTCCTTGGAACGTGGCGTTCAATCCCAAGTGGGGCGGTCCAGACGACGTCGTGTTTG
Organism: Novipirellula artificiosorum; assembly: GCF_007860135.1. Taxonomy (NCBI): domain Bacteria; kingdom Pseudomonadati; phylum Planctomycetota; class Planctomycetia; order Pirellulales; family Pirellulaceae; genus Novipirellula; species Novipirellula artificiosorum. Next base: position 236,709 of record NZ_SJPV01000004.1, read on the forward strand.
ATGCGCTTCAAGATTGGACGGAGCGTCCCGAACCCGGCATCCGATATTACTCGGGCATCGCAACGTATCGAAACTCGTTCAACTATGATCCTGCGAATCAGCCGTCTGAGAAAATCTATCTCGACTTGGGCACCGTCCATGACATCGCCCGGGTGCGACTCAACGGCGAAGACTTGGGCGTTGTTTGGTGTGCCCCTTGGCGAGTTGATCTGTCCTCGGCGGTTTCGCCGGGCAGCAACCGATTAGAAATCGAGGTGGCCAATCGCTGGCGAAACCGTTTGATCGGCGACAGATTACCCGAAAATGCAAAGATGCGGACGGTGCAGTGGGATTCGGGTCTTCTCGGAGGTGAACCGTACAAGACTGGCCGCTACACCTTCTCAACCTTGCTTGGCCAGTTGCGTGCAAAGGAACCTGAGCCCTCCGGACTTTTGGGGCCAGTCCGTTTGGTACAAGACCGGGAACTTGACGGTAGGTAAGTGCGATTTCACCAGGACGACAAAAGATCTTTCAAGTGGCCGGCCAAAAGAAAGTAATACAATCATCCTCAAGACGGGTAACACGACGCAATGTCAAGAGACGGCAACACGGATGGGCATACACTTCATGACAAGATCAGATCTACAAGAAAAGGAAACCAACGGATGCGAATCGTTCTTGCATCGATCTCTCTCGTAGCGTTTTGTTTGATTTGTTCCGCCGTAACGGCGGACGAGTGGGAGGCGGGGTTTCGAAGTCCGCCGCACAGCGCGGGGATCCGCGCCTTCTGGTGGTGGCTCAACAGCAATGTCACGAAGGAGGCCATTTCCCGTGACTTGGAGGAAATGAAAGCCAAGGGTTTCGGCGGAGCGTTGATTTTCGACGCCGACGGCAGCGATCAACGCGGGAATCGCAAAGTCCCCGCCGGTCCGGTGTTTGCATCTCCCGAATGGACGGAGCTGTTTGTGCACGCTTGCCAAGAGGCAAAGCGTTTGGATCTTGAACTGAGCCTGAATATCCAAAGCGGCTGGAATCTGGGTGGACCGAACGTGACGGCGGAAGAGGCGACACAAACGCTCGTTTGGTCAAAGACCGAGGTTGTGGGGCCGGTGGCTTTTGAAAAGACGCTATCAGCTCCCAAATCGCGAGTGTTCTACGAGGACGTGGCCGTGATTGCGATTCCCATTCCAGACATGCAAACAGGCACATCGACAGCCGCAAGTGCGCAAAGAGGGTGCGTGCTCCTGGCCAGCTCATCGCAGCAAAATAGGCCTGTGGAATTCGCGATGGATCGGGATCCCGCGACCTTTTGGGTATCGGACAAGGGGCCTGACCTTGACAACCCCCAATGGCTGCTGCTGACGTTGTCCGAGCCGACAGAAATCTCGGCGTTGCTGTTGCAGGGTCGCCCGGGATATGGGCCGCGCGAATGCACGATCGAAGTCTCCTTGGACAATCGAACGTTTCGCACGATCCAAGATGCCTCGCTGCAGGACGGCGAAGCACTCAATCTGAGCTTTGAACCGCAGCAGGCAAAGTTTGTCAGGCTTCTCTTCACAAGTTCGTACGATGTCAACCCCGTCCGAGGCAAACCCCGCAATGTCCAGGTTTCAGAGATCTCGCTCGCTGGGATTGGAATCCCATCCCCGCCAGCCTTTCGTCCGATAAAAGACCTGAACCTCAAGGATGCTACACGGGAACTCGGCGGCTCGGCGCCCGATTGCCGCTTCCTGCTAGAGACGGATCCCGCGCTGGATGGTGAAGTCGCGGTAAGAAGCAGCGAGATTCGCAACCTCTCCGCAAAGATGGACGACGAGGGAGTGCTTCGATGGGACGTTCCCAAGGGGCATTGGGTGATCTTGCGGATCGGACACACCGACACCGGCGCGCATGTTTCGACTCAGAGCAACGGATGGGCCGGCCGCGTGCTGGACTACATGAACCCGGATTCGCTTGACGCCTATTGGACTCGGAATCTTGAGCAGGTGTTTCGGGCGATCGGCCCTCTCGCTGGCACGACGCTGCGCTACGTCCACACTGACAGCTGGGAAGGCGGCGGAATGAACTGGACGCGGGGTTTTGATCAGACGTTTCAGCGCAATCGCGGCTATGACCCACTTCCCTGGCTGGCGGTTCTTGCGGGATACGTCGTCGATAGCCGTGAAGACTCGAACGCCTTCCTCGCCGATTTTCGCAAGACCATCGGTGACCGAGTCGCGGAGCATTACGCTCACTTGGCCGAACGGGCACGCGACCATGGGATGGCGACGCATCCCGAGTGTTCTGGCCCGCATGCAGGACCACTGGACGGAATGAAGAACTATGGCCGTAGCGAGCTGATGATGAGCGAGTTCTGGTCACCGTCACCGCATCGCCCCAAAGCGACCAATCGATTTTTCGTCAAGCAAGCCTCATCCGCCGCACACACCTATGGCAAACAACTCGTTGGCGCGGAAGGCTTCACCACGATCGGCCCACACTGGAACGACTCGCCATCGGCACACATGAAGCCGAGCTTTGATCACGAGTTTTGTGCGGGTTTGAATCTACTGTTCACCCACACCTTCACCTGCTCGCCAAAAGAGATGGGGATCCCCGGCCAGGAGTACTTCGCAGGTACCCATTTCAATCCTCAGGTGACTTGGTGGGACGATGCACCGACGGTGATTGACTATTTTAGGCGTTGTCAGTACTTGGCCCAGCAAGCTGACTTCGTAGCCGATGTGGTTTACTACTACGGTGATCACATCCCGAACATTGCGACGTTGAAAGAATCGGATCCGGCCGGCGCGCTGCCCGGCTATGATTATGATGTCATCAGCGAGGAATCCTTGTTGTCGAGCTTGACGGTCGAGAAGGGACGGCTCAAGCTTCCATCGGGCATGGAGTATCGCGTACTGGTTCTGCCCGACCATCGCGTTTTGTCGCTGGGCGCAATCACCAAGGTGGACGAGTTGGTTCGCGGCGGGGCCACGGTCCTTGGGCCCAAGCCGGTGCGTGCCGTAAGCCTTGAAGGGGGCGCGGATGGCAAGCAGCGCTACGAGAAGCTCGCGGACGGACTCTGGGGGACGACGGACCCAATCGACGACTCGAAAGGCAGTCGCAGGGTTGGCACCGGGCGCGTGGTCTGGGGGATGCCGGCTCGCGATTTGCTAACAGCGGATGGCATCGCTGAAGACGTCGATTTTCTAGATGAAAGTTCTGCGTCCGCAATCCATTGGATCCATTACCAAATCGGCGATGCAGATGTTTATTTTCTGTCCGAAGCAAATGGCGAGGCTGTCCGCGCGGATGTGCTGTTCCGTTGCGATGGCCGAGTTCCCGAACTCTGGGACGCGGTCGATGGATCGGTACAAGACGCCCGTACCTTCAAGTTCGTCGATGGGCGCACCCACGTGCCTTTGCAGTTCGATGCCTACGGCAGCATCTTCGTCGTCTTCCGAAAGGCATCCTCGGGTGACCGAAGTTTGGGTCCGAACTTCCCGATCTACAGGACGACGCAATCGATTTCGGGTCCGTGGGACGTCACGTTCGATGCAAAATGGGGTGGTCCAAAGAAGCCCGTCCGCTTCGAGAAGCTGATGAGTTGGACCGAGCATCGCGACCCAGGGATCAAGTTCTACTCTGGCAAGGCGGTGTACCGGACGACTTTCCATATGCAGAGCAATTCGACGGGCGCACCGTTCGCCATCGAGCTCGGTCAGATCAAGGATATCGGCATCGCCAGGGTGAAGCTGAACGGAACCGATCTCGGCGTGGTTTGGCGACCACCCTTCCGGCTGGACATATCCAAGGCCGCGAAGTCCGGCAATAATGAATTGGAAATCGAGGTGGTCAACTCGTGGCGCAACCGCTTGATTGGCGATCAAGCATTGCCCGAGGACCAACGCCTGACGAAGACCAATGTCAGCGTCACACCACAGTGGCAGTTGGAGCCCTCGGGGCTTCTGGGTCCCGTTCATCTTCAAACCATCGAAACACCATAAATCCGGTCGAACGATTTCAATCGGCATCGTTCAAAAGGATCACAAAGAAGTCGTCTCAACAGGAATATAGACATGACCCGAAAATACTCATCCAGATTGACCGCCGCGTGGATTCTTGTTCTTGCCGCGGCCTTCACACATGCAGCGGATGACCCGATCGGCAAGCCCAATGTCATTTTCTTGATGGACGACCAGCACCGTTGGGACACATTGGGAAGAGTGAACTCGATCGTCAAGACGCCCAACCTAGACGCCCTCGCCCAATCGGGCGTTTTTTACGATCAAGCCGTCTGCCAAGCGCCCATGTGTATCCCTAGTCGCAACTCGATGATGCTGGGGTTGTATCCCAACCAAACAGGCGTTCTTCGCAACGGGCGCGGTATACCGGACGGGCAACTGCCCTCGCAGCCCCTACCCGAATTGTTCCGAGATGCCGGATATCAGACCGCCGGTTTCGGCAAGACACATTGGGGAGTGACCTGTTCCACTCGTGGTTTCGAAACCCGCTACATCGGCGAGTGTCTGGAAAAAGACGCTGTCATGATGATCGATGACGCTCCGGACGCAAAAAAGCGATACGATTCCGAAAGCCACACGATGGGCGCAGGCGAGGAGAACAATCTTGGGTACCTCGGGTTCACCAGCCAGCTGCCGGAGCTGGAACATCGTGATGGCTGGGTAACGGGCAAATGTTTGGACTTCATCGACAGCAAACTCGACCCTGAGCGTCCTTTGTTTCTCTACCTGTCTTTCCTCAAGCCACACGCGGGTCACAACGTCCCCGCCGGATATGAGAAGCAATACCGCTTAGATCAAGTCGAATACGCCAAACAGCCGCCATGGACGGAAGACCGCTCTCCCCATGCCGCCGGTGTCAACCGACGCGATCTGTACGTTGACTATTGGGGGAAAGCGACCGATGAGCAGTGGCGGTTGATGACCATGCGTTACCGAGCCAACTGCACGTGGATCGACGATATGTTCGGAAGGGTGTTGAGGGAGCTGGAGCGAAAAGGTGTCCTTGACAACGCCCTGATTGTCTACTGCTCCGATCATGGCGAAATGCTCGGCGAACGCTTCTATCGGTTCAACAAGTACTGCCTCTATGAGTCCAGCGTTCGCGTACCACTGATCCTGTCGGGCTCCGCGATTCCCGAGGAACTGCAAGGCAAGACCGACCATCGTCCGGCCGAGCTGGTCGACCTCTACCCCACTGTACTTGGCGCTGCGGGCATCACGATTCCGCAGCAGGCGGTTGGGATGAACCTGTTGGGCAAGGAGAGAAGGCCTGCGTCATTCTCCTCGTTGCACGAGCGCGGCAACGAGGCCGCTTTCATGTGGCGAACCGCTGACTACAAACTCATCCTTCGAATGAAACGCAGGGCAGACGACAATGCGTGCATGTATACGGCTGCCGATATCATCGGCGGCGAGTTCTACAACTTGGCCGAAGACCCTCAGGAGTGGTACGATCTGTATCCAGACCTTGCGGCGTCGCGGAACCCTCGCGAAACCATGACAAGGGAATTGCTGAAGTTTCTCAAGTCTCAACGCACAATCACTCGTCCTTAAGGAAGCATCGAATGGAAAACGATTCCCTGTCCAGACGCCCGTTTTTGCACCGTTGTTTGTTGTACGGGACGGCACTGACGCTGAGCCTGGGGATGTCGCTTCCGTGTAGGGGAAAACCGACATCCAAACCGAACATTGTCTTTGTGCTGACGGACCAGTGGCGAGCTCAGGCCACTGGCTATGCCGGTGACCCCAATGTGAAGACGCCGAATTTGGATGCCTTGGCCGCCGAGAGCATCCATTTTGAAAACACGGTTTCTGTCTGCCCCGTCTGCACCCCGTACCGCGCCTCGCTGATGACCGGTCGCTATCCGCTCAGCACGGGAATGTTCTTGAACGATCTCTACTTGCCAGCCGAGGAGTTGTGCATGGCCGAGATTCTCAACAAAGTCGGTTACGAAACGGGCTACATTGGCAAATGGCACCTCGACGGACATGGCCGTGACGTCTTCATTCCCCGCGAGCGACGCCAGGGCTTTGACTATTGGAAAGTTCTCGAGTGCACGCACCAATACAACGACTCCTGCTACTACGCAGGCGATGACCCGACCCTCCGAAAGTGGAATGGCTATGACGCCTATGCCCAAACGAAGGACGCCCAGGACTACATCCGAAGCCATGCCCAAGCCGACGATCCCTTTCTCTTGATGGTGGCCTATGGTGGCCCCCACTTTCCTCATCACTCCGCGCCGCAGGAACTCAAACAATGGTATCCGGTTGATGGGATCAAGTTACGTCCAAACGTACCGGAACAGGGGCAGGACAGGGCCGCGAAAGAGGCGCAGGGTTACTACGCCCATTGCTCCGCGCTTGACCGTTGCGTCGGAGAACTGCTCAAGACCCTGTCCGAGACCGGTGAAGCCGAGAACACGATCTTCGTCTTTACATCCGACCATGGTGAAATGCTTGGCTCGCAGGGGCAACCCTCCTATGAGAAGCAGCGTCCGTGGGATGAGTCGATACGCGTTCCGCTGCTGGTCCGTTATCCGTTGCTTGCTGGCCACGACGGAAAGTCGGTAAAAACGCCGGTTAACACTCCTGATCTTTTGCCGACGTTGCTGTCGCTCGCTGGTGTCGCGATTCCGGATACGATTGAAGGAGAGGATCTATCACGGTTGATCCAGGACAACAAGACCGATGAAGATCGGGCCGCCCTGGTCATGTCGGTGTCTCCCTTCGCCGGATACTCAGGCGGCAAGGAATTTAGAGCGATACGCACCGCACGATACACCTATGTCTGCGATCAGGACGGCCCCTGGCTGATGTACGACAACCAAATGGATCCGTACCAGATGAACAACCTGATTGGCGATGCTGACCATGTCCGTTTGCAGGCAGAACTGAACGACAAACTGCAATCGAAACTCAAGCAAACAGGCGATCTATTTTTCCCCAAGCATCACTACCTGATGGAGTGGGGATATTCGGTGGATGATCGAGGCTGCATACCGTACTTTTACCAACACTCCAGGCAAGCCAAGAAGCCGGAAGACTTCAAGGTGCAGAGCCCCGCGAACAAACCCAAATGAGTTTGATCAAGAACTCCGCACGGTCAAGCGTTTCGGTCTGCTCCGTGAATCGTCGAAAGACTTGGCGACTTCCGCTACCACCCCAACGCTAACCCGGGCTATTCATGGATTCTTGAAAATGCATCATAAGCACATTCACTCGTCTGGTTTACGGCAATGAGTCGAGAAGCAGTCTGCGCACGTTGGTGTACCGGATTTAGCCGGCATTTCTCAACCGCTGCCGCCTCAAAAGAGCGTCTAACTTAGGAAATGGGTTCAACCAAGGATAACGACCACGGAGTGGTCGAAGAGGGTAGCCGGAGGTGAAAGCGAAGCGAACACCCCCGGACCCCTGTTCCTCGATCGAACCGTCGACCACGTCGTGGTCGCAGATTCCGGCGTGGTTCTGCGATCCCTTCAGGATCGGCAAATCACCTATGTCGAGTTATCCATGGGCATCGCTGCGCTCAGCCCATGGCTACCCTCTTTGACCACGTCGTGGTCACGGCTACCGGGCACTCACTAAGTTGTGTTCTCTCGAAAGGCGGTACACCAACTTGCGCCGTGAATAATCCGGGCTAAGGTTGAATCGGCACAGAGCGTTAATCGGAGTCGGTCCTGAGGATGAGATCGATAGAGTGAACATCGATCAGCCCGCTGCCGGTCATCGTTTCAGCGCCGAGTCGAAGTTCGCAGCTTCCTTTGTTGAGGTGAAACACGCCAAGAGGGAGCGGTTTGAAATCCTTGACGAAGTAATGCGAATTCTCGACGCGTTCTTTTGACTTGTCGTAGAGGGGCGGATCAAATACTTCATGGACGATCTGGCTGACGGACACCTCCGCCACCGAGAGAGTGATTCTTGCACCTTCATTTCCGGCGGCGCAGGTGTAGTACACGATCGCCTCGTAGTCGCCCTGCTGACCCACGTCGATTGGCCAATGGATGTAGTCGTCAACGTTTGTCCAATTCTTGAAAAAAGAATTGTTCGGCGCTTTTGCGCTCCGCTGTATGGCACCATGGGGCTCGCCGTCACGCGCGGGTAGCGTCGTGCTTGGCCCGTATCCAACATGAAACGGTCGTCCCGAAAACTTGTCAAAGCACGCATTCATCTCCTCGGCGTGCAGTTGTGCTTTGCGTCTCAACTCGGATGCGGCTTTGGGATACTCTTCCGACACGTCGACATGCTGCCCAGGGTCCTTGTCAATATCGAACAACTTTCCAGTCGAATCAAGTCGAAACCGCTGGGTACGAACACTGACTTCCTTCTTCTTCGCTGCAAACAGCATTCGAGATGGCCATGTCGTTGTTTCGTTGAGGAGTAGCGGCTGAAGACTTGTTCCGTCGAGCGGCTTGTCGATCTTCAGATCAATGTTTGCCAAATCGGCCAGCGTTGGCAACAGATCAATTGCGCCAGCGATTTGGGGGATACTTGCCCCGGCGCGTATGTGGTCTGGCCAGCGGATGAACAAGGGTGACCGCAACCCACCTTCGTCAAGCGATCCCTTTTTACCTTTCATGCCTTGGTTCCAACGATAGGAATTGGGACCGTTGTCGGAAAAGTAGACGACAATCGTCTCCTCTCGCAGGCCCAGTTCGTCCAGCGTCTTGAGCACCCGCCCGACGTTCCAGTCGATGTTCTCACACATGGCAAGCGCAGCGCGTGTCATCATCAAGTCCTCTCGGTCGGGGTCGCGGTGACGCATGGCCAAATCCGCATCTTTGAACTTTTCATAGAAAGCGTCTGGAACCATCATCGGCGAATGGGGTGTGTTGAGCGGCAAGTAGCAAAAGAAGGGTTGCTGTTGGTTGTCATTAATGAAGTCGATTGCATGCTCGGTAAAATCATCCACGATGAATCCTCTGCCTCGGACTCGTGTGCCATTGTGATCGAGTGGCGGGCTGAAGTAGTGGCCCCAATGTCCCGACGTGAACCCGTAATACTCATCGAAGCCGCGTTGGTTTGGGTGTAGCGGCGGTTGAGTCCCGTTGTGCCACTTTCCAAAGGCTCCGGTTGCGTACCCAGCCGACTTGAAGACATCGGCAATGGTTGTTTCCTCAGCATTCAATCGACCTTCGCCGCGACTGACGCCGCTAACACCGGTGCGAGGATAGTAGCGACCGGTCAGGAACTCGGCACGAGTAGGCGCACACACTTGGCAGACATAAAAGTGCTCAAGTCTTGCGCCCTCGGCGGCCAGCGAATCAACATGGGGCGTTGAAAGATTCGTGTTGCCGTTGATACTAAGATCACCCCAACCTTGATCGTCCGTCAGGATCACGACGACGTTGGGGCGGCGTGCCGCCGCAGATTCTGCCATGGCTCCCAATACGACGAGAGCCGCCAGGCTGGAAAGGATCCATTGAGTCGCGTGCTTCATCCGTCTGCTCCAGGTTGATCGAGTCTTCATGGGGTCGCTGTCACGCTTCCACCAGCTGCTTTCCAGTGGTCCGTCCTACCCCAATTCTAAGCTCTGACAAAGCACCAGTGTATCGAATGGTGATGCCACCGGGAGCAACAACACAAACGATTCCCTTAGCGGTAGAATGAAACGCCGATCTCAAACACGGAACCCAACACAGACATCGCTGTCAGCGATGAAGCCATTTTTTTTCGCTCGATGCTATCCCTTTCAAGGATCTCCCTACCGATGACCCCCTACCTGAGTGTTCCACTCGTCTTAGCGGTGCTTGCGATCTCTACCGCCCTCCAGGCAGCTGAATCCAACCGTCCCAACGTGATCGTCATTCTAGCAGATGACATGGGCATCGACTCGGTCTCTGCAATGAACGGCAAATTGGGACTCGAGACTCCCTCGATTGACGAGTTGTCACGTGAAGGCATGTCGTTTTCCGACGCGCACTCGACGTCAGGTGTGTGCACACCGACACGTTACAGTGTACTGACGGGGCGATACAACTGGCGTTCTCGGCTCAAACGCGGAATCGTGGGCAAGTGGGAGCGTCCATTGATCGAGGACCAACGTCTGACGTTGCCCGAGATGTTTCGAGAACATGGATACGACACAGCATGCATTGGCAAATGGCATCTCGGTTGGCATTGGCCCAAGCAGGGCGGTGGAGTGACCGAAAAGGTCGACCAGATTGATTTCACAGCGTCCGTCAAGGGCGGCCCAAACGATCATGGTTTTGACAACTACTTTGGCGACGATGTTCCCAATTGGCCGCCGTATGCGTGGCGAGAAAACGATCGATTGCTAGGTGAGATCACGACGCAAATGAAAGCGGGGGCCATGCTCGGCGTCTCCGCTGGTCCGGCCGTTGCCGACTGGGACTTTCGTGCCGTCCTGTCCGAGTACTCGAAACGGTATTCCGAATACATCCGCGATCGTGCCCAACAGCAGCGACCCTTCTTTCTTTACGTCCCGATGCCGTCGCCGCACACGCCCATCGCGCCACACGAAGATTTTCGTGGCAGATCCAACGTCAGCGAGTACGCTGATTTCCTGATCCAGACGGACCACGCGGTCGGCGAACTGTTGCGTGCTTTGAAGGAGACGGGGCAGGCTGACAACACGGTGGTCTTCTTCACCTGCGACAATGGAACATCACCCAAAGCTGACTTTGCTTCGCTCAATGCGGGCGGCGTACATTTGAACGAACATTGGCGAGGTTGGAAGGCAGATGCATACGAGGGGGGACACCGAGTCCCGTTCTTCGTGCGTTGGCCCGGCCATATTCAGCCCGGCAGCCGATGCGACCAGACGATCACACTGGCCGATATCATGAGTACCTGTGCAGCGTTGCTTGAACACCCTCTTCCACCTGACGCCGCGGAAGACAGCGTGAGTCTGCTTCCGACCTTGATTGGCGATCAGGAGTTGACCCCGCTGCATCCGCTTGTCGTTCATCATTCCGTCTCAGGGCATTTCGCAGTCCGCAAAGGAAAATGGAAGCTGCTGTTGTGCCGTGGCTCGGGTGGTTGGAGTCCACCTAGCGAGTCGGAAGCCGACAAGCAAGGTCTTCCGCCCGTTCAACTCTACGACTTAGAAGCGGATCCGAAAGAAAGGTCAAATCTTCAGGCAAGCCATCCGGAACTCGTACAGCAACTCACCGAAGAGCTGCGCCAAATCATCGAACGAGGGCGCAGCACACCCGGACCCAAGCAGCCAAATCACGCTGATGTAAGCTGGTGGGCCGGTTTGCCATGGGAGAAGCCGTGACGATCCCCACCGACTTGAACCCCGACTTTGACCCGGAAAGGTCCGGCAGCAAACGGAAGGGCAAGAATCCGTAGACCCAAACGTCGTGCCGTGCAAGCGAAGCGAGCAGCAGCCCTGCCGCCTTGACCGGGCGTTTGGCTACTGCCAGGTGTTGTCGGCTTTGACGTTACGCGTTTGACCGTCCACCGCGACGCGAGCAACGGCTTGGGCGGGGTGTCGCAATCGGAACGCTTCAAGCTGTCCCTCCTTCCATCGCAGATCCACATCAAAGCCACCACGAGCTCGAAGCCCATGGACCGAGCCGCTTCGCCATGGTGTCGGAAGCGCCGGCAGCAGCTCGATGAGGTATCCGTCTCTGCTATCGCCAATGTGACTCTGGACTAGCATTTCAGCGATGCCGGCGGTTGCTCCGAAGTTCCCATCGATTTGGAACGGCGGGTGCGTGTCAAAGAGATTGGACGTGGTCGATTTTCCGAGCAGTGCATGCAAGTTTCGCCAGGCTTCATCCGCTTGATGGAACCGGGCGCGAAAATTGATGATCCAGGCACGTGACCACCCGGTGTGACCACCGCCTTTCGAGAGTCGGAAGTCAATGGATTTCTTTGCGGCCTCGACCCGATTCGGTGCCGACAACAGGTTATATTGGCGACCCGGATGAACAGCGAATAGATGGGAGATGTGGCGATGGCCTGGATCGGCTTCCTCGTAGGGTAGCGCCCATTCCATCAGCCGTCCATCGCTACCGATCTGGGGTGCGGCGAGTTTTTCGCGAGCGGCACGAATCTCGTCCAGAACGGGATCTTGGACGCCAAGAACGTCGGCCGCTTCGAGCGTGTTGCTGAAGACATCCCAAATAATCTCCTGGCTCATCGAGGCTCCCATCGAAATTTGAAGCACCTCCTTTTCGCCGGCGATTCGAAAGCGGTTTTCGGGTGAGGTATCGGGACCGGCAACTAATTTTCCGCTGTTCGGATCGAGGACGAGATAGTCCAGGTAGAACAGGGCGGCTTCGCGAAGAGTCGGCCAGGCGCGTTGTTCGAGAAAACCTCGGTCACCGGTGAATCGATAATGCTCCATGAAATGCTGACTGCACCACCCCGCGCCGTGTGGCCACATGCCATATTGGACTTTGCCAAAGACAGTGGTGAACAACCATGGATCGGTGGTGTGACCGATGGTAAAACCGCGTGCTCCAAAAGCTGCCTTGGCAGTTTTCCGACCGGAGGGAACAAGCGATTCGATAAAATCAAAGAACGGTCCATGGCATTCCGACAAGTTGGTCACCTCGGCGGGCCAGTAGTTCATTTGCACGTTGATGTTGGTGTGGTAGTCGGAGTTCCAGGGCGCTTCGATCTTGTCGTTCCAGATCCCCTGTAAGTTCGCGGGAAGATTTCCCGGTCTTGAAGAGCAGATCAAAAGATAACGACCAAATTGAAAATAGAGCGAGAACAGGGCTGGGTCGGTGCAAACGGGCAACTCGGAGGAGTTTGTCTGGAACTGGCTCTTGATCACAGCGAGCCTTTCGTCAGTCGGACGTGCGGCGGCATCCCAGCCACCAAGATCGAGAGAGACGCGATGGAACAGTTCTTGGTGTGCTTGCAGGTGAGACGCAAGCAACTTAGCGATCGGTTGCGTCTGTGCCCGTTTGATAATGGCCGCGTTAGCCGCTGCAAGATCGAGAGCGAGCGGTTCGCTGGGGTCGCCTTGATGGTAGTTGGTTTGAGCCGACAAGTAGACCGTCAGGCTGTTCGCACCCGTGACTTGGAGGCTGGCATCGCCGTCTCCTTTCACGGTGCCGCCATCCGCAACCGCACGCAATAGGCAATGGAAGCGAACACCAGGTTGTTCGCCATTGTGGTTCGCCTGGCCGTGCATCGCAATGCTGACATTGTCAAACAAATCCACGGTGAAGTCGGCGGGTCGGCTCAACGCCAATGAGCCGCTGATGTTGCCTGGTTTGTCCGCAGTCCAGCGGAACACAAGGACGTCGTCGGGGGCAGACGCGAAGACCTCTCGCGTGTGCGTCACTCCGTCAATCGTAAACGTCGTCGTGGCGATCGCGCGATCGAGGTCGAGTTCACGACGGTAACCTACCAATTCCGCATCCGAGAAACCCGTTGCAACGGAGATGCCGTCAAACTCGATCTCTGCGAGCTGAAAGTGTTTGACACTCGGGTTGGGTTCGAACGTGAAACGGTAGTGGCGAAACGGTCTCGGGTTGGCAATCGTGTAGCGACTTTGAGCACCGCGTTTCTTCATCGCTGCGATGGACTGCTGTTGGTCAACGAGTTCCCAATGTTCTCCATCCTCGGATCCTTCAAGCGTCCAGTTCGAGGGATCTCGTTGGGGGACGTCGTTGGCCGAAGTGAAAGTGTAGCCGGGCGGTGCCGTCGGTTGGTGAAACTCGACTTGCCAAACAACAGGCTTCCCTTCATGGGTAACGCACCACTTGCTGGAGGGATCTCCGTCGCTGGCCGCGCCGACCGCTTGATTCCCAAAATGCGAAGCATGTTCACTTGGGCAGCTAACCTTCGATGCGCCGCCGTCCGTTGCCATTCGAATCGTCAAGTCGCCGAGTGTTTGGTAGCTTCGCGGCGAGATGCGATCCGCCATGTGTTGCTGCACGAGATCCTGAGCTTCCTTTTCTTTGTGTTCAAACCAAAGTTGGCGTGCCTTTTGGAATGCATCGCGGAATTCAGGTTTGGTTTCGGGTACGGGGGGACCGCCCCACAACGATTCTTCGTTCAATTGAATCCGTTCGGATTCCACACCGCCAAAGACCATCGCGCCGAGCCGGCCATTGCCAACCGGAAGCGCCTCGCTCGCCCAAGATTTGGCGGGTTCGTCATAGTGAAGCAGGAGCGGTGGTGCCTCTGCGCCAGCAACGGTGGAAAGGACCAATAAAAGGAGGGGCAGCGAGTAATGCATGACAGGAGAGAACTCATTGAGAGTGGAGGGATCTTCCGCGGGGAACCTGCTTCGCTTGAGCGACCGCCATTTGGGGACGAGCGAGGAAAACAAGAGATCCCAGCAGATTGTTTTGATTTGCTCTTTGTGGAAGTATTGTGCACCACGCTCCGCCAGGATGCAAACAAGCGATTGGCTCTAAGGGCAAATTGACGATTGGACTTCGAGCAAGGGGCGGTGCAAAAAGGAAGAGACACGTCAAGTTGCAGCGAGATTTCAGGTGTTTGTCCAATGCCACGTGGCGTTGTATGATAAAGAGCCCGCGTCTTTCCGTTTTCCACACCGACTGCCCAGCGTTTGAGGTCCGTATGAACCTAGCCAAAGAAAAATGCCTCATGCTGGCCCTGCTGGGCGTACTGTGCCTTGGCCTTGGGAATGCCGAGTCCGCACCGGCCGCAGAGTCTCAACGTCCCAACGTGTTGTTCATTGCTGTCGATGATCTCAATGCATGGGTCACACACTTGGGGCGAAATCCGCAAGCACGAACGCCTAATGTCGATCGTCTGGCGAAGATGGGAACGACGTTTCAACGCGCCTATTGTGCGGTCCCTGCTTGCAACCCTGCTCGTGCCGCCTTGATGACCGGCCAACGTCCCTGGACAACGGGATGTTACCTGAACTCCGACCCATGGAAGCAACATACGACCGAGGGTTTTGGACTGAGCAACCAGTTCAAAAAATCGGGCTATCATGTCGTCGGTGCTGGGAAAATCTACCACAGCCAAACCTATTTTGAATCGGAGTGGTCCGAGTACATGGACCCCAAGCTCTACTCCTTAGATGGCCCAGAGGTGAAGAAGGACGATGGTTTCCACAATCCAATGAATCACGATTTGAAGGACGAAGACCTGGGTGATTGGCACGTGGTCAATTGGTGCGTGGAACAGCTGTGCAAAGAACAGGACAAACCATTGTTTCTGGCGTGCGGTCTGTACAAGCCACACCTGCCCTTTGCGGTTCCCCGCAAGTATTACGAAATGTTTCCGCGCGAACAGATTCAGCTGCCACCCCATCGAGAGAACGATCTCGACGATCTGCCCGCAGCCGGAGTGAGGATGGCCAAACCCACCGGCGATCACGCCCGATTTCTGAAGTCCGGCCGATGGAAGGATGCCATCCAATCTTATTTAGCGACCTGCGCCTATACCGACATGAACATCGGCCGCCTGTTGGATGGTCTCGCGAAAAGCCCCCGCGCCGATAATACGATTATCGTCTTGTGGGGTGATCACGGTTGGTCCTTTGGCGAAAAGAGCCATTGGCGCAAATTCGCGTTGTGGGAAGAACCCACACGAGCTCCTTTGATCTGGGTCGCGCCCGGTGTGACCCAAGCGGGTACCGAGTGCAAGCAACCGATCGACTTCATGACGATCTACCCGACGTTGTGCGAATTAGTTGGCATCGACATCCCATCGCACGTTGAGGGCAAAAGTGCCGTCAACTTGTTGCGAGATCCTACGTCCGCATGGACGGACCCGGCAATCACAACGCATGGCTATCGGAATCACGCCGTGCGAATGGAACAGCATCGGTACATTCGGTATGCGGATGGCAGCGAAGAACTCTACGATCACACCCATGACCCTTATGAATGGACCAACCTTGCCAGCAGGCCTGAATCGTCGAAAGTGATTCAACGACTCAAACAGCACTTGCCGACTCGCGATGCCGCTCCGGCGACATCAAAATAACACACGCCCGATCAACCACGCACACGGTCGTCGAGCACGTTGCCAGGCTGCAACCCGCAAGCAGGCAACGCAAAGACGAGTACGTTTGTGCGAAAGGAAGCAGAGTAAACATTGAAAGCGTGCCCGAGCGAGCAATCTCCTTTCGAATCGAGTCCCTCCAAGAAACTCAGGTTAAAGTGAAATTTGAAACCCTGACACCGATCGTTTCATTCCTGTTGACGGTGGTGTGCTGCGGTACGGTGGAAGCGGCGGAGCCCGATTTTGCTAACGACATTCGGCCGGTGTTGTCCGATGCCTGTTATCACTGTCATGGTCCTGATGCTAAGGCGCGCGAAGCGGATCTGCGATTCGATGATCGGACGGCTGCCTTGCAGTCCAACGTGCTGACGTCCGGCGAAATGCTGGAGCGGCTCACCAGCGACGATTCCGACATCCAGATGCCCCCACCCGATTCCAACCGCCGGTTGCGTCGCAAGGATCGTGCCAACTTGATTCAGTGGATTGAAGCAGGCGCTATCTGGCCTGAGGACGATCGTCACTGGGCGTTCATCCCGCCGGTACGACCGGATTTGCCCCTGGACGAGAAGCGAACGTGGTCGCGAAACGGCATCGATCCTTTTGTCTTGGAGCGGCTGGATCAGGAAGGGTTGGAGCCCACACCGGAGGCTGATAGAGCAACCCTGCTGCGACGGGTGAGTTACGATCTGACGGGACTCCCCCCCAGCCTGGAAGAGCTCGATGCCTTCCTTGCCGACGAATCAAACGATGCCTACGAGCAGGCCGTTGATCGCTTGTTGGAATCCTCTCGCTACGGCGAGCACATGGCACTGGATTGGTTGGAAGCATCCCACTATGCGGATACGGACGGTTATCAAAACGACCGCCTGCGCTACATGTGGGTGTGGCGTGATTGGCTAATCCGAGCCCTGAACGACAACATGCCCTTCGACCAATTTATCACCGAACAGATGGCGGGCGATCTTCTGCCCGACCGCAATTTTCTGACTCAGGTTGCAACGGGATTCAATCGCAACCACCGCATCAATTCCGAAGGCGGCGCGATTCCAGAGGAGTGGATTGTCGAATATGTCGCGGATCGGGTCGAGACAACCGGAACCTTGTTCCTTGGGCTCACCCTCACGTGCTGCCGTTGTCACGATCACAAGTATGATCCCATTTCCCAAGATGATTTCTACAGCCTGTTCGCGTTCTTTCACTCTATCGACGAGGCGGGTCTTGGACCCAACAATGGCAACAGCCCGCCGTTTATCAAAGTGCCCGATAGTTGGCCGAACTTGCAAGGACAGGAGGCCGAGTTCGTCATCCCCGAACCAGCAATCGTGAAGGTGAGTCAGACATCGGTTCCGCGTCCGCAGGCCGGCAGTGCCGACACCGTGATGGTGCTGCATGAGCGCGATCAACCACGCGACACCTTTCGTTTGGAACGCGGCCAGTATGATCAACCCGACAAATCCAAAAAGCTGGATCCGGCTACGCCTTCAGCCCTAGGCGGATGGAACGACAAGTGGCCGAGGAATCGGCTCGGCCTCGCCCGCTGGCTGACGGATCCCGCACACCCGCTTACGGCGCGAGTGACCGTCAATCGCCTCTGGCAGCATCATTTTGGGATCGGATTCGTAAAGACCAGCGAGAATTTTGGAGTCCAGGGCGAATTGCCGAGTCATCCGGAGCTGCTTGATTGGCTGGCGACCGAGTTCGTCCTCAGCGGCTGGGATGTCAAGGCGATGCACCGACTAATCGTAACCAGCGCCGTTTACCGACAAGGATCCGCGGCTTCGTTAGCGCTGCAGCAACGCGATCCCGAAAACCGACTGCTCGCTCGCGGCCCGCGCAAACGGCTGTCGCCCAGTGCGCTTCGTGACGGGATCTTGTTCACGAGCGGATTGTTGGTGGAGAAGCTTGGTGGCCCTTCGGTGAAGCCTTACATGCCACCCGCAATTTGGAGCAGCATTTCCAATGCAAAGTACGAGCAGGACGAGGGCGAGAACCTCTACCGCCGCAGCCTGTATACCTATTGGCGGCGCACCGTTCCGCCACCCACGATGATGGTCTTCAACGCTGCCGCCCGTGAGACCTGCATCGTACGGTCGGACCAAACCACAACACCCTTGCAGGCGCTGACGCTGATGAACAACGTCGCCTTCGTCGAAGCTGCACGCCACCTTGCGGAACGAGTCTGTTGCGAGGATGGCCTCTCCGACAACCAGCGTGTGGGGCGGCTTTTCCGGAGCGTGACGAGCCGCAAACCCCGACCAGAGGAACTCACGCTACTGATCCAAGATCTTCGTGATTATCGAAAGGACTTCCAAGAGAATTCAACTGCGGCTGAGCGATTGCTGGCCATTGGGGAAAAGCCCAACGACCCCCGTTTCGATCCTACCGAACTGGCCGCCTACACGCTCATCGCCAACACCGTCCTCAACCTCGACGAATCCATCACCGAGAATTGACATGAACCCAGCGGACGAATTCAATTTGTTACAGACACGCCGTGCGTTTCTCGGGCGAGGGGCAATGGGTCTGGGATCCATCGCGATGGGGGCTCTGTTGAATGCATCCGAGCAAACTGCAAGTGCCACGGGCGCCCTGCCTAGTTTACCCCATATTGCGCCAAAGGCAAAACGAGTGATCTACCTGTTTCAGTCGGGTGGTCCTTCCCAGATCGATCTTTTCGATTACAAGCCGGGCCTAGCAAAACACTTTGGCGAGGAGGTCCCCACGTCGGTCTATCCCGCCGAGCGAAAGACCACGATGACGTCGGGTCAAAAGTCTTTTCCTGTGGCGCCGAGCGTCTTTAAGTTTGCACAGCATGGTCAATCAGGAACCTGGCTCAGCGAGAACCTTCCCCACCTGTCCAAAGTGGTTGATGACATCTGTGTGATCAAGAGCATGCACACGGAGGCCATCAATCATGACCCAGCTGCAACGCTGTGCCAAACTGGGTCCGTGATCGCGGGACGCCCGAGCATGGGGGCATGGGTGAACTATGGGCTCGGCAGCGACAACGCCAATCTTCCCGCATTTGTGGCGCTGACCTCCAACGGTTCGGCCAAAGCGGGGCAGCCACTCTACGATCGCCTCTGGGGTGCTGGCTTCTTGCCCGGCCGGTTTCAGGGCGTGAAGTTTCGCAGCCAAGGTGACCCCATCCTCGACCTCTACAATCCCGACGGCGTGACGCGGCCACAGCGCCGTCGCATGCTCGATTCGATCCAAAAACTCAATCAGCAGAGCGCCGACCATTTCAACGACCCCGCCATTGCGACTCGCATTGCGCAATACGAACTGGCCTACCGCATGCAGATGAGTGTCCCTGAACTGATTGATTTCAAGAGCGAATCGAAAGCGGTGCTGGACCTGTATGGACCGGAGGCCACGCAAGTCGGCAAATACGCTTACAACTGCTTGTTGGCTCGTCGATTAGCCGAGCGCGGCGTCCGCTTTATCCAGCTCTATCACAGGGGATGGGATGCTCACAACAACGCTCAGAAACAGGTTCCCGCCCAGTGTCGCGATACCGATCAACCGACCGCCGCTCTGCTGTCTGACCTGAAACAACGGGGCATGCTCGACGACACGCTCGTCGTATGGGGCGGAGAGTTTGGGCGGACGATCTACTGCCAGGGCAAACTTACCGACAAAGTGTATGGCCGCGATCATCACCCGAGCTGCTTCACCTATTGGATGGCCGGTGGCGGTATTCGCGGCGGAATGACCTACGGAGAAACAGACGATTACAGCGTCAACGTCGTGGAAAATCCGGTGCACGTCCATGATCTGCAAGCCACCATCCTGAGGCAGTTGGGCATCGACCACGAGCGGTTGACCTATCGTTACCAGGGACGCGATTTCCGTTTGACGGACGTCCACGGAAAAATTGTCAAACAGATCGTTGCTTCCTAATTCACCGAGTCCCATTCGGTCGCGAGCTGATCGAAGTTGACAGCAGGAAACAACGATCGGTTGGTCCGGTTGAACTCAATCGCTCTACTTCTGCCTCCGAGAGCGA
This sequence comes from Novipirellula artificiosorum, assembly GCF_007860135.1. Lineage (NCBI taxonomy): Bacteria > Pseudomonadati > Planctomycetota > Planctomycetia > Pirellulales > Pirellulaceae > Novipirellula > Novipirellula artificiosorum. The sequence goes on from NZ_SJPV01000004.1 coordinate 256,620, forward strand.
TTCCGTAGTATAATGCTGCGTCCCGGCGGAAATCCGGCGAAAATCGGACCGGAAGCACGTGCCAAGAGGCCGTGTGAGCGACGGGTACAACGAAAAACGCAATCCAACGGCAAATGAAAATGAGTTCGGTCAAAATACTTTCGCGAGCACTCTCGATCCTCTTTGTGATGGTGATCAGCACCCAAGCAGCGGATCGTCCGAACATTGTTTGGATTGTATCGGAAGACAATTCGATCCATTATCACGACCAGTTCTTTGCTGGCGGTGCCAAAACGCCCAACATCGAAACTCTCGCGACGCATGGCCTTACCTTCGATCATGCGTTTTCGAACGCGCCGGTTTGCTCGGTCGCGCGCACGACTTTGGCTACGGGCTGTTATGCCCCGCGAATCGGCACTCAGTTTCACCGGCGTTACCAGCTTGCAGCGATGCCCGAAGGGCTGCGGATGTTTCCCGCCTACCTGCGAAACGCGGGATACTACGCAACGAACAACAGCAAGAAGGACTACAATGCGATCGAAGGCGAGGGGGTTTGGGACGAGTCGTCCAACAAAGCGTCGTGGCGAAACCGCCCCGACCCGGATCAGCCGTTTTTCCACATGCAGTCGCACGCGGAATCGCATGAGAGTTCGCTGCACTTTGGTCGAGACGTTTTTGAAAAGGAAAAGACGGTGACCGATCCAGCGTCGGTCCAACTCGCCGACTATCATCCCGACACGCCCATCTTTCGCTACACACACGCACGCTACCACGACCGAATCCAAGCGATCGATAAGATCGTCGGTCAAACCGTTGCAAAACTAAAGGAAGACGGACTCCTCGAAGACACGTTTGTGTTCTATTTCGGCGACCATGGCGGAGTCCTTCCACGCGGCAAAGGATACCTCTATGAGTCGGGACTTCACGTTCCCCTTGTCGTCCGAGTCCCAGAGAAATTCAAGCATCTCGTCGACGGACAAAACGGATCTCGCGTCGACGGATTCGTCAGCTTCATTGACTTTGGCCCGACGACTCTGCATTTAGCAGGCGTCCACGTCCCGGATCAGGTTGACGGCAAGCCGTTTCTGGGCAAAGGCATTGCGATGGCCCAAATCAACTCGCGAGACGAGACGTTTGGATACGCCGATCGCTTCGATGAAAAGTACGATTTGGTTCGTTCGCTTCGCAAAGGCAAGTACCAGTACATTCGCAACTACCAACCCTACCTACCCGACGGACTTCAGAACAACTATCGCTACAAGAGCCTCGCCTACCAAGAGTGGCGGGATTTGTTCAAAGCCGGCAAACTCAGAGGTGCGGCGAAGCAGTTCTTCGGGCCGAAACAGGTGGAACATTTGTACGATTGCGAAGCGGATCCTCACCAGGTTAACAATTTGGCGAGCGATCCAAGATTTGCCGATGTGCTCACCGATTTGCGTAAGCGATTGCAAGACACGGTGAAGCAGCTTCCTGATTTGAGTTTCTATCCCGAGAGCTATCTGGCCGACAACGCGATGGACAATCCGGTCGCGTTTGGCCAGACGCATCAGGCGGAAATCGCAACGTTGGTCGATACGGCTGATCTTTCGCTTTTGCCTTTTGCGGAGGCGGAGCCAAAACTCCGCGAGGCATTGAAGTCTGATCATTCCATGATCCGCTACTGGGCCGCCATGGCTTGTACGGCCTTTGGCGACCAGGCCAAATCGCTCGCCGCAGACGCTCGTCCGTTGCTGACAGACCCTTCGCTGACGGTTCGCATCCGTGCCGCCGAATTCCTTGGGTTGGTTGGCGAGACGAATCCGCAAACGATTCTCACTGAAATTGTGAACACGACCGACAACGCTGTGGTTGCCACCGAAGCGTTGAATTCAGTGGTTTGGTTTCGTGACTTCTTTGACGGCCGCTACCCCGTGACGCGATCGGATTTCCATCCCATCAGCAAGGGTGCCGACATCGACGATCGGCTGAACTACATCAACGGAGTTCCGTATCCTCCCAAAACAAACCCGCCGCGCAGGCGGCAGGGGAAGCCCGTTGAGGCGACGAAGTGAAGCGTGACATTGGCGGCGAGCATCTTCGCATTGCGTCCGTCATCCGCCGATAACTTAAGATCATGAACCGATCGGGATCGAATGAAATCCAATTTGCCCTTGCTTACCAAGTGGTTCTCTAGGCGTCGCTGTGCCGATTCGAGGGGCCTGTTTTCGGTGATGACGATTGCGTTTGTTGGGTTGATTTCAACCGATCTGTCCGCTGCGGGGGAGGTGGCCAGGCCCAACATCGTTTTCTTGATGGCCGATGACTGGTCCTGGCCCCATGCCGGGATTCTTGGCGATCCGGTGGTGAAGACGCCCCACTTTGACCGCGTAGCGATCGAGGGCGTTTTGTTCGAGAATGCGTTTGTCTCGACGCCATCATGTACCCCAAGTCGATTGAGTATCCTTACCGGCCAACATCATTGGCGTTTGCAGGAAGGCGACAACCTTTGCGATCTTGCACCGACGTTCTTGGAATCAGCGGGCTTGAAGCCGCCGGGACAGATGACAGGCCGCAGCCTGATGCCGATTCTCGAGTCGAACAAGGCAGGGCAAGTGGATCCCATGCGGACTTTTGTTTTGACGGGAATGGAGCGGCATGTCTACTCCTATCCCTCACGAGCGCTGCGCACCAAGGATTATCTCTACATTCGCAATTTCGATCCCGAGAATTGGCCAACCGGTGAGATCGAAGGGCACAATGCCGAACGGATCAAGAGTGAGGATCCGAGGATGGCCGTTGCGGGGTATCACGATCACAGCATCGCGGGTTGGCCAGTGCGGGTGAGCAAGACGTTGATGACCGAGCAGAAACAGAAAACCGAGCGTGCACTCGAATTGCTGGAGGATCAACTCGCGACGATCGTCGCGACTCTACCAGAAGGAGTGCCGCCGGATACCAATGATGATTCTGCACGAACTCGCTCATGCATACCACGATCAAGTGTTCGGTTTTGAACATCCTAGGATCAAGGCGGCTTACAACCGCGTTGCTGCGGAGGGGATTTACGATTCCGTGCAACGCAATAATGGGAAAATGGAGCGAGCCTATGGCATGAACAATCACAAGGAGTATTTTGCCGAGTCCTCCGAAGCGTTTTTTGGGACGAATGATTTCTATCCGTTCGATCACGAGCAACTCAAACGACACGATCCACGAATGGATCGGCTGCTGGGTGAGCTTTGGCGGACCGCGGAACCGTGAAATGGGGATTGAAGACCGCGTGAGCCTTTTGAGAAAAGTTTGTCGTGTGCCTTGGCTGCGATCCGCTTTGTGCAGATTCCCCGCAGCTTTTTCGATTAGAATACCCACTCGCTGAGCATCGGCTGTCGCAGCGAGAGACTCGACGTTTGCGATTGCGGCTCGTGATTGCGGCTCGGAATACCCTCCCTAACACTTCTTCGCGCTGACCTTCCCCATGAAAAGACTCGTTCTTCTACTCTGCGGTTTACTCTCCTCGACGATTGAATCCGCAGCCGATCAGCCCAACATCCTGTGGATCTTCTCCGAAGACCTTTCACCCTTTATGGGTTGCTATGACGACCCCATCAATACAGGCCACACGCCCACGATCGATCAACTCGCGGCCGGTGGCGTTTTGTTCCAACGGGCCTACATGCCCGCACCGGTTTGCTCGTCTTGTCGATCGGCGATCATCACCGGTGTCATGCAGACGACGACTGGCACTCACCAACACCGCTCGAGCCGGTTCACCAATGGCGTGATCGTTCCCAAAGAACTGCGAATCCACTTGCCCGATGGCATGAAGACCATCCCCGAACTGATGCGTGAAGCCGGATACTTCACTTTCAACAGTGGCAAGGACGACTACAACTTTCACTATGATCGACGCCAGCTTTACAGCGTCGGAAGCCGTCCCAATTATCAAGCCGGCATGAACGGATGGCAGGGCAACACCGCCAATCACAACATGTCCATCACCGAAGACACCTGGAATGCTCGGCCTGACAAGGGTCAACCTTGGTTTGGACAAATCGAGATCAAAGGGGGTAAAGCGAACGCCAAGCATGTTCGCGCTGGCGAGAAACTGGCAGAGGAGGCTGTGCCATTGCCTCCGTATTTCCCAGACACACCTGGCCACCGCGTTTCATGGACGATGCACTACAACGCCGCACGCGGCGCGGATGCTCGGGTTGAAGCGATTTTGAAACAGCTTGAAGCCGATGGTGAACTTGACAACACGATCGTCTTCTTCTTTTCGGACCACGGCAGCAATCACTCCTTGCGGCACAAACAGTTTTGCTACGAAGGCGGCGTTCATGTTCCGCTGATGATCAAGGGAAATCATCCCGCATTGAAAGCGGGGACGGTACGGAGCGAACTCGTTTCTGGGCTCGACATTTCTGCCACGACGCTTGCGATGGGTGGCGCCACGATGCCGGACTACTTGGAAGGAAATGACCTTTTCGGCGATCAGTATGAACCTCGCCAGTATGTTATTTCGGCACGTGATCGCTGCGACTACACGATCGACCGTATCCGCACGGTACGCTCGGACAAGCTTCGCTACATCCGCAACGGCTACCCCGATCGTCCGCTGTTGCAGGCTCAGTACCGGGACAACAAGATCGAAGTACTTGACCTAAAGCGTTTGCACGAAGCAGGTGAGTTGAACGATTACCAAGAGCAACATTGGTTCGGCGTACGTCCCGAAGAAGAACTCTATGATCTGGCAGCCGATCCACACCAAATGAACAATTTGGCTTCAGATCCGAGCTACAACGACGAGCTAGCGAAGCATCGAGAAATCCTCGAAGCGTGGATCAAGAACACGAATGACCAGGGACAATACCCCGAATCGACCGCCCAATTGAAGGCGACGTTTGACTTGTGGAATGGGAAGCCTGTTTTCGACAACGCGGATGTGAACCCGGAATACGATCCGTTTCGAACGGAACGCATCCGATGATTTGGCTCGCTTGCCACTGCTGCTGGCCGCGGACTTCCTATTTTGGAGAATGCGAATGAGTAAGACGTCTTCGGCATTCGCGGCTGGATTATTGGTCGGTGTCCTGGCGGCGACGATTGGCTTTTCACTTTTCCTGCGTCATCAAAAGATCGGCGGAGGTGACATGGCGGGGAAGCGAGTGTTGAAGTTGGCGCACGGACTCGATACGGCCCATCCCGTCCATCTCGCCATGGAGTTCATGAAGCAGCGGTTGGGAGAATTGTCGGACGGAACGGTCACTCTCGACATCTATCCCAGCGCCGTGCTGGGTTCGGAAACGGAGTGTATCGAACAGCTGCAAAACGGTTCGCTGGCAATGACGAAAACTTCCGCGGGATCGATTGAGAATTTCGTTCCGACCATGGCGGTGTTCAGCTTGCCCTATGTCTTTCGAGATGAAACCCATTTCTGGAACGTGCTCAATGGACCGATCGGCAAAGAGTTGCTGAAGGAAGGCGAGAGCAAGTACCTGCGTGGGCTCTGTTACTATGACGCCGGCAGTCGCAACTTCTACACCAAAGAAACCCCCATCCGCACCCCCGACGATTTGAGCGGGCTGAAAATACGCGTGATGAACAGTGCCACAGCGATTGAGTTGGTCAAGACGCTGGGTGCTGCCCCCACCCCGATCGCCTGGGGCGAACTCTATTCGGCGCTGGCGCAAGGCACGGTTGATGGGGCTGAGAATAACGCGCCAAGCTTTTCCACCAACAAACACTACGAAGTCTGCAAACATTTTTCGCTCGACGGCCATTCACGTATTCCTGACATGCTTTTGATGAGCACCAAGGTCTGGCGGACGCTTTCACAACAAGAACAAACCTGGCTGGAACAGGCTGCGAAAGAATCGTCGGATTTCCAACGTGAGTTGTGGCGAAAAGAAACCTTGGCGTCGCTTGAGCAGGCCAGGGAAGAAGGCGTCGTTGTTTATGAAGTCGACGTTGCTGCATTTGCTGCGAAGGTCCAGCCAATGCTTGAGCAGGTTGACAATGCGGATGTGAAAAAGCTGCTCGATCGAATTCGGGAGGCGAACTGAGATGCGACAAATCGCCTTGAAAGTCTCTGCGGGACTCAATCTGCTTCTGAACTGGCTGCTGATCCTTGCGATGGCACTGCTGGTGCTCGACGTCGTATGGGGTGTATTCACTCGGTACATCGTGGGTGAACAAGCGAATTGGACCGAGGAGCTTGCAAGGTTTTTATTGGTTTGGGTTGCGATGTTAGGCGGGGCTGTTGCTTTTGGAACCAAAGGGCATCTCGGCGTCGACTATTTCGTTGGAAAGTTCGACCCCAGTATCCGTAAGATTGTGGCATTGCTTGGCCACGTCGTCGTGCTGTTCTTTGCCATGACCATTTTCGTGCTTGGTGGAATCCGAATGGTACATGACGCGTTTGCGATGGAACAAACCACGCCCGCCTTGGGATGGCGGATGGGGTACATCTATATGGTACTCCCCCTTGCCGGATGCTTCATGGTGCTGTTCACGATCGAGAATTTGATTCGAACCCTTCGGCCCTCAGCTGACCCATTGCAACGATCCGACTCCGTTGAGCAGGTGAATTGATGGGCGCGGTGGCATTGATCTTGATTGTGACCTTTGTCGTCTTGTTGTTGCTCGATGTACCCATCGCCGTTGCCATTGCTCTCGCCAGTTTTCTTGCCATTTTGGCGGAAGGTTTCGATCCGTCCGTCGTTTTGGCTTCGAAAATGGTGAGTGGCGTCAACAGCTTTGCTCTGCTGGCGATCCCCTTCTTCATTCTGTCAGGACACCTGATGGGGCAAGGTGGACTGGCGAGGCGGCTGATCGATTTCGCTGCGACCTTAGTGGGGCGTCTTCCCGGTGGACTCGGCTACGTCAACACGCTGACCTGCATGTTGTTCGGCTCCATCTCAGGATCCGCCGCGGCAGCGGTTTCGTCCGTGGGCGGATTCATGATCCCCGAAATGAATCGCAAAGGATACGATCGCGAGTTCAACGTCGCGGTCACGACCACGGCAGCGACGACCGGATTGATGATCCCCCCCAGCAATATCATGATCGTCTATTCTGTCGCCGCGGGGTCGGTTTCGATTGCTGCGATGTTCATGGCGGGGGTCCTACCCGGCATCCTTTCGGGTTTGTGCATCATGCTGGTCGCGGGCGTCATGTCGGTTTTTGCTGGCTACCGCGGTGAAACCATCAAAATCCCGCGGTGGAAGCCCGTGGCCGCGACGTTGGTGATCGCAGCCCTAATCGGGACCACTTTCGTCGCTCAATCTTATGGCGAAAAAATGGGATGGGCGCTTTTCGTTTTCATCACCGTCGCGTGTGCGATCGCCTTCACCACGTTTCGGCGGGCGTTTCTGACTTTGTTGTTAATCGCGATTGTCATCGGCGGGATTCTTGGCGGCGTCTTCACGGCAACCGAAGCCGCAGCGATCGCAGTCGTCTACTCGTTTCTGCTGTCAGTGGTGGTCTACCGGGAAATCAAGCTATCTCAGTTACCGTCGATCTTGCTTGAGTCTGGGATCACAACGGCCGTTGTCATGCTGCTGATCGGAGCAAGTTCGGGGATGAGTTGGATCATGACGATGGCCAATATCCCTCAAACGGTCAGCGACGGATTGCTCGGTATTTCTGACAATCCCTTGGTGATTTTGCTAGTCATCAACCTGCTGTTGATCTTTGTGGGGACGTTCATGGACATGACCCCAGCTGTATTGATCTTCACGCCCATTTTTCTCCCCGTGGTCACAGCCCTCGGAATGCACCCGGTTCATTTCGGAATCATGATGATTGCCAACCTATGCATCGGCCTTTGCACACCACCCGTTGGCACCTGTCTGTTTATCGGTTGCGGCGTCGGCAAAACAACCATTGGCAAAGTGACCCCAACGATGTTGCCCTTCTTCGGTTCCATGATGGTTTCTTTGTTGGTTATCACCTATGTCCCTGCCGTCTCGCTGTGGTTGCCAGTGCAGAGCAAGCAATTGAAGGCAAGCGAAGTTGATCAGGCCTTCTTCATGAACACACCGCGATTTCCCATGGACCTTCCTTCCGATTCTCGATAACAGCTCCGACGCCCACTCGCAAGCTTTTAGACCATGAAACAATCCTCCCATCGTTACCGCCTGCTCTTCACCATTTTATGGGGTCTTTTCGGTAGTTCCCTTCGTGCCGAGCAGGAATCGCTACCGCCGTTCTCTGATGGCCAAGGCCCACAAACCTATGACGAGCTTTGGGCGGGGTACGATCCGCGAGCAGAGCCACTTGAGATGGAGACGCTTCACGAATGGGAGGAAGACCAGGTTGTATTCAAAGTGCTGCGATATCGCATCGGTATTTTCAAAGGGCAAAAGGCCATGATGGCGGCCGTCTTTGGCTATCCCAAGGGTGCGAAGCATCTTCCTGGTTTGGTTCAAATTCATGGTGGCGGCCAGTATGCCGATTATCGCTCCGTGTTGACCAACGCCAAACGAGGATACGCGACGATTTCCACGGGCGTATTAATGACCTACAAACGGCGGTGACCGATATCCAATCCACTGACTTTCGAGTCACCTGCGCGCCACACCACAATCACCAAGACACTGCCCAATATGAAGTCGCTACGCAGCTTTGGTTCGATCAAATTTTGAAAAGATCCTTTCAGTGCCCCGAAACGCCACAGACCCGAATGCAGCTCAGAACCACCGAGGGTGTGCCCTTGATTTCGGTGCTTCCTGATCTGACAAAGCCGGTCCTTTCGGTTGACATTTTCTACACGCAACAAGGTCAGATCGATGGAGAAAAAGATGATCGCAACAATACGACGGCTCGTTTCTGGCATCACGTAGCCGGGACAAGCAATGGCGGTGGCGATGGCTGGACAGGAAAACTGCCTCTGCTGAGCACCGACAAACCACTATGGGTGTATGCCAACGTTACCTACGCGCTCAAGGAAACGGTGACGGCTGCGGGTTACTATTTCAACACCTACTCGACGGATGTGTTCAACCTTTCGTCGTTGATGTGGATGGTTTCGCCCGAGCAACTTCAAGAATCCGGAGTCGAATCCACCCGCCAACCCTCCCATAGGATCGAATCGTTTGAGGGTGATTGGCAAAAGGAATGGTACAGCTACAAGTCGGACGCGTGGCCTCGTCAAACTCACAAACTGCACGATCCACAATGGGCGGCTCCAAAGGATGCACAGTTGGCAATCGATGTTCAATCGGATAAGCCGAACTCGTTTGTGATTGGGCTGGATGATTTTGCGGCGGAGGTCGAACTCACCGGTGGTGCCGATTGGCAAACGATTCTACTTGCAGCGGCCGACTTCAAAGACGCCAAGGGTAACGCGTTGACCGACTGGCAAGGTATCAAGGAGTTGCGACTGGGCGATCAAGAGACACTGAAAGATGATGATCATCGACACGTTTTGGGTGATCGATGGCAGGGTGATCCACCGAAACTGCGAGATCTGCGTTGGATCGACTTGGCAGCGGAACAAGGCCCGTCGGCTGGATCCGCTGCTTCCGCGATTCGTAGTGATGTTAGTGACTCGTCCTTAGTTGCCCAGCACAACATGACCTGGGGTCGCGTTCCCCATCGCTGGCAGGTTTGGCTCGATATCGAATCGGTCAAGGGACGCATGAAGTGAAAGTTTCTTCCCCCTGTTTACAGTGTTTACGTAACGTGGGAAAAATAGACTGCTGACTTTCACGGGTCGCTCCCGCCTCATTTTTTTGGATCGCAAAGCGATTCCAGACACGCATCTCTCCCCACCTGCTGCAGAGCTTGAACGAGGTCATCCCGACATGAATCGATTCTCACTGTCCCTGTTGTTTGCGATGAAAAGAACCTTGAAGGATTTTCTTGTTGTCGGTGCTACGATTTCTCGATGGAATGTTGCTGGACTGCTGTTGGCAGGAATCGTGATCCACTTTCCGGTGCGAGCTGGGGAATGGGTCATCAGGGACGATCAGGCCGCCGGCCAATGGGATAGGGCCTATCCCGTAGGCAATGGGCGGTTGGGTGCGATGCCGCTGGGAACGTTCCCGGCGGAAAAGATTCTGATCAACGAAGAAACAATTTGGAACCGAACCGATACGTTCGGAATGCCCGAGGATAGTCACCGACACCTGGAGGAAGTGAGGCGTTTGGAATCCGCGGGGGATTTCAGCGGGGCGGATCGCTATTTCGAAGAGCATCTTCAAAATGCCAAAGATCCCTGTGGTTACCAACTTGTCGGCTGGCTTCACCTTGAATACTTAAACGCCGCTCCGGTCAAACGCATTCAGAGGGAATTGGATCTGAAGACTGGGATTTCGAAGAGTATTTATACGCTGGAGGATGGGACAGAAATTGTCCAGAAGGTCATTGCCAGCGGCCCAGACGACGTGATTGCCGTGATGATTTCGTCCAACAAAGCAATCGGCCTCAAGACCTCTCTGGACGACGGTGTGATCGAAGACGGCGACATCGTGCGGAGGGGTGCCGCCTCGGGAGAAGGTGCCACCGAATTTGTCGGGCGAGTGCGAGTGTTACCTGCGGACAAGACGAGTCCGATGGGCAACACGCTGGAGATCAAAAGCTGCAAGGAAATCTCGATTTTCCTATCTGCAGCAACGAACTTCGACCGCAGCAATAGCGAAGCAAGGTTGCCGACGGGCTGGCAGGCCAAGGCGCTTCGTGACCTGGATCGACTTCGTGCAAAATCCACGGCCGAGGTTCTGCGTGCTGCGGTTCGAGATCATCATCACTTTTTCGACCGCGTCGATGTTGACTTGGGTCAATCACCTGAAAGCGTCCTGGCTTTAACGACCAAGGAGCGTCTCAAGCGAGTCAAGGCAGGCAAAACCGATGACCCAGATCTGATTGAAACCTATTTCCAGTTCGGGCGATATCTGTTGATCGCGTCATCAAGACCTGGTTGTTTCCCGGCCAATTTGCAAGGACTGTGGAACCCGCATCTCTCTGCGCCTTGGGGAGCCGACTATCACTTGAACATCAACATCCAAATGAACTACTGGCTTGCCGAGACGACGAACCTCTCCGAAACGCATCGCCCTCTATTCGATCTTATCCGCTACTTCCAACCCCGTGGCAAAGAGATGGCTCGTCAGCTTGGCATGAAAGGTTGGTGCATGGGGCACGCCACGGATATCTGGGGAAACGCTCAGATCATGAGCCGCACGGCTTTCTGGGGCGGGTCTTTCTTCGGTGGTCAGTGGATGACTTTTCACATTCTTGAACATTACCGGTTTAACCGTGACGAAGAATTTCTCGGGGAAAACTGGGACATTCTCACCGCTTCTGCTGAATTTGTGGAGTCCTGGCTTATTCCGGGACCGGAACAGGGCCAATTGATGGCGCGACCCTCCTGTTCGCCAGAAAACTCTTTCGTCTACACCAATTCGTCTGGCAAAGATGCGCGAGCCGCCCTCTCGTCGGGCAACACCTTCGACCAGTTTATGATTCTGCAGGTGTTCAACGACTATTTGGAAGCAGCCGAAGCGCTTGGCAAACAGAACGATCCGTTCGTGAAGAAGATCCGTGCAACTCTTGCCAAGGTGTACCAGCCTCAAATTGCCGAGGACGGCAGGCTCATGGAGTGGAGATTGCCGTTCAGGGAAAATGAGCCAGGCCATCGGCACATCTCCCACGTGATCGGTGCCTATCCCGGAAACCAAATCAACCTTGACCGCGATCCGAGGATGCGAGACGCGGTGATGAAATCCATTGAAGGACGACTCAATCGAGGCGGGGCCGGTACTGGTTGGAGCCGAGCATGGACGATTGGGATGTTTGCCCGACTCTCGGATTCCGAGCGGGCCTACGAGAACCTGATGTCGCTGCTCGAGAAGTCCACACTCGATAATTTGTTTGACAGTCATCCCCCCTTTCAAATTGATGGTAACTTTGGCGCGACCGCAGCCATCGCGGAGATGCTGTTGCATAGCCACAACGATGAGATCAAGCTGCTGCCCGCGCTGCCGGATCGGTGGCATCGTGGGTATGTCCGAGGACTACGGGCCAGGGGGGATTACACCGTTGACATTCAATGGAACGAAGGAGCATTGACCTCGTCAACCCTCCACGCAGGCAAGCATGCCACTGGGAGCGTTTCGGTCGTTTACAACAACGAGAAGATAAATATCGAAATGGTGCCAGGGACGAGCCTCAAACTGTCCTTGAATGACCTCCGCAGTGCGAAGCAGTAGATGGGCCAATCCCATTACGATGAGGACGCGCGATGAAGTCTATTTGGAATCAAGCGGCTGGAGTTCGACGGAAACATTTTCAATCCTCAGTGCGGGCGTTTCGGCCTCTCCATGCGATGCTTGCTCGAGAAGCCAGAGTCGATCTTGATGCAACTTGAATCGCAAGCGGAAATCAAAGTCGCCCGATTGAATCCGCATGCGCCGTGGCGCAAAGCCGTCCTCGACGGCAACGTAGTCTTCAAAGGATTCAATCGATTCCTCGCCGAGTGGGCCCAGCGAGAAGCGATGCTCCAGAACCACCGCCCGTTTGGGATCAATGACCAATCGCCCAGCGGAGAAAGATCGGCTGAAAAATCCACTCCAACTTGGCCCGATCCCAATTCCTGCGGAAAAACCACGTCGCTGCTTCAAGCGATAGACCAGGACGACACGGTTGTCGTCGACTTGGAAACCATGAATGAGCAGGTTTTCTGGCTGTGAGAACAACCAACGCAAAGGGGGCATGTAGGCAAATCCCCGCAGTCGCGAAATGTCGGCCCAAGCTGGCCCCAAGGGTGAGTCCTTGTCGATCAAGACATGGATTGGCTCGCTATTGCCAAGGACCGCGTCATATTGGTAGCGGATCGATTTTGGGGGTCGAGCATTCCACGGACTTGCCGCTTTGGCAATCCTCTCAATCAGCTGAAGTGCCTCTTGCTGCATTGCTTTGCCGACTGTAGGCCCAAAAAGAGGATCCGGTTCCGACAGTTCGAGCGTCCGATCTTGGTTCAAAACATCAACGATCGAAATCAGACTCAAATTCCCTCCATCACCTGCATCGTCGGGGGTCAATTCAAGCTTGACGGTATAACGTTGTGGATCGACAAATCGGATTCCCGGTGAAAGGGTTTCAATTCGCTTCGCGTTGCTCTCGCGTTTTCGCTTCCTCAGTTCCTTGGGGTCTTCAATAGGCTCGACGGTGGGCTGATGAACGACGACCACGTGGTAGGTCTCAAAACGAGGCACCAAGTCAAAACTCCATGTCGCCCACCCCTGATTGTGTCGACCTGTGATGTCATAGCGATGCAACGCCACATCGCGTCCGGGCCGCAACAGAACCGTTTGTGTCCATCCACTGGGAGCCGTTTCGTCAACGTGAACCGTGACCGCGGCGGGAGTCCCAAGAACAAAGTCGGCCTGTCGCGGTTGATCGGATTCCTGGTCACTGAGTCCAGGTCCACGGTAGTCGGTCGAAACGTGATATCGCCCTGGCATGGAAACGGTCAGAAGAGGCATATTGCGGAACGTCCTGTGATCGAACACGTAGGTCCCATCTATTGCCGTGACCCGACTCGCGCCGCCCCAGCAGGTGCCGAGGCAATCCATAATCGTCACGGTTGCCGACTCAATGGGACGCCCAAATTGATCAGTAACACGGCCCTCAAGAAACGGTGAATCACCCGAAACCCGTGCCCCAAACGCAACGACGAAGATCATAACCAGCATGCGCATCTCAACGTCCTCAGCAAAAAATTGGTTCCAACTTGCAAATCGGTCCTTCCAATCTCGGTCGCAGCCTCTTCCGAGCGACCGATTCGAGGTAAGCTCATCCAGCTGACAACGCACACGACCCGGTAGGTCCCAACGGCACACCCCATCAATCCGTCGCGATCACTTACTTGCCTCGCCCGTCATCGGAACAAAAACGACCGGTGCAATCTCTCGCTGGACCACCGTTCCGTCTTGCTGTTTCTCGACCACAATCAACTTTTGATAATCCTTTCCGACCGGAATGACCAACTTGCCGCCTGGTGCAAGCTGCTCGATCAGCGCCTTTGGAATGTGATCGGGAGCTGCCGCAACGATGATCACATGAAAGGGAGCTTCCGATTGCCAGCCATGATACCCGTCACCATGGCGTACACGGATATTCTTGTAGCCCAATTGTTGCAGTCGTTCATCTGCTGCATCCGCTAAGGACTCGACAATCTCAATGCTGTAGACGTTCTTCACCAACTCTGACAACACAGCCGCTTGGTATCCCGAACCCGTTCCGATATCGAGTGCTTTATGATGAGATTCCGGTGCGACCAGTTGAGTCATCAGGGCTACGATATAGGGTTGAGAAATCGTTTGGCCTTTGCCAATCGGTAGTGGAGAATCGTCATAGGCGAGACGACGCAACTTTGTCGGTACAAACTCGTGCCGAGGAACGCTTTTCATCGCGTCGAGAATGGCTGGATTGACGATGTCTCGACGAGCCAGCTGATTCTCAACCATCCGCTCTCGTGCTTCGCGATAGAAATCTGCCGATGCAACATCGGTTCGATGAAGTGACGCTGCGTCATCATGCGGGTCGGTCGACATGGAAGGCTCCATTACTTTTGTGCAGGACACCATCAACAACGCAACCACCGCGATCGCTCTCAAAGCGACCGGAACGGATCGACAATAAGGAAACATGGCTTGTCACCGAATGCATGTCCGCGACGAATCGGACGCCGTAGCCCCTTTGCCGAGACGTTCGCCCGTCACCTATTGATATCTTACCAGAGTCGGGGATGTTCGTTTGTCGAGGATCAATAATTGCAATTTCAATCTGCAAAAGCTCGCGTCAGACCTTCCAAGATTTGGTCGAGCCCAACTTTGAACTCGTTGACGAGGCTATCGCCCCACTTCAAGGGGTGATCGGTGAACAACCGACTTGGCTACCGCATCGACAGCGAGTCGACACCGCGGGGCCTTGCACCGTGCGACCACAAAGCAGGTGGTTTTACCGAAACCTGCTGGCCTTCCGGTGGTTCACACCAATGAAAAACACCTCTTCTCGTTCTTTCTCGGAGCATCCCAATGATACGCAATGTCAACAGAATTTTGCTAATCGCTGTAGCCTTCAGTTGGTCCGGGCTCACCGTGGCGGTGGCTCAACCGCAAGGGCGTGGCGGACCGCCTGGCCCAGGATCGTCCGGACGTGGAGGACCGCCTCCGCAAATGAGGATGCATGCGATTCCGCTCGCTGCTGCCCTGGACACCGATCGAGATGGAAAAATCTCGGCTGAAGAAATCAAGAACGCCTCCGAGTCGCTTCGCAAGCTTGACAAGAACGACGACAAGACGCTGACAGCCGATGAACTGAGGCCCAAGTTTGGTTCGTCAACTCGGAGTACCGTTCGACCGGATTTCATGCGCAGCGGACAACGTCGTGGTGACACGCGGGGGCGCAGCCAAGCGTATGGACAGCGAAAAGGTTATGGGCAGCGAAACGCTTCTTCACAGCGATGGGGATATGGACAGCGATGGGGTTATGGACGTGGCTGGGGAAGTTTTCCCTTTCATCGGCAAGCTTTCGCCGGCGTACGTGGAGCTCGCCTGCAAGGTGCCGGACGTAGCTTTGGGCATGTTGGCTCGCCAATCCATGCGGGTGGCCGGCTCGGTTTCGGGCCACCACGCGGCCCGTCCGGTAAAGATGCCCGTCGACCGCGAGAAACGAGTCGACCGCGAGAAACGATGCGTAAACCGGATCAAGACAGAAAAGACTCGCCCCAGACCGATGCCCTGCGACCGAAACGCGACGGGACCGAACCCAGCGACCGGAAGCCCAGCGACCGGAAGCCCAGCGATCAAAGGCCAAATGATCAACGCCCTGGCGATGACGGGTCCGCCGCCAGGTCCAAGGAGTTGGCATCTCGGCTTTTCGCCGAGATGGACGCGGACGAGGATGGCAAACTGACGGGTGATGAGGTTCCCGAACGAATTCGCGCACGCCTATCTCAAATCGACAAGAACAGCGATGACGCCGTGACTCGTGAAGAGTTGCAATCGGCGATGCAACGGCTGAATCCTACGCAAGGGTTCCGCGGAGGTCCGCCTGCGGGAACTGGTCGCGGGCCCGGACCGGGAAGTCGCGGACCGGGATTCGGTGGAGGTCCGCCTGAGGGAGTCGGTCGTGGCGCCGGACCGGGAAGTCGCGGACCGGGATTCGGTCGTCCTCCAAGCAACCGTCCCGTCGTCGATGACGACAAGGATCAGAACGAAGAATAGAAGGTCGTGGTTACGGAAGCTCGCGAATGAACAGGTTTCGGAATTGCACCAACGCAGGTGGGCTGACCCATTGGCCCTCGCGTTGGTTTCCGTGGTGCTGTAACGCAATCGGTCCCGAATCAGGCATCCCAGGTATTTTGACCGTGGGAATGACTTCTTTGCCGTTGAGCACGATGCGAACCGTATCCTCCTTGACCGTGATCTCGAAGCGGTTCCACGTGCCGATGGGATGATCCGCTTTCATCAAGGGTGTTACCCCTGCTCGCGTCTGTTGGGGCATCGACGGGTCACGGCGCACTCCATACATTTCGCCGGATCCAGCGGGCCAACACCAGATATTGACCTGGTACTTGCCTTCGCCACGCAAGAAAATCCCGGAATCGGAATCGGGAAGCGTCTGAGGCACGGGTTTGCCATCTGGCCCCAATGCCTCGGAACCATCCGGCAGAAGTTCATAAACGCGAGGGTTGTTGTAGGGTGTCGCCTTAATCCGCCAATCAACCACCAACTCAAAATTCTTGTACTCGCGAGAAGTCCAAAGATTTTTGTCGCCGGTCGATTCGCTCAGAGCGTCGTAATCAATCACTTGGCCGATCACGCCCCAATGTCCATTGTCTCCTTCGGGCACTCGCCAACCGCTTAGATCGATTCCGTTGAAAATTGGAACAAATCCGTCCGTCGCTCGTGCGGTTTGCTGCTGGTCAGGGTGGGTTGAGGGCAACTCGGCGATACGCAGGTTGCGAAACTGGCACTCCGCTCCTTCCGACTCCAGCATGAGATAGCCTTTGCGCGGATTTGCTTGTTTTGCGATGGTGACTTCTTTGCCGTTGACACTGAGCGAAAGATCACCGTTGTTGGCAACGACGCGATAGTGATTCCACTGAGGCGAAGGCTTGGTCCTTTCTTCACTCGGAAAACTCCGTTTTCCATCGGGTGAAATGCGACCGGCAACCGTAAGACTTGAACCGTTGACTGCAAAAATGTCGCCGTGCGTGGAGTACCACTCATTCTTGCCAGGAACATTGAAGCCTGGGTCAAGGATTTGGATTTCAAAACCTCTTGAAAAAGGGGAGCCAACCGCCGGAAAACCGTCCGCCCAGACGAAAAGGCCCGAGTTGCCCCCTTTTTCCATGTGCCGCCATTCGAACTCCAAGATGAAGTTTTCGTACATCTTTTCTGTTCGCAACGTGCCGGTCGGGACGCCGCTGGTCACCAACACTCCATCACGTACGGTGAACGTGTCATCGGCAATGTTGCAGGGCACCCACTGCGACAGGTCTTGGCCATTGAACAACGAGACGAATGCGGCCTCCTCTGCTCGGGCAGGTGCAAAGGCGGCGGCAAGGAGCAAAACAAGAAACGGTCTAGACTTCATCAGATCGGTTTCCGGTACCAAAGGGTGATTGAGCGAACAAGGACGGTCCAGGTTCTTTTCTCGTTGCTGGCTCCAACGCAGGGAGCTTTGATAGTGTAACCTAATCGTCAGCACACCCTGTGCGGGAACCCACAAAGAAAAAAACAGAATCGGCGCCCCGGCCGCCATCGATCCGGGCCTGCCGGTAGAGTAGGCTTAAGCAAACGATTCCGATGAGATGCCACGGAGAGAAAGACAATGGACACGAATGATTCAAAACCTGATGCAATCGAAGAATCGGTAGCACCGACTCCCGAGTCACCCAAGAGGGCAACAAAGTCGACTTCGATCCTGTTGGTGCCGTATCCGAAATTCATCTTCATGTACCCCACGCTGATTGTTGCGACGATCACCGCGATCACCATGTATTTGGGGGGCTACGGAATCATCGATCCTGCAACGCAGACGCTGCCGGTTGCGATGACAAGCCTGTTTCTGGCCATCATGATGGCCAACATGTTTGTCATTATTTTTGACTTTCCACGCGCAACTTCGCTGACCCTGATCTTCGTCCTTACAACGGCCGCAATGGGATTGTGGATCGCGACGATCGTGAAACCCGATTTGTTGCCGTTCGCCAAGGGTCTCGTAGCAAACGTTCGGCCTGTTGCAAACACCACGTTTTTTGTCTGTATCGCCGTCGCGATGGTGCTGATGTACATCGCCGTCTTTGTCAGTGTCCGGTTCAATTATTGGGAACTCCGCAACAATGAACTGCTGCATCATCACGGCTTTTTGAGTGATCTGAAACGATATCCGGCGCCGAATTTGCGAGTGGACAAAGAGATCAATGACGTCTTCGAGTTTTTGTTGCTCGGAGCAGGAAGACTGATCCTGCACCCCAGTACCGAAAAACGCGCCATTGTTCTCGATAACGTTCTATTTGTCGCTAACAAGGAACGCGAATTAACCCGAATGCTGGGGTCGATCAAAGTGCAAATCGGCAGTGACTCTTCAAAGAGCCACTGACTCACCTCTTTATCCGCAAAGTTGGTTGTGTGGGTCCCTGGCAGCACGATAAGCTAGAGGGGAAGAAACGGCTTCTCATTCTCCTCACTCTTTTCGCCCATCCCGCACTCGGAGCGTCGCTCACATCGGCCGGGACATTGAGGATCACCAACAAATGACGATTCCCTGCGACTCCGCGAAGCATTCTACGGGGGCAAATCGCCAACGAGTGGATCGATCACGACGTGCGAGGTTGACCCGAGGGATCCATGCGTTGGCGCTGCGTACCTGTTTGATCCTCGGTTGCTTGACTCTCAGTGCGGCGGCCGATGATTCGGCGGACGACGACCTGAGCGAAGTCCTGTTTGCTCGGCGAGTCGCGCCCCTGCTGACGGAGAAGTGCCTTGGATGTCACGGTCAAGATCCCGATGGGATTGAAGGGGGAATCGACCTCCGGACGTTCGAAGGCTTGGCCATTGGTGGCGACAGCGGGGAGCCGGGGATCGTGCCAGGCAAGCCGAGCGGTAGTTCGATTTTCCTTGCAGCGGCTCGCGGAGAAGATGAGTTCTCTGCCATGCCCCCCAAGGAAAGCGAAGCGCTGAACCAGGAACAGCTTTCGTGGCTTCATGACTGGATCGTCAGCGGTGCGAAATGGCCGGATGAGGATCGCATTGAACGGATTCAAACCAAGTACGCAGACCAATGGTCGGTCGACGATGGCGTCGTCGTGGCGACATCCGGGGGTCTCGACGAGGCCTGGAGCCAGCGGCGATACGAACCCGATGGATTGTGGGCCTATCAGCCGCTACAAGATGTCGAGATTCCTGCATCGGCAACGTCCGCAGTGGATCACCTGATTGAGGCTGCACTGCCGGCGGGACTCGAAGTCGCTCCGCGTGCCGATCGCCAAACGCTGCTTCGTCGCGCGAGCTTTGACTTAACGGGTTTGCCGCCGTCGCCTGAACAAGCGGCCCAATTCCTGAACGATCCTGCCGATGACAAAGCCGCCTTCTTGATGTTGGTGGAAAGGCTGCTCGATTCACCTCACTACGGCGAACGGATGGCGCAGCATTGGTTGGATGTGACTCGCTATGCCGACTCATCAGGGTTTGCCAACGATTTCGAACGAGGTAACGCTTGGCGGTACCGAGACTATGTGGTTCGAGCCTTCAACGAAGACAACCCCTACGACGATTTCATTCGCGAGCAAATCGCCGGCGACGAGATCGATGCGAGCGATCCGGAGAAGATTGTTGCAACAGGTTTTCTGCGTATGGGACCGTGGGAGTTGACCAGCATGGAGGTTGCGAAAATCGCTCGTCAACGATTCTTGGACGATGTCACCAATGCCGTCGGTGAAACCTTCTTGGGTCATTCCTTGCAGTGTTGTCGTTGCCATGACCACAAATTTGACCCGATTCCGACACAGGACTACTACAGCATCCAAGCCGTTTTCGCGACAACGCAACTCGTCGAACGCCGCGCCGAGTTTTTACAAGATGAAAACACCCGTGGTTTTTCGGAGCGACAATGGCTCGACAAGTCTCAGCAGAACTATCAGCAAACGCTCGAGGAGTTGGATGCCGTTTTGCTAGACAATGCGACGTCATGGATCATGAAAAACGGCAAGGAATTGGCACCATGGCAGAGTGCAGTGCAACGGGCTCGTCAAAACGGGACACCGGGCCAAGTCTTCAACCGTGCTCGTTCGATGATGTCACGTTCAGGTGCCAGCGAAGAGAGCTATCCGCCCGTCAAGGTCGGGTTCACACCGCAGCAGTTCGGCCTGGAACGGATCGCACGCAAGGGACTTCAACGCTTGAAATGGGAAACCGAACGTTACAAGCCCTTTGCCCTCGCTGTCTACACAGGGCGGACCCC
The DNA here is from genome assembly GCF_007860135.1 of Novipirellula artificiosorum. Taxonomy (NCBI): domain Bacteria; kingdom Pseudomonadati; phylum Planctomycetota; class Planctomycetia; order Pirellulales; family Pirellulaceae; genus Novipirellula; species Novipirellula artificiosorum. Next base: position 277,053 of record NZ_SJPV01000004.1, read on the forward strand.
CAAGAGGACTCAAGTCGTGGCTCCGCTCCGCGTTCCCGAAAAGCCGATGGCCGAAGGCGAGCTGGAAACGACGGCCATTCTCTCCGGCGGCGATCCGTTCTCACCCACGCGACCGGTGAAACCAGGTGGTTTGAGCGTCATTGGTGAACAAGTCCCCGTGGCAATTCCTGACTCGATCGATGGTCGACGAAAAGCGTTTGCCGACTGGGTCTCGGATCCCAACAACCCGCTGACGAGCCGCGTCCTTGTCAATCGCGTTTGGCAGTGGCACTTCGGCAAAGGGATCGCGGGCAATCCAAATAACTTCGGCTCCTCCGGCAAACGCCCCACCCATCCGAAATTGTTGGACTCGATGGCTAGCGAATTCCTTCACGGCGGTTGGTCCATCAAGCACCTGCATCGTCAAATCATGAACTCGGATGCCTATTGCAGAAGTACCGAGCATCCGAATCCGCTATCACTTGCGGAACTTGATCCGCAAGCCGAGTCGTACGCAGCATTTTCGCCACGACGGTTGAGTGCAGAAGAAATTCGAGATTCCATGCTGGCCGTCACCGGCGAGTTGAACGACCAGATCGGCGGTATCCCTTGTCGTCCACTCATCAATTCGGAGGTCGCTTTGCAACCCCGGCAGGTGATGGGAACCTTCGCTTCCGCTTGGACCCCCAACCCAAAGCCAGAGCAACGCAATCGGCGTTCGATTTATGTCTTGAAATTACGCGGACTCGCCGACCCAAGTCAAGAAGTTTTCAATGCGCCTTCGCCCGACTTCTCGTGCGAGAAACGTGACACGTCCACCGTCACGCCGCAGGTCTTTGCAATGTTCAACAGCAACAACACACACGATCGCGCTCGTGCACTTGCCCACGCCGCGATGAGCGCAGCCGACGAACCGACAGATATCGTCCACTGGATTTACGCTCGTTTATTTGCTCGAGATGCAACCGCCACGGAAGTCGAGCGTTGCCTTGACCATTGGCGTCAGGTCGAGTCGATGTTGCCGATCAAGGCTCAGCCGCATGCTATGTCGGATCGCGAAGTCGTGCGTGAAGCGGTCGAGGAGAACACCGGCGAGAACTTCACCTTTGTCGAAACTCGCTATGCCATCGAGGACTTTGAACCGGATTTGCAGCCTTCCGAATGTGATCGCAGCACGCGTGCCTTGGCGGACCTTTGCTTGGTGCTGCTGAACTCAAATGAATTTGTTTACATCTATTAAGCGAAGTACCATGCCAAACATGAATCGTCGCGAGAGTCTGTTCCGTCTCGGAACGTCGCTGGGTAGCGTGGCTCTTGCTTCGTTGCTTGCCGATGAAGCAAGGGCCGACGAGAAACCCAATCCGCTCGCCCCCAGAAAGTGTCACCTCCCTGCCAAGGCGAAGAACTGCATCTTCTTGATGATGGAAGGTGGGCCGTCGCACATCGACACCTTTGACCCGAAACCGTCGCTGGCGCAGTTGCACCTCAAAGAGTTCACTCGCGAAGGCGTGCAGAAATCGGCGATGGAAAGCGGCAAACGCTATTACGTCCAGAGCCCGTTTCCATTCGAGAAGCACGGCGAGAGTGGCGCGGACATGGCTGAGAACTGGATGCATCTTTCAAGTGTTGCCGATGACCTCTGCTTTTTTCGCGGTTGCCAAGTCGATAGCGTCAATCATCCAACCGCCATGTACCAGATGAACTGTGGCAATCGCTTCGGCGGTGATCCAGGACTCGGCGCTTGGGTGACTTACGGGCTAGGTAGCGAAAACCAAAACCTGCCTGGCTTCTTGGTCCTTCCCGAAGTTTCCTATCCGCAGGGAGGGGCTGCCAATTGGAGCAACGGGTATCTGCCGGCCTACTATCAAGGTACGCCGCTGCGGCCCAAGGGGTCGCCCATTCTTGATTTGCAGCCACCGGCCGGTGTCACTCCGGAGCGGCAACGGGCGAACTTGGACCTTCTCAGCGAAATCAATGCCCGGCACGCAGTCGAGCATCCCGGCCACGATGATCTGAGTGCCCGAATTGAAAGCTACGAGTTGGCTTTCCGAATGCAAATGGAAGTACCAGAGGCGATTGACATCTCCGGCGAGGATGAAAAGACGTTGTCGATGTATGGCATCGGCAACGCCGCGACCGAACCCTTTGGTCGCAAGTGCTTGCTCGCTCGCAAAATGGTCGAAAAAGGTGTGCGATTTGTTCAACTCTACAACGGATCATGGGATAGCCACGACTACATCCATCGGGCACACGGAAACCTTGTTCGGGGCGTAGACCAACCCATTGCTGCGCTCATCAAAGACCTAAAACAACGAGGACTTTTGGACAGCACGCTGATCGTCTGGTGCGGCGAATTTGGACGCACCCCAGATAACGGTGTCCGTGGTGGAGTCGCCTACGGTCGTGACCACAACCCCAATGCGATGACCATTTGGATGGCCGGGGGAGGGTGTAATGCGGGCCACACGATTGGAGCCACGGATGAGACGGGAATGACTGCGGTCGAAGAAGTGCATCACGTACGTGATTTCCATGTTACGTTGCTGCGTCTGCTTGGCTTGGATGATAATAAGCTGACGTATTATCACGCGGGGCGTTTTAAACAGCTCAGTCAATTCGGCGGCAAGGTGATTGATGATTTGATCGCGTAGCAACTTGTCCACAACGGTGACCGTGGCCGGTGGAAGACCACGCTGCCTCGCAAACGACTGCAGGGTGCTCATCCGGCGGAAGCGTGCGCAGGAGGTTTTCGAGGCATCTCTCCGGTGTCCAATCATTGCTGGCAGGAGCTATTTTCACTTGTTATCGTGCAGTTGCCGGTAGAAACGGAGTCGAGCTCTGCAGAGGTGCAACTTGACAAGGGATATCCCGGTCGACGGTGCGCCAAGGGTGCTACCGGTTCCCGGCGGACGACCGACCGTCGGGGACTCTTTTCTAAGAGATCATTGGACACCGGAGCCATACCTCCAAAAAACCTTGAGTCTGGGTTCCGCGCGCTTCGGTCGGATGAGCCCAAAAAACACAAACAACTTGAGGGCGTGATGCGTGTGATCCATTGCTGCGGCTTGACGACGGTGTTCCTCAGTCTGGTTTGCTGCCCAGCGACATCTGCTGACAAGCCCCTCGGAGACCCACGGGCACCCTTCGACCTATTCGCAATTGATGTTCCCCGATTGATTGCTCCATTCGACGAGTCACACATCGTTTCGGATCCGGCGATCATCGAGGCGTCATTTCACCAGATGGATACGACGCCGCACCTTGCCGTGCCGAATGACTGTGAAGCCTATTATCTGGAACCTGAACACCGAAATAATGCACTGCAGGGCTATCGGATCATCGGTCGCAAGCCGGCCGGGAAACGGATTTCGGGAAGCATTTTCATCGGTCGACGTCATCCGGACACGCCAAGCCGAAGCGTGCTGGCGAAGTTCGATTTTGAAGTCGATGCGGTCCCAACAGAGAAGCCGGAACCCGATGATTTCCATCGCGCCAAAGGACGTCACTTTCAACGCTTGTGGTCGGAAGAAATGGCCGGCAGCGCGATGTTCCGGCACCTGGCAATGGAGTCCTTGGCAATACCGCTCAATGCGCTGACACGACAAGTAGGGGCGGGGTTGATTGACGAGGTTGCGATCACGGGCAGCGATCCGTACTTCCGCACGGGAACCGACCTTGCCATTTTGATGCAAACCCATCAGCCCGCGATCTTGCACCCATCGATTTTGGCGCAAGTGAAGATGATGATGCGAACCACCGCAGAGGGAATGGAGGTCATGGCACGCGTGAACTTCGCAAGCGGCGTCCGAAGAGCGAACCGGATTGCATGGAGCAATTTGCCGATCTTAAACCATTTGCGAGGACGGTACCCAGACCGAGATCCAGCGAAGGTCGATGAAAGATTGTTTGGTGAACAGCTATTCGAGCCGGCCGGCGGCCGCTACGTTTGGTCTGAGGAACGTGGCACGTTTGTTTCGACGCTGCACGGCTACCACTTGGAACCAAAAGCAGGTCCAAGCCCCCCAGCGATTCTAAGCCCAGGCGAAGAGATTCAGACCAAGCTGTCATTCCAAGACGAGGGATTGCGAGCCCTGCTCGAAATCGGCCTACCGGCGGACGCAACGGAGTAGCCATCGGCTCGGCTATCGCCGTCTCCATGAGGCCGGTGGTCGAGAAGTTTCAAGCGTCTCACCATCGGAGTATTGGCTCATCAGAGGGCTGTGCGTCACGCCTCATGATAGGCAATGCTCGCGAGCATCCCACAGGCTTGGCTAAGGGATAGTCCCATCGAGTCTGTTTCGTATCGGGGGCGTAGGGCGCACCGTTGATCGTGATCCTCGTTTCCGTGGAAATCGGGCCAAACGCCTTGATCCGAATCGGCGTGCCCTTGATCGTCACCTGAATCAACGAATCGGCGGCTTCGGGGTGCAGATGAAACAGGGCACCGTTGGGAGTGTCAATGCTGCAGTCTTCCAGCACGACCGATTTCTCATAGCGACCGGCTCGAGCCACCAGCGTCGCCCCCGCGGGCCCTCGCCCCACGTTTCCGTAGATCTTGACATTGCGAAAAATGCCCTTGGCACCACTGCCATAGCTGCCCCATCCAAATTGAATCGGAACCGAGTTGATGCCCATCACGATCGTCGTGTGGGTGACCGTGACATCGTTGTAGACTTTGATCACATCGTCACCCACATCAAAGTGACATTGATCGATCGTGGAGCCGGGGCCACCTTCGAAACCGTCACTGTGATTGTGATAACCGGGCCGTGTCTCGAGGAAATCACACTGGCTGAGGTGTACTGGGCTATCACCACCGCGGATAAAGAAACCCCGTGGATTCTTGAACGTCAAATTCCGGACCGTAATCGTACCGTCACCGAAACCTTGAATCGTACAAATTTTGTATGCCTTGATGTCGTGATTCTGTGGCCACGCTTGATGGTACGTGCCAAAGAATCCAGAGTGCTCGCGGTTCACCCCTTCGATCAAACAGTCACCATGTAAATGCAAGGCACCGTCTACCATCACACCGTCGCCAACAACGACATGGGTAATGGAGGGAGGAACATTCCAGATAAACCCGCGATTCGATTGATCAAACGCAATCACACCCGATCGCTTAAAAGTAAGCTTGTTTCCTTCCAGCAGAATTTCGCCACTGTAGTGTGTGCGAAGCTGCTCGACCGAGTCGATTTTTGGATCAAGCGACCGTCGTTCACCGTGACATGGAGTACAGAACGTGAAGGTCAGGACGACAAAAAACGCAAGGAAGCGATGCATAGAAAGAGGCCCTGAACTTAGCGATAGAGAAAGGGGGTGTCCTACGCGATGGGAAGCGGCACGTAGTCCTGTTGCAAAATTATCCACCGATGCAGATTGGCATTCAGCGTTTGTTCGATCTTGGCATAGGCGGGTTGTGCGTCCGTTAACATGATGAGTAAATGGGGGAGGCTCCTCCGCCAGCAACACACCGGGCGTTAACATGTGTGTTAAAGCAAACATGGCGGCGAAGACCAATCATCGCGACTGTCGATTCATCTGCATCAAACCACCTTCCATTGCATCGTGGAGGAATCCAAGGGATTATGCCAAACAGCACCAATGTTAGCCACTGGATCGATCAGGTCAAACTTGGCGACTCGGTCGCAGCCAATCAGCTCTGGCATCACTACTACGATCGACTCGTTCGCATGACTCAAGCGAAACTGCGAGGTCAGAACCGTGGCGTTTCGGACGAGGAGGATATCGTCCTCAGCGTCTTCGAGAGCTTCTATCGGGCAGCCGAACAGGGACGTTTTCCCGATTTGGCGGGCCGCGATGATCTTTGGCGGTTGTTGTTGAAGATGTCTGCTCGAAAAGTGGTCGACAAGCGACGGCACGACCAGCGTCAACGCCGGGGCGCGACGGCAAAGGTCCAGCCGATTCATGGCATCGGTGATGAACAAGCGATGATCGAAGTGATTGGTAACGAACCGACGCCGGAGATGGTGCTGATGATGACCGAATCCTTCGATCAGCTTCTGAAACTCCTTGGCGACGAGCACGTTGGTGGTGGGCAGTTGCAAGAAATCGCGATCGGAAAGATGGAAGGCCATTCCAACGCCGACCTAGCCGAGCGAATGCAGTGCTCGGAGCGAACGATCGAACGTCGGCTCAATCTGATTCGTGAAAAGTGTCGCCAGGAGTTAATCGATCGCGATGAACCACCGACTTGAAAAACAGGGTCCCGTGCTTCGCTTAAAGGCATCGCTGCGCTTCGCCCACGGCTACCCTCTTTGACCACGTCGTGGTCGTCATCCTTGGTTTGACTCATTTCCTAAGTTAGACGCTCTGTCCGACGTTGCCCACTCGAAACAATCTATTTTCGACCTAGCCGATCGAGCGTGTTTTCGTAGAACGGCACCATCTCGTTGCTGCTGGTGATGCTGGTGTTTAAATCACGCAACCGGCCGTCGTCGAGCGAGTAGATCCATCCATGCACGGCGAGCGATTGGCCGCACCTCCATGCTTCGCGAACGATCGTCGTGCGGCATACGTTCATGACCTGCTCAACGACGTTCAATTCACACAACAAATCACAGCGGGCTCGCGGAACTTCGATTTCATCAAGTCGCGATTGATGAATCCGGACGACGTCCTGCAAGTGACGAATCCAGTTTTCACTGAGTCCCAGTTCCTTGTTGAACAGCGCTGCCGAAACACCGCCGCATCCGTAGTGGCCGCAGACGATGATGTGTTCGACGTTGAGCACTTCAACCGCGAACTGCATGACCGACAAACAGTTCAAGTCGGTGTGAACGACCAAGTTGGCGATATTGCGATGGACAAAAAGTTCACCGGGATCGAGCCCTACGATCTGGTTCGCTGGAACGCGACTATCGGCACACCCGATCCACAAATACTTTGGGGACTGCAAGTGCGAAAGACGCTCAAAAAATTGAGGATCCGCCTCAACGCTGCGGGCCGCCCATGCTCGGTTCTTGTCAAAGAGGTCTTTTAGCAAACGCACAACGAATCCTCCAGTGGAAAGTCTTTAGGAACGAGCGGTTATTCCGTGTCGGATTCGAGCACAGGCTTCTAGCCCGTGATGGCTGGCAGCCTGTGCGACGACATGTATTGTCCGTTCGTTGCTTAAGAGGGAAGCCAAGGCGACAACGTCTCGTCAAGTTGAGTCCGCAGTTGTTCCATCTGATCGCGACTGAGCCCTTGGCCGATCAAACTCGCAAAGTGCAACATCACAATCACAAGAATGCTAATCGGAACCAGCATCAATGCCCAAGGACGATCATTCATGAACCACTGAACATACCCCCATACGGCGCCTCCGAAAATCAAACAGGCCATCACGAAATAGATGAACATGAAGAAGGTCCATATTTCTGGACGAGGAGAAAAGCGTCCAAAGAGCTGTGAACCGGTTTCGGTATCGCTAACCTGAATCGACAAATGAGGTGACCAAAAACGGCGTTGAGCTGGATCCACCGAAAAATCCGCGCAATGGCCCGCAGCCTTCGCGTACTTGAGCGACTCACGCGTACGGATCGAATCGCCTATTTTTTTGATTGCGTCATCGGCGCCAATCGGCAAATCCACCTGAAAGGTGGGCTGCATCTTCAGCGAATTCACCATGCATCCTCCCCCCACTCGCGTTTCAGTACCGACAAGACTTAGAGACTGCTCTTTGCCGCGTAAACCTCGGCGTATTCAATCGCCCACGCATCGATCATTTTCTCGAATGCAACTTCATCTGCCTCGGAAATGGGCACGAAATGGTTGCGGTTGAAAAGTTCGCGGTTCATCACGGTGCCTTTCCCACGCAATTCCAAGACCTGCAAATCGCTGTAAGCGGGAATCGCAATTTCCAAGCGGCTGTACTGATTGCTGCGCCGACCCGCTGCAATGCGCAGATCATCGCGATAGCATGCCGAACCCCATCCCGTTTCTCCGATTAGCGATTCAACACGAAAGCCCGGGAAATGGTCCGCGACGCGGTGGATCGACTTCTCAATCCGTTCCGACAGCGACAACCGCAGCGAACTGTGCATCCGCTTCAATTCTTCGGCCGTCAATTCTTGCTGCCGCTCGGCCGATACCTTCTGCGACGCTCGGTGCTTTCCTCGCTCGATCGCCGACTCTAGCCTTGCGTTAAAATCGTCACTCATACTTGATACGTCGGCTCGTTTAGGCAGGGGAATCCGTGGGCGGCGACTTCGGCTGACCCTCCGCGGCCGCTGGCTCAGAAACCGCGGCTGGGGGTGCACTCAAAGGCGCCTCGGCGTCAGGGACCGTCGGTTCCGCAGCAGGGGGTGGCGAATTCGCAATCGAGGTTGAGGAGTCGGCCCCAGCGGCCTCGGTCACGGGAGCCTCGGTCACGGGAGCCTCGGTCACGGGAGCCTCGGTCGCGGGAGCCTCGGTCACGGGAGCCTCGGTCACGACATCACTCGTCGGTGCTGCTTCGGACTTGGGTTCTAGCTTCTTTTCGGGTTCTGGCTTCGACATGAACTGCATCAAATCACCGAACGAACGGAGCGGCTCGGCACCCTTTTTCATCGCATCCGAAATCGGTTCCACCGGTTTGCTGCTGACGACGCGATACGATTCGGGTTGTTTTTCACGTCCTCGGCCGCCACCACGACCGTCTCGTCCGCGGTTGTCACGTCCACGTCCTCGCTCGCCACCACGCCCCGAACCACCACGGCTTGGCGCTCGATCGCGTCCGCCAGCCGACCGGTCGCCCGAGCCGGATGAACGTGAATCCCCGGCCCTTGCGCCCCCGGGCTGACCGCCGCCGCGCTGCTGCGAGTCATTGCCGCCACGTCCTCGTGCCTGTCCGCTTCCGCGTGGAGGTCCACCTTGGCCGCGAGCGTTTCCTTGACCTCTTGGGCTGCGCTGTTGGCGCATTTCCTGAATTTCGGCCTCGCGTTCTGGTGAAATCGCACTGAGGGCTACGCGACGACGCTTCTCGTCGATGCCGGTCACCCAAGTCGTGACCACGTCACCGACCTGGACCGCTTCATGCAAATCCTCGACGAACCGATCGGACACCTTGCTGACGTGAATCAATCCGCTGCAATCCGGCGCCAACTCGACGAAAACACCAAACGGCATCACGCCGACAGCAACCCCAATGACTTGGTCACCCGGTTTCAATGTCTTGAGCGAAGGAACCGAAGACAAAACGCCGTGGGACACGCCATAGGAAACATCAATGTCGCCAAACGGATCACAAAGCCAACGTACCAACTGGTACGCTCGTCGATATCCAATCTGCCATTCCTTGACACACTTGTCGACCTTTGCCTTATCCGGCAGCGGTCGGCGAACCGCATCGGGTTCGGCACTCAACTGCCCCGGGTTCTCCGCGGTGACTTCAGCATCTGGGTTTGATGACTCCGGTGCATCGGCATCCCCAACACTCGATTCGCTTGGGGCCGCTTCACTACTTAATGAAGCATCCACCGTTTCCAAATCGGTCGCAGTGGTATCGGCTGCTTCGGTCTGCGGCTCCACCTCGTCCGCCGGTGCATCGCCGCTGACCGTTGTCTCTTCGGCTGCTGCCTCTTGGGGCGCGGTATCCTCGGGGCCAAACGGTTTCTCAGCAGCGGTGGTCTCGGTTTCACTGATTGAACCAGCGCCGTCGTCCGCCGAACCCGCCGCCGACGCTTCGTCGGTTCCGGGTTGTCCCTCCGCGGATCCCTCAGCCGCCGGCTTGGATTCCTCGCTGAAATCAGGAGGCTCGTAACCGGGGGGTGCCGAAGGTGGCATTTCCACTTCGAGAGCAGCGGCCAACTTCTTTGCGAGCGGATAGTCATCGGGATGAATCAGCGTGCCATCGAGCGGTTCATCGCTCCCAAAGACACGCAAAAATGGCAGAGCTTGGCGAAGGGAGGCAGCTTCGGGCCAACCTGACAAGGTGCTCAGTTGATCGCGCGAAGCAAACAACGCGTTTCGACGTGTTTGGTCGATCGCTTCGGCAACCGCTTCGGTCACCCCTGGCAGACGACTCAACCATGATGGAGGTGCCGAATTCACATCAACGCCACCTCGCGACGCGCCAGAAACGATCACATCATCAAGAACTTCCAACAGAGCGTGATCGGACAATTCGCGTTGGAAAGAGCCCAACCGCAACTTGAGCGGATCCACTTTGGCGATCGCCTGTGCAGGTTGAATGACCGAGAACGCCACCCATGACGCAGCACGGAATCGGCGCGGCGTCGATCGCATCTCTTGATCCGCGATCGGGCTGCCTGCGTAAGCGTCCGCCCCGCTGCGATCGGCCAGGGTCCAGCGAATCGAGTTTTCGGGTGATTGCTTGATCAATTCGCTAATCGCAACCAAACAGCCACGCCGTGCTGGACCGTTGCTGATGACGATCAAATCGACGTGGTAGGTGTGGATCAGCTCACCCATGCGAAGTACCGCCTGCGATCGCATTGCGGCTGACAGCTGGCAGGGCAAATCCTCACAATGCAACAAGCGACCGTCGCTGGAAACGATCGAAGCTGCTGCCGTGCGCGGCCCTACCGCGTCAATCGACAAAATGACTTTGGCTTCCACGCCACCACGATTGACTTGGCCACGCAGGTGGTCCGCCGCGATTCCAAGCAACCGTCCCGAAGCTCGTTCTTGCAATTCATCCCACCAGGCAGCTTCTGCAGCCCCGCGGATGTCCGCCTCGTTCTCGACAACGACGTGTTGGAGTGTATCGCCGAGTCGCGAGTTGATTCGCGATGCCGTGTTTTGGAGTTCCTCAACCAACTTGTTTGCGTCGTATTCAAACGAACACTGAGCGACTTGGCTTCGCAGTGCACGCGCCAGCATGACGGTTTGAAACGAGCTGAGTTTGTTTGCGACGATCCGTTTGCCTTCGAGCGGTTTCAGCACGCTCATCAACCAACGCCGCCGCCGCTGACGTGGCGAAACTTTTTTCTGCTTTTTGGGCGAGGTGGGTTTTGCCTTTGAGGGATCAGGCTTTTTCGCCGTGATTTCCTTCGCGGAAGTGATCGGCTTGACCACCGCAGGAGTCTCGGCTGCAGCAGGAGTCTCGGTTGCAGCGGGAGTCTCGGTTGCAGCTGGAGTCTCGGTTGCGGCTGGAGTCTCGGTGGCGGCTGGAGTCTCGGTGGCGGCAGGAGCCTCGGTGGCGGCAGGAGTCTCGGTGGCGGCAGGGGGTTGCGCGGTCTCCGCTGAGGGTTCGGTCACGGCCGCAACGGGGTCCACACTTTCAGCTTCCGACTCTGCAGCATCGGGACTGGCAGCATCGGGGCCGGCAGCGCTCGTCACATCCGCCGCCTCGGCCGTTGGCGGAACATCGGCAGCCGATTCCGTTACGGCAGCCGGCTTTGCCGACGCCGATACGATGGAAGCCGTCGTTTCTTGGGTATCTTCGGCCTTTGATCCGTTGCCCTTTGTCGGAGAATCGCCGGAATTGGAGTCGCCTGGTGACGCGTCGTCGCTACCGATATGCGGATCGCTGATCTCGGCGACGTGAATTCGAGCGTGCTTGCTGAGCCACTGGACCGCGGCGTTGATCATTCGCGGGTCACCCGCGAGCCGACGCGCGAGCGATTCTTCAAGATTTCCGATCGCTTCTTCGGCCTTCTCAAGCCCATCGACCGCTTCGGCAAGCGTTTGGAAATCGTCGCTATCCCCTTTCTCGGGATTCAGAACCCGCACCGCCAACCTGGTCCCTGGATCCACCGCCTGGTTCGATTCCAGTTTGATACGGCGCGCCAGCCGTTCGAGCATCCGCTTGCTATTGGCTTTTTCAATCGCACGACCGAGCGCCGGATCAGCTAACGGGGTCGCTTTCCAATCGGCGAGCAGCTCCGTGCGGCGAGCGGCCAGCATCTTTTCCGCTCCGACCGCCTCTGCGAGCGCCCACAGGCTCGCTTCATCGAGCCCACCGAGTTCATCGCGGCGGTAACGTGCCAGAAATGGCGGTGAATAACCCTGCTCGATTAAGGGCAATGCAATTCGTAAATTCGTTTCCTCGCAACGCCCGCGTCGGGCAATTGCTTCTAGATCGACAGTCATCGCAAGTCGGTCTCATTCATAGGTGCGATTCGTTAGCCACAAGCGTGCGTTCCATCCACGCCAGCAGCAAAGCAGGTCGCCCGAAGCTTGGAAAACCAGCAGCTGGATGTTTCACAGCGGTACTACTGGCAGTTTGTTTCACAGGCCGATTGCAACTCGACCTACCGCGGAGGGCGAAGATAGCGCCGAAACGCGGAAATGTCAACCAGCCAGCGAGTCAGGAAGGCAGCAAACCGGTGCCGAGCGGCGGGCAGAAGCGAACTGGAAAAATCTACGAATTTGGCTCAACCCTCCTAACCCGCAAAGTCGATACCAGCAGGGGAGACATCCTTTGCTGGGCATTCCTAGCTTGCCTTGCCGTGGAAACGCCAAAGTGTGTACGTCTTTCTTAGCACCGAGTTGAACCGTCCCGCTGTTTTTCCTGGCCCTCGCCGCGAAACCAACCTGATAGCCGAAAACTGATGCCAGAATCGAAATTCCGAGTTATTTCCATCTCCACCAAGGCTGACCGCCAACAACGAGAACTTGATCGTTTGACGGGCGTCGCAGCCCCAAGGACCGTCGATGTCTCGCTCAAGCAACTCGTCCCGTTGCTGATGGACGCGGCTCGGTCGAAGCGGACCTGGCTCCAAGATTTCGCCGATGACTCGGTTCGTATCGACTCGGACCTGTATGACGTGCTATTAGCGTACCAGCACTATTGCCGCCAAGAAGCGGCTTAGCCATGAACGGTTGAAGAGGTGTTACGTATTTCACACCAAAAGTACCTGGCACCTCTTTTACCGCAAGATCCTTAGCGGATCGGTGATGCCCGGAAAAAGGCTCACCCCCAAGAGTTGACTCATCCCACGAAGGAAAGAGACAATGCGTTCGATCGCTGTGATTAACCAAAAGGGTGGTGTTGGAAAAACCACCAGCTCCGTCAATCTGTCGGCTGCCCTTGCCGATCGTGGCCATCGCGTCTGCTTGTTGGACCTCGACCCACAAGCTCACGCCTCGTTGCACCTTGGTATCACGGCCATCGATGGCGAGGCAAGTATGTACGAAGTGCTATGTGGTGACGCCTCGATGGCTCAAGCGCGGCGCCGAGTCAACGACCGTCTGTGTGTCGTGCCTTCGAATCTGGACCTCGCAGCGGCTGAATTGGAATTGGCGGGTGAAGTTGGACGCGAAATGATCCTTCGCGACAAGCTTGAAGATGACGACGAATCGTTTGACTACTTGATTCTCGATTGCCCGCCAAGCTTGGGCGTCTTGACCGTCAACGCACTCGTCGCGGTCAACGAGGTCTTCTTGCCGCTTCAACCCCACTTTTTAGCGTTGCACGGGCTGAGCAAGCTGCTCCGTACCGTTGAAGTCGTTTCTCGGCGTTTGAATAGCCACTTGCGGCTCTCGGGCGTGATGCTTTGCATGTATGATTCGAATACCCGGCTGGCAGCCGAAGTTAGCACCGACATCACCGATTTCTTTCTTGCCAGCAAGGGATCACGCGAGTTTTATCGGAGTGCCAAATTTTTCGAGACGCGGGTCCGCCGCAATATTCGACTCGCAGAGGCTCCCAGTTTCGGTCAGTCGATTTTTCAGTACGCACCGGACAGTAACGGGGCGGTCGATTACCAATCGCTGGCCGAGGAAGTTATTGCACAAACCTCTACCGCGACGGGCGCCGCCGTCAAAGCAGCCGCATAAGGTGCTGCTGGAATTCGCGCATCCGCGTGCTGACGAGGGGGCACGGCAGCCTAACGCATGCACTCTATATTTGCGTTGACTTCAACCGCTCCATTCGCAGGAGTGTATCGACCGTTTTACGAAGCACCGAATCGGGAAGCCGGTCGTTGTGCCCCATCTGCTCGACTTCGATCCATTGCTTGTTCTCGGAGCCGACAGAATCGAACAGCCGGGAAGCATTCTCGATCGGGAGGATTTCGTCGCTGCGACCATGGATCTGGATTAACGGCCCCTGATAGGTTCTCAACCGCTCGACCGAGTCAAATCGGTTTCGCATCAGCAAGCGTACCGGGATGAACCAATACATCTTGGCTGCGACATCGACGGTGGAATCAAACGTGCGTTCCAGTATCAAGGCCTTCGCACTGCCATCGGCTGCTACGGCCGCAGCGCATCCGCCGCCCAGCGATTGACCATACAGAATGATTTCGTCCGGTCGCTTCTCGTAGCGGCGACAAAGGTAATCACGCGCAGCAATACAGTCCATCACGACGCCCTTTTCGGTGGGCGTGATGCGGGCGCCATCAAATCCACGGTATTCGGCCGCCATCACCGTCGCGTTGAAGTTGCGGGCCAGCCGTTCGATAAGACGATCTTCCCAAATCGCCTTGGTCGCATTGCCATGAAAGAACAAGACGATACGATCACCTTTGCGGCGTTCCAGCAGCCGCCCCGACAGCGATACGGCCGCAGCCGATTCATAGTGAACCGTCTCGATCGCAGGACTTGAATTCAAGCTCCTGCTGGTATCCGCGTCCATGTAGGCCCCTGGGTAGACCAACCGCGTTTCCATCGCGACAAGCCCCGCACAGAGGATCCCGTAGGTGATCGCCACCGTCCCGGACGCGGCGCGAACCTTACGCAACAACGAGCCCCGCTTGGGCTTGGTCTGGGATGGGGAATCTGTCATGGGCAAACTCGAGAACACTTAGATACACAATGTTACAAAAACGATAGGGCGAGAACGACGAGGTCTCACCGACTTCTGACTATGATAGGCTATCCGGCTCGATTTGCCCCGTACCCTCTTCTGTTGCGTAACCGTCTATTCATGAGAACCCTGGTAAAACTGATGCTGCTACTGCTGGTGATCGGCGGTGCTGTGGCGGCAGCGTACAAACCGGTGCGGCGGTATTGGAAGGAGCGAAACCGAGTCAAATGGGAGACCGACGAAATCGTCCGTGGCGACATCACTCGTTTTGTGACGTCGACAGGCACGATCCAGCCGGTACTCAAAGTTTCCGTTGGATCCTTTGTATCCGGGCCAATCGTGGAGCTGAATGTCGATTTCAACGACGATGTCACCGAGGGTGACATCATGGCCAGAATCGATCCGCGGCTCTTTATCGCGAATGTTCAACGCGACGAAGCCACTTTGACGACACGTGAAGCCGAAGTCGAACGGGTCGAGGGCCAGTTACAACAAGCACTGAACAACTACAAACGTGGCCAGAATCTCCGCGAGCGCAACGAAGCGTTTTTGTCGGATCGTGAAATGGACGCACTGGTTTTCGAAGTCAAGACGCTGCAGGCTCAGCGTAAGCTTGCCAAGGCGTCGGTGTTGCAGGCGCAGGCGACGCTCGACAATTCCAAAGCAAACTTACAGTATTGCGAAATCACCGCTCCGGTCGACGGCGTGGTGATCGATCGCAAAATTGATCCGGGACAGACCTTGGCGGCTGCATTTCAAACCCCCGAGCTGTTTGTCGTGGCCCCCGACCTGCGGAAAAAAGTACATGTGTTCGCCTCGGTTGACGAAGCGGACATTGGCATGATTCAAGAAGCGAAAGAAGCGTCTCGACCGGTTGAGTTCACGGTGGATGCCCACCGGGATGAACTCTTTCACGGCGAGATTGAACAGATTCGGCTCAGCAGTGTCTCGACGCAGAACGTGGTGACCTATCCGGTGTTGGTTGCCGCGTCGAACACGGATCTGAAACTATTGCCGGGAATGACGGCGAGTATTTCCTTTGCCGTCGATTCCCAAAAGGACATTCTGAAAATCCCAAATGCTTCGCTGCGCTTCTACCCGGAAAATGTGGAGTGGGTGCGAAGCGAAGACCGCAAACTGCTTGATAGTTCTCGTTGGGCCAGTCAAAAAGAGGACGACGAAAACCCTGAAGCGATTTCGGCTGGCGAGAAAGCGGATGCCCGACGCCGCAACAATCAACGACACGTCTGGGTGGTTGAAGGCGAGTTCCTGCGAGCTGTTGAGGTAACAACCGGATTGACGGAATACCGATACACCGAACTGGTTTCGGGCGATTTAAAAGAAGGTGATCAGTTGGTCACGGGACAGGAAACCTAATGACGTTCCTTGACACGCTTCGAATCGCAATCCGTGCGTTGCTGAAAAACAAGATGCGAGCGGCGCTGACGGTGCTTGGTGTGGTAATCGGCATCGCCGCCGTGACGACCATGGTGTCGATTGGACAAAGTGCGAGCACTCTGGTGCAAAATCAATTCTTGGCACTCGGAACCAACGTGATCTTGGTGCTTCCAGGAAGCACTGAACGAGGCGGGGTCCAGCAGGCGGGTGCGCCGACGTTGACAGCCGACGATTCCGTCGCGATTGGTCAACAATGCAGCACGGTCCTCGCATCGTCACCGGTCCTTTGGTTCGGAGGGCAAGTGATCTATGGAAACTCCAATGCAAACCCCAAGGAACTGCTCGGCGTTGGGGCCGACTACCTGACCGTACGCAATTGGGACCTCGAAGCGGGTGGTTTCTTTACGCTGGACGAAATGGACTCCAGTGCCAAAGTTTGTGTCATCGGCCAAAGCTTAATTTCAAAGCTGTTTCAAACCAGCAATCCAATCGGAAAGCAAATCCGTATTCAAAACATTCCCTTTCGTGTGATTGGTGTTTTGGAGAAGAAGGGTGCTAACATGGTTGGCGACGACCAAGACGACCTGATCTTGATGCCACACACCACGGTCAGCAAACGGCTCTATGGATCAAAAATGCAGAACGTTCATGCGTTAATGGTTTCGGCGCGATCGCCAAGCCAAATGACTGCGGCGACAAAGCAAATCCGACAACTCCTTTACGAACGGCATGAGATTCCGCTTGGTGAACCGGCTGATTTTCAGGTTCAAAGCACGACCGAAATCGCAGCGATGCTCGGCATCATCACGGGAACCTTGACGCTGATGCTGTCTGCGATCGCCGGTATCTCGCTGCTTGTGGGCGGCGTTGGAATCATGAACATCATGCTGGTGAGTGTCACCGAGCGAACGCGAGAAATTGGAATCCGCATGGCCATTGGCGCTCGAGGCAAGGATATTCTGCGGCAATTCCTGATCGAGTCGGTTGTGTTGTCGAGCATCGGAGGGGCGATTGGGGTCGCGTTAGGTACAGCGGCATCGGTCGGTGCAACCATGCTAATCAACGAGTTGAGTCCCGCACAGGATTGGCCAATCATCGTCTCACTGCCAGCGGCGGCCGTGGCAATGGTGTTTGCTGCCGCAGTCGGCATCTTCTTCGGTTATTACCCGGCTCGGCGAGCCAGTCGGCTCGACCCCATTGATGCCTTGCGATATGAATGATGGCGTTGATTGAACTGAGAGATGTGCGGCGAGTCTATGATCTTGGCGAAGTCAAAGTACACGCCTTGCGCACCGTAACCTTGGACATTGAACTCGGTGAATACATCGCGTTGGTCGGCCCGTCCGGTAGCGGAAAATCGACATTGATGAACACGCTCGGGTGCCTCGACCGACCCACGCACGGCAGCTATTTGCTCGACGGCGAAGAAATCGTCACGATGACGCGAGACGAACGCGCGAAACTTCGGAATCGTCAATTGGGGTTCGTGTTCCAGAACTTTAATCTGCTCAACCGAACCTCTGCACTCGAAAACGTCGAACTGCCACTGATGTACGCTCGGGGTGTGTCGGCCCGAGAACGCCGCAGTCGAGCTAAAGAGATGCTGACGAAGGTAGGACTCGGCGACCGGCTCTATCATCACACCAGCCAGTTGTCGGGCGGGCAACAACAACGCGTCGCCATTGCTCGAGCCCTTGTCAATCGCCCTTCGATCTTGATGGGGGACGAACCCACCGGCAACCTCGATTCGAAAACCAGCCGGGAAGTGATCGAGTTGTTTCGCGAACTGAATGATACGAATCAGATCACGGTGATTTTGGTCACACACGACCAAAACGTCGCACGCAACGCTCGGCGGACGATTGTGCTGCGTGATGGAGAAGTCGTCGAAGACACGACCGACTTCCATCGCGTGGTGGACGCATTGAATGTCGACGAATCGTAGTCGTGTCGGAGTTCCTGTTTCCATCTGCCCCAGAATGCTAGCGGGCCAAAACGCAAACTCTAACGATTTGGCACAACCGCCACAAACCGAACTTCTGTAACCGAACGTACACGCCGTCGTTCCGGTCGTAGTGGCAAAACCGGCACGGATCAATCTCGGGGCACCATCGACCGAATCCGAAGGACATGAACATCTCGCAATTCGGTCGATACGGTTTGCTTTTTGCTATCATTCTTTCCCATTCCTTTCAAGTGAACCTTGCTGAGGAAACGTGGACGGTTTGGCGGAAAGAGCAGCAGCGTTTGCAGGTGCGTGATCCGTCCCAGATGAGACAGGTGGCTGCACCTTTGACACCACGTCCGCCCACGTTGTCGGATCTGCAAGCGGATCTCCCCACGCGTCAGCTTCCACTGAACGAGGCGATCAACATCGCCTTAGCCAACTCGGAGGTCGTTCGGTTTCTCACTGGCGTGACGGCAAGCACGAGTGGTCGGACAATCTATGACGTGGCGATTACGAACGCTCGCATCGACCAAGAGCGAGCTGCGTTCGACCCGCAATTGCAGGCGAACAACAGTTGGAATCGTACGGAGGACCCGATCGCGGTTTTTGATCCCCTCGATCCGACTCAAGCGATCATCGGTGGGGGACGCAACGATCGTTACGGATTCGATTTTGGGCTATCCCAAAAAAACCTGTTGGGAGGCACCTCAGCATTGGCGTTACGATCCAACTCAAATCGTTTTCAGCCGGGAACCTTTCCCCTGAATCCGTCGGATCGCACGGCGACGGAATTCAGTTACACCCAGCCGCTACTGAGCGGTGCAGGGATCGCAGCGAACCAGGTACCGATTGTGTTGGCGCGTATCGATACCGAGCGATCGTTCTTTCAGTACAAAGACAGTGTTCAGCAATTGGTGCAAGGTGTGATCGAAGCCTATTGGTCGCTGGTGTTTGCCAAGACAGACCTGTGGGCTCGAGAACAACAGGTCCAACAGGTCACGTTCGCATTCGAGCGTGCTCAGGCGCGCGTCGATGCTGACGATGCCAACATCGGGGACCTCGCCCAGACGGAGGTGGCACTCGAAAATTTTCGGGCAAGTCTCCTGGTCTCCCAAGCAAATGTGCTGCAGCGACAAGCCGCGCTGATGAACATCCTCGGGTTACCGCCTTTCGAGGCGGTGCGGATGATCCCCACGACCCCCATGATGGACGAACCGGTCGAGATCGATTGGAACGCAATCAATGAAATGGGCCAACGGCAACGGCCCGACATCATTGAACTGAAACTGGTCTTGGACGCCGATCGCCAAAGGCTGCTGTTGGCCAAAAACCAGGCGAGACCGAAGCTTGAGGGTGTCGCCTTGTATCGTTGGAATGGTTTGGAAGGAGAAGTGCCCGCGGGGAATCGAATTCGATCTGGGGATGGCCAGTTCAACGACTGGGCACTCGGAGTGAATTTTTCGGTGCCGCTCGGGCTAAGACGTGACCGGGCGCTACTGCGTGCTCAACAACTGATTCTGCGACGGGACCAAGAGAACTTGGAACAAGGCTTGCATCAAATGCAACATCTGTTGGCGGTCAGTCTGCGAAACCTCGATCAATACTATGCACAATACGAACGGTTCCAAGCGGTCCGCCGAGCCGCTCGCGTTAACCTTGACGCCCAGCGTGAGCGTTATCGCACCGGCAGTTTGAACTTCATCGTTGTCTTGCAGGCTATCGTCGATTGGGGAAATGCCGTCAGCTCGGAAGCCCAGTCGCTGGCACAATACAACACAGGGCTTGCCGTGTTGGAGCTACAAACCGGGGCGATTCTCGAATCGCACGGGATTGTCTTTTTCGAAGAACGCTTTGCCTCCATCGGACCGCTCGGAAGACTCGGGCCGGATCATTGCTATCCGTACGCACGACGTCCGAGCGATAGCATCAGTCAATACCCCAGCAGTGACCAACCCTCCGAAGAATACTTCAATTTGGTAGATCCGATCAAACGAGACGGAGACGCCGAATCGGAATCCGAACGCACAGAAGGCCCAAGGAAACATGACTTGGAGGAAAAGGTCGAGTTCGAACAAATAGATGGCCAGCAGGGTCCGATGACAGATGAAGAAATCGACGCCCTGTTGCCCGAAATCCAATCGTCACGTTCCTTTTCCGATTGGCTCAAGCAAGCGTTTCGACGCTAGAAGCTTGGCGAAGGCTGACGCTACCGGCGAGCGTTGAAATCAACGCTCCTTTCTTTCTTCAAGCTTCCGCATGTAAGAATGGCATTCGACGCAGCGAACGGTCATGGCAACGTACCCCAGCGTCGCGCGGCTCATGTCTTTCTCTTTCGCGGCGTCGACGATCAATTGAGCGGTGCGTTGGAAATCACGGCTTTGCGTCGTGTACTCTTCGGTCTGCACGACGTTCCAGCCACTTTCCATGCTCAGCACTTTAAGGGCACTCGCATTCGTCAGAATGGCGTCGTAGTCTTCCATCGTCAATCCTTCGAGAATCGCTTTGGAATGATCCAACTTCATGTGCATTAACGGGACGACTATTTTAGGGTTTGCCCTTTTTTCCAATGGTTTCGCTGGTTGGTCGGCGGGACCGGTTGGCGGGACGCTGGTGGCCGAGCGCCAGGTGAAGCAAGCAAGCGAGACGACGACCAAGGTGACAAGCGTACGGTTCATGAGAGAGTCTTTTGAAAAAAGGGCCTCAGGGCGTTCTAGATCAACGGCAATTGTTCGTCATCCGTACCGCTTTCGCAACCATGCTCTTGAACAGGCGAAACAAATCCTTCGGGTTTCAGCGCTAAAACCGAACAGGTTACATGTTCAAGCAAGGACTCGGCCGTGTTGCCAATCAGCAATCCAGCCGCGCCGCTGCGACAGACGGTTCCCATGACAATCAAGTCGACCTCGTGTTTTTCTCCGATGGATTCAATCACAGCGGAGGGGTTGCCGCGGATGAAATGGACCTCCACGCTCTTGGGTTGTCCGTGTTGCGCCTCGACCAACGTGTCCAGTGCATCGCGGAGTTTCCGCTCATAAGCCGACAACGCGGCATCGACTTCCGCATGACCCGAACGACGCCGCAGCGATCGTTCCATCCACAAATCCCATGCGCTGACGACATGCACATTTGCCGCATCGCGTTCCGCGATCGCGAACGCCAACTCCATGATTTGTTGATTGAGAGCCAAATGAACCGGTTCGTCTGTATCCAAATCAACCGCTGCAACGATTTGATCAAAGTCACCATGGACCTCCGGCTTCAGCACCCATACGGGACAGGGGCAGATCCGCAGTAGCGAACGAGACACGCTACCGAAAATCCGACCAGCCAACGATAAGCCATCGGCTGTCTTGATCACCAAGTCGTGTTCATCGTCAATCACTTTCTTGACGACTTGGCATGCGGGATCCCCCACCTTCACAACGACGTCGATGGCAATGCCTGTATCGATGTACTCACTGGCCCTTTCCATAAGCTGTTTCCGATGATCCTCGACGATCAAGCGTTGAAGCTCGGCGGGGTCGGCCCATTGAGTTACAAACCACGTCGCTCGCGATGGCGGTTTGATGACTTCCATGATCGTCAAGTCGGCATCATTCTCCATCGCCAACGTGATGGCACGACGGATCGCCGTTTCCTGTTGGTCCTGGTCCGCATAAACCAAAATGCTCTTGAACCGTTTCATGATTCGACCCCTTCGGGGGCAGCGTCGGCGTGGATGTCATGCTGGGCGGTTGTATGCGTGGCATCGGTGGTTAAGACGTTCCGAGCGATCCAAACGCTGCATGGCGCGTGCCGCAGAACGTACCGCGTGACACTGCCGAGCAACACGTGATTCAAGACGCCGTGCGGCGACTCTCCCACGACCATGATATCGGTCTGGTTGCGTTCCGCAAACTTGACAAGCCCCTCACCAATGTGATCACTTTCGACAAGGTGAGCGATCGTATGTGGCGCCACTTCGTGCAGTCGAACGGCGGCTCCGTTGAGCGCCTTGGTTGCCGCGTCCTTCACCAACGTGGGATCCACGACGATCTCGTTTAGAAACGCGGAAATGTACGACGCAATCGTGACCACATGGACGTCGGTCCGAATGCCCCATGTGGTTTCACAAAATTCCTCGACCGCCGCGCGAGACGGCACCGAATCCTGGAAGCCGACTGCGATTCGCAGCGGCCGATCGGCGTTTCGGATTCCGGTTGGCCGAACAACCAAAACGCTGCATTCCGCCCTCGTCGCCACCTCGTCACTGGTACTGCCCAATAGCATCCGACGAACCTCGGAGTGGCCTTGCGCGCCGACAACAATCAGGTCCACGTTGCGTTCCCTTGCCGCTTGAATGATTTGCGAGCTCGCGTGGCCTTCGACACAGACCGAGTCAAGCACGACGTCAGCGCCCTCAAACATCTCCGCAATGGACGCAAACGTCTTCTCTGCAAATTCCCGTTCTCGGTCCGCAAAGGCCGACATCAACCCATGAACCGGATAGCGACGATTGATCAGCGGCATTTGCAGCGCGGTCATCACGGTCAGATGCAATTTTTCGCTGTGGGGAACATGAGCCAGAAACCAAGCTGCTTCTTCCGCAAAGCTGGAACCATCCGTTGCTAACAAAACTCGTCTCATCGAATAGCCCTCGGACAAAGAGAATGGGATGCGTCCAAGTTGTGCTGCAATCGCAGTGCCATACTCCATTTGTCATCATTTTGGCATGCAATAGTAACTCGAAGCGCGACAGGACGCACTCGCTGAGCGATATCGCGCGCTTCGTCGTTTACCTTATCGTCCGTTCTGTTGGTAAGCTCGAAATAAGGCTAAAACAGCCGTGACCGGATCAGGGCCGCTTGCCTTCTGCTCCAGACCGCAACGAGACTCGCCCGAAACCGCGGCTCTCACCCGACGGGCATTCCCCCACCGGGCGGTCC